>NZ_JAMPKA010000017.1:0-161017 GCF_039961855.1 Trichocoleus sp. Lan | reverse complement strand
TGAGACAGGTTTTTTCGTTCACTTTCCCCCAATAATCCGCTTATATAGTTCCTAAACTCCCGTTTTTGGGCTTGATGCGTCAATATATCATCAAAGCGTTTGCACCATCTATTGAAGCAAGGGGGCATGGCGGCGGGAGTTGTCTCTTTCATTTATCACACCATAACGTGAAATGGTTGCCATGCCTGTATTATACCTTTTTAGAGTCTTGTTTTTCGTTTAAGCACCGCTAGTAGTCTTGCTCTTTACCTTTCTCAACCGCCCCAGCCAGCTTCTGCCCCCAAACCATAAAGCATATCTCTTCAAAGTAAAAAAGGCAGAACACCTATGGTCACCAACCCAAACCCTCGCAGTGCTACGTTCAAAAGCTACCAGCAAGATTTCCATAAGGCTCTTGAAGACGAAATCAAGGCACTGCGGAGTGCTGGCGGGTCTATGACACCTATTACCGACGGGCACCATTTAGGCCAACGCAATGGTGAACATCTCTATTCTTCCTTCACTACTGATACCGAAATTCGCTTTCCCGAAGATGCTCCTATCGATGTGCATCACAACAAGATCAAATATCGGGACTTAGACAAAAACTGATAAAAAAATGGCTTCAAACTTAGACAGAGAAAAATTTTCAGCTCAAAAGAGCATAAATCCAGTATTCACAAGGGTTTCAGGCATTTTTTGATTATCGACCTTTTTTTCTTGCTCAGAGAGGTTTTCAGCCCCTAAAGGGGCTAGAAAATGCCTAAGTCCCATTACAAGACTATCTAAAAGAGGAGGATCGTGTCCGTGCAATTCGTACTCAAGCAGTTTCAGTAATTGCAGCTAATTGGAAAGATGACCAAGCAACTTTGTCTTGGCTTCAAGCTCTAGCTCAGTTCGATGATGATTGGGTTGTACGAGTAACAGCAGTAGAAAAACTGGCAAATGGTTGGAAAGACAATTCTGGAACCCTACCTTGGCTTAAAACTTTGGCTTGGTCTGATAATTACGGAGCTGTACGAGTGGAAGCAGTAGAGCAAGTGGCACAGGGTTGGAAAGAGGAACCTGAAACTCTACCTTGGCTGAAGACTTTAGCTAAGTCAGATGAGTATTCGACAGTGCGATTAGCAGCGATATCGCAGCTAGCCGATGGTCGGAACGGTGAACCTGGAATGTTTGAATTTTTGTGCAATTGTGTCCTCAACATTCCCTTTGAGTGTGAGGAATACTTGGAATACAACCCTCGACGAAGAGCACTTGGGGGAATCCTCGATCAATATCCCAACCATCCCCAGACTTTACCACTGTTGCGCGATCTTGCTGAAAATGACCCTGACTACGAAGTGCGCGAGTTTGCGGTGCAAGAATTAGCGCATGGCTGGAAGGACGAGCCTGGGATGTTTGAATTTTTGCACAATCGCGCCCTCAATGATCCCTTTGAGCGTAAGGATGACTGGGAATACAACCCTCGGCAGTTAGCACTTAAGATAATTATTAAAAATTATCCCAACCATCCCCAGATTCTACCGCTGTTGCGCGATCGCTCTCTCAATGACCCAGATGAGAAAGTTCGCGACTTCGCTACAGAGAAACTAAAGAATTGGAGTAAAAGTTGCGAGTAGAGCAGCGCTGAGGATGCGATCGCTATCTGATTGACAAATCTTTCCGTGTAGGTTGGGTTTCGAGAGTTTTGGAGAATCTTGCAAGTTTTGCTTCTTGAATTTTGTCAGTCAACCAACGGCTGACCAGTAAGCTTTAGCTTACTTTAGCTTTAAGCCGGGAAATTTATTCCCGGCTTTTTACGTGCTGCGATCGCTTCACAGGCACTTCACAGAAGCTTTACGATCGGGCGAGAATAACCGATTTATTTAAAGGATTGATAAAGATAGCTCTGATTTTATAGCACTTCTCCTTGGAGACTCCTTAAAGTGTAGGGGGAGCCTATAAGTATATTTACGGGGTTGTGAGAGGTTTGTTCACCATGCGGGTACTCTACTCAATTTAGGAAGCACCCATGAATCCACGAACAAGATCAAAATCAGAAAAGTCATCGGCGGGGCAAAATTTAGTCAAAGGTTTTGTTGGCATCGCTGGATTTCTTGGAATCTGTTATTTGGTCAGTATTCCAGTCATGTCCCAACTCAATCAAAACTCTACTCTCAAGGAAACTGCTTCTGAGGAGACTGGCACGACTAGGCGTTCTTCACCCAAAAAGACCAAGGCAAAACAGTCTACAACGACCGCCGATCCGACAACCATGTTCGGAGTCTATACAACCCAGCCGGATGCTACAACCCAACCAAATCAGTCTCCCGCCCCCTTGGGTAATACAACCTTGCCAGATGGGACGATAACGGCTCCCGGCACCACCAGCTTGCCGAGTAGCTATCCCACCACTCCCAGTACAAGCAATTCTGGCGGGTTAATCACGACTCCCGGCACCACCAGCTTGCCGAGTAGCTATCCCATCACTCCCAGTACAAGCAATTCTGGCGGGTTAATCACGACTCCCGGCACCACCAGCTTGCCGAGTAGCTATCCCATCACTCCCAGTACAAGCAATTCTGGCGGGTTAATCGCGACTCCTGGCACCACCAGCTTGCCGAACACAGGATTTTCAACTACACCCAATCCAACGATCAACTATAGCGGGTTTTAAACGTTCAACTGGGTGTGTGTCGTCTGATATAGCAATCCTATTTGAGTTGCGTTTCGGCTCTTCAGATCCCCGACTTCTCTCTCGAAGTCGGGGATCTCGCCTTCACGAATCATTTACGACTGCGATACTTGAGGCAAAACTGAGACAAAACGCGATCGCGCTCTCAACCGAAAATACGATCGCCCTTAAACTTCCGGGCGAATTCTGCTACTGCCCAAACTGTTGTTTAGCTTGCTGATAAACTTCCACCGTTATTATTTTTTGCCCTGCTTCTTGTGCAAATTTTTCGATTTTTTTCCTAGCGGCGGGACGAACAAAAAAGGGAATTTCTTTCAGCTTGGCTTCAGCTTCGGGTGTCCACTCTACGGCATTGGGTTGGTTCGCCACAGTTTTCTCCAAAAAATCCTTAAAACAGGAGTTTAACAGGGAAGCGATCGCGCTTTCCAGCGTCTCATCAAGAAGGCGATCGCTCTCAGGATGCGATCGCCTTTCCCAACCCTACCAACGAGCTACCACTTTTTATAGGAGAGGAACTTACCCGACATAATAATTTTTACGCGATCGCCCTTGGGATCTTCTTCTTTTTCCACATCCAAAGTAAAGTCAATCGCGCTCATAATTCCGTCACCAAACTTGTCGTGAATAACGCTTTTTAGCGGCATTCCATACACTTGCATAATTTCATAAAACCGATAAATCAGAGGGTCAGTGGGAACAATTGGTCCCAATCCTTTCACCGGACATTCTGTTAGTTCTTTAGCATAATTTGGGTCAAGCTCTAAGGCGAAGAGCAGCTTACTAGCCTCTTCTTCAGAAGCACTTGCTTGACGATACATCACCGCCGCAATCCAGACTTCGTCTCGTCCAACAGCCTTTTCTAAATCAGCAAAGCTTAACCCTTTCTCTTTTTTAGCACTCAAGAGTATTTGAGTAATTTCAGGAATAGCCATTAATAAACCCTCAGCAAAAAAAGTAGCAACGATTGGAAACAATTGTAATGAATCTTTTCTCAGCTTTAGAAGCAGTTAAACTATCTCCTCTAACCGACAATCGATTCCGTTACATTCGCTACCTATATGCTGCTACTTTTGTAGGTTTAGGCTTTTTAGGTGGACATTTTCCGACCTATTTTTGCCTTTTGCCTTTTGCTGTTTTTAGCGGTCTACAGAACCCATGATGATATCGATGCTACCCAAAATCACCACAATATCAGCGAGTTTTACACCCTTGAGAAGACTAGGGAGGATTTGCAGGTTGTTGAAATCGGCTGCACGAATCTTCCAACGCCAAGGGAAGACATTATCATCGCCAATAATATAGATTCCTAGCTCACCTTTCCCACTCTCGACTCGGACGTAATGTTCGCCCTTAGGAATCTTAAAAGTGGGAGCGATTTTCTTACCAATGTACTGGTAGTCAAAGCCATTCCATTCGGATTTTGGCCCTTCTGCCATACGCTTGGCTTCCAAGTTCTCGTAGGGACCACCGGGAAGTGCTTTGATAGCTTGGTAAATAATCTTGACAGATTCGCGCATCTCTCGAATCCGCACCAAGTAGCGGGCAAAACAATCACCGCCAGTTTCCGTATGCACTTGCCAGTCGAAGTCGTCGTAACATTCGTAGTGGTCAACTTTCCGCAAGTCCCACTTGACGCCAGAACCCCGCAACATAGGGCCAGAAAGTCCCCAGTTGATCGCTTCTTCGCGGCTGATGGTGCCCACGCCTTCCACGCGACGGCGGAAGATGGGGTTGTCTGTAATCAAGCGCTCGTATTCGTCAACTTTTGGCAGGAAGTAGTCGCAAAAGTCTAAGCACTTGTCAACCCACCCGTAGGGCAAATCAACGGCAACTCCCCCAATGCGGAAGTAGTTGTTATTCACCATCCGATAACCAGTGGCGGCTTCCCACAGGTCATAAATCATCTCCCGTTCGCGGAAGATATAAAAGAAGGGAGTCTGAGCGCCCGTATCAGCCAAAAATGGTCCCAACCACAGCAGGTGATTGGCGATACGGTTCAATTCCAGCATGATGACGCGGATGTAGCTGGCGCGTTTGGGAACTGAGATACCGGCTAGTTTTTCCGGCGCATTAACGGTGACAGCCTCGTTAAACATTCCCGCTGCATAGTCCCACCGGCTGACGTAGGGGACGTACATGATGTTGGTGCGGTTTTCGGCAATTTTTTCCATACCGCGATGCAGGTAGCCGATAACCGGCTCGCAATCCACGACATCTTCCCCATCCAGGGTAACGATGAGTCGCAGCACTCCGTGCATGGAGGGATGGTGCGGACCCATGTTCAGCACCATCGGTTCTGTTCTAGTTTCTATCTTTGCCATAGTTCAGCCATCTCTCCTTGAAGCCGATTTGGGCAGCCGCACCTGAAATTTCGTAAACACGCCAAAATCACTCCGACTGGCACTGTCTGTTTACTACTGAGTGTTGATTTTTGTTTCGCTTCCTTAATTATATGGAGCTTTGTCCGCAGGATACGTCGGAATTCGAGCTGCATTTAACCAAGGGGAATTTTGGCACAACGTAGAGAATCCGGCGTTGCTGAAATCGTAATCATTTAGGCAACGCCGCCAAAGGTTATTGGTGAGCGTTCAGCGCCAAGTTGGATGGAGATGGCTTTGCACTCGGAAAATGGTGTTGTGTCGCAAAAAGCTGTGCAACCATTTCTGTACGAGACGAAACCTCAAGCTTACGGAACATTCGCTTCAAAGCCTGCTTGACAGAATTCTCGGTAATCCAGAGTTCAGTTCCGATTTCTGTGTTGGTTCGACCCAGCGCCACCAAGTTGGCAATTTCCAACTCACGAGACGTTAAGCGATGGGTGTTCAACGGTTGGTGCTGAGGTTCCAAAATCGGGTCTTTAACTGTGCTTGGCGCGAATCGCACGCTGGCGATCCAAACCGATAGGTGTAAACAAATGGCACTCAAATCAGCGATATCTTGGGCATCAAAAGCAGGCATGGATTTTTCACGGGTGCAACCCACTGAGCCGATTAATTGACCCCGATCGATAATGGGTCCTGCCATCACGTGCCAATGATCGGGACGAGGACAAATGATTGCCCAGGCTTTTGGAGATGTCACTAATCCTTCATGGACAGGCGTATGGCGCTCTGCTATGTAACGCGCCACAGGATTATGTTCAATGGATAAGGCAACGTTCAGCATTTTTTGAAACTTGCGGTCGCCTAAAAGCTGGTCGAAGAAAAAAATTCCCGAACGCTTGGCGGCAAAGTACTCACCAATTTTTGGCACGAGTTGCGATCGCAGGTCTTGTTCATCTTTTACCTGACTGATGGCTTCAAATAAAAGCTGTAAGGAAATCATCTTGGATTGGGTGTTGTGCCTTAAAGAGTACTCAATCGAGGACTAGGCGCGGTGGGTTGCCATTCCTAGTATAAGGATAGATTTCATTGCAAGCCCTATTAGTAGGATTGATGTATGACGGACTCACAAAAGCAGATTATTGGTTTGGTTATCTATCCCGGCATGACCGCACTGGATATTGTGGGACCCCAGCAAGTTTTTAGTGCGCTTCCCAATGTCCAGATTCATCGAATCTGGAAAACGCTAGACCCGATCGAAACCGATGACGGCATGGTGATTTTGCCGGATACCACCTTTGACCATTGCCCGCCCCTGGATGTGCTCTGTGTCGGTGGCGGCTTAAAACAGATGGCAATCATAGACGATCCAGAGATCCTTGGATTTCTGCGTCGGCAAGGAAGCACTGCAAAGTTTATTACCTCTGTGTGCGGCGGGTCTATGTTTTTGGCGAAGGCAGGACTGCTGCAAGGCTATCGAGCGGCGACTCACTGGATGATGCGGGAACACCTAACCGGGTTGGGCGTTGAAGTCGGGACAGAGCGAGTCGTCATTGACCGCAATCGCATGACGGGGGGAGGGGTGACAGCAGGCATTGATTTTGGTCTCGTGGTTGCTAAAGCGCTTTGTGGTGAGGAAGCCGCCAAGATCGCTCAACTCTTGATGGAGTACAATCCAGCCCCACCCTTCGATGCTGGTTCACCCGAAAAAGCGGGACCTGATTTAGTGAACAAGGCGACGTCATACGCGATGGGGACATTGGGTTTACAAGTAGAATAGGCAGCTTGACATGACTAGCCAATTCGGAAATTGACGGCGGTACAGCTTGGTTTTTCTGCGACTTCGATCGTCTTCAAAAAGAGCTTGATTACTCAGGTATTCAATTGAGAAGGCGATCGCTATCAATCCAGACCACCTTATTTCAGGGGGCGAGTTAATTGGCGCTTTTCTCAAACAAGGACAAATCCAGGCGGCAAACGTTTACCAAAAGCGTGCCCAAAATCACTACCAGCTACTATTGAGAGCAAGGCAAGAGCGCTCGACAATTAGCAACGGCGATAAATTTCCACTCTGAATAAACTGGTCTTGGAAATCCAGCTTCCAGCTCAAGCTTATGTCCTGCTCCTGTAACGATAAGCATGGGTACAACCAGAAAATCGGAAAAATTATAGGCAAAATAGAGGGTGCGCCTATTTATCGTCGCTAAGTTTTTTTGATGGATGAAATTGACAAGAGTTTGACGAATCAGACGGAAGCACCGGCATTTTTTCATCTGTCAGTGCTGAGTCGGGAGTTAATTGCCGGGTTGGAAATCCGTCCGGGGGGACACTACCTGGATGCGACGGTGGGGGGTGGCGGACACAGTCAGTTAATTCTGGAAGCGGCACTGGATGTGAGGGTGACGGCGATTGACCAGGATGAACAAGCGATCGCTGCGGCTAAAACCCAATTGCACAATTTTAGGGAACGCATCCAATTTTGGCATGGCAATTTCACCAAATATCAACCGAATGGTCTAATATTTGACGGAATTATTGCGGATTTAGGCGTGAGTTCTGCTCAGTTCGATGTTCCAGAGCGAGGCTTTAGTTTTCGCCACCAAGCTGACTTAGATATGCGAATGAATCAGCAGGAATCGCTGACTGCCGCAGAAGTCATTAATCACTGGAAAGAAGCGGAACTGGCGGATATTTTCTTTAAATACGGGGAAGAGCGGCTGTCGCGGCGAATTGCTAGAGCGATTGTGGAAAAGCGTCCGTTTCAGACAACAACCGAGTTAGCAGAGGCGATCGCCTATAGCGTTCCCCGTCAGTACCGCTACGGCAGAATTCACCCTGCCACACGAGTATTTCAAGCGCTCCGAATTGTCGTCAACGATGAGTTAAAGTCTCTAGAAACCTTCCTGAATCAAGCACCCAACTGGCTTAAACCAGGCGGTAGGATTGGCATCATCAGTTTTCACAGTTTAGAAGATCGCTTGGTAAAGCATGGTTTCAGAGAATCGCCGATATTGCAGGTGTTAACCAAAAAACCGATTACACCGCAAGACGATGAACTGGAAAATAATCCTCGCTCTCGCTCCGCTAAACTGCGAATCGCAGAACGAAAATGATAGCAAACGACTCGCCGCCTTAGCCGAAAGCTATAGCAGTGAGTCGTTCCTAAATAAATCATCGTAGATTGTTAAAGTTCAACAGATTAATTAACTTAAATTGACTGGTAACTGCTGTATCCTAATCAAGAATTTTGAGGCAAGTGCGATGTCTTGGTTGCGTCCTGATGGTCGGCAATTTTACCAACTGCGTCCGGTTCGGTTTGAACGAATGTTCACCCGATTTGCAGCGGGTTCGGTTTTAACGAGCTGCGGCGACACTCATGTTCTGTGTAGTGCGACGATTCAAAAAGGTGTCCCCAAGTTTTTAGAAGGCACCGGCAAAGGGTGGCTAACGGCTGAATATCGGATGCTACCGGGTGCGACACCCCAACGCCAAGCACGGGAATTTATGAAGCTGTCTGGACGCACTCAAGAGATTCAGCGATTGATTGGGCGCAGCTTGCGGGCGTCGCTAGATTTAGAGGTACTCGGAGAACGCACGATAACGATAGATGCCGATGTTTTACAAGCGGATGCGGGAACCCGCACAACCTCGATTTTCGGCGGGTTTGTGGCACTTGCAGACGCGATAGAAAAGCTGATACAGCAGGGAGAGTTAGAGCGATCGCCAATTCGCCATCAAATTGCCGCAGTTTCGGTAGGACTGTTGCAGGGAGAGCCAGTTTTAGATTTGAATTACGTTGAGGATGTGGCGGCTGAGGTGGATTTCAACGTAGTGATGGATGACCAATTGAACATCATTGAAGTTCAAGGAACGGCTGAGGAAGGCACCTTTAACCGGACTCAGCTCAATCAAATCTTAGATTTAGCCGAAAAAGGGATTCAAGAACTGCTAGATGCACAGCGCAAAGCATTGAGTTCCTCGACCCATTAAATAAAGGAATATCCCTAAAAATTAAGAATCGTTTCAGATCGACCAGAGTGCGATCGCTCTTATACCAGCCTGGATTATATAGATGAAGGGCATTCCAGGCACTTTTGCCAGTTCACCAGAACCCTAACCGCTCATGAGATCGGGGTTGGTGGATGTTTGAGACAATCTGAGACAATTAGCCTTTGAAATCAACTGTTTCAGCTCATTCCAGATAGATAGATAGTCATCAGCACGAAGGGAGAACTCTATGAAATTGGCTTACTGGATGTATGCAGGTCCCGCGCACATTGGTACTCTGCGGGTCTCCAGTTCCTTTAAGAACGTCCACGCCATTATGCACGCGCCAATTGGCGATGACTACTTTAACGTCATGCGCTCGATGCTAGAGCGCGATCGCAACTTCACCCCAGTTACCATCAGTTCCGTTGACCGGAACGTTTTGGCGCGTGGTTCCCAAGAAAAGGTGGTGGACAATATCACCCGCAAAGACGTTGAGGAACATCCAGACCTAATTGTTTTAACTCCTACCTGTACCAGCAGCATTCTCCAAGAAGACCTGGAAAACTTCGTAGAACGAGCTTCCATAGAAACCAAGTCAGACGTAATGCTGGCGGACGTGAACCACTACCGCGTCAATGAACTGCAAGCAGCCGACATTACCCTGCGGCAAATTGTCCAGCTTTACATCGAGAAAGCCCGGAAAAAAGGCGATTTACCCGAAGGGAAAACTGAAAAGCCCTCGGTTAACATTCTCGGAATTTCCAGCCTCGGATTTCACAATCACCACGACTGCACCGAGTTGAAGCGGTTGATGGCTGACTTGGGGATTCAAGTCAACGAAGTAATTCCCGAAGGCGCATCAGTTCACAACCTCAAGAATTTGCCAAAGGCTTGGTTTAACCTGGTTCCTTACCGCGAAATCGGGCCAATGGCAGCTCAGTATCTGGAGAAAGAATTTGGGATGCCTTTTGTAGACATTACGCCGATGGGTGTGGTGGAAACTGCACGTTGCATCCGCAAAATTCAGGAAATCATTAATGCTCAAGGCGCAGATGTTAACTACGAAGACTACATCAACGAGCAAACTTTGCACGTTTCTCAAGCCGCTTGGTTCTCCCGTTCAATTGACTGCCAAAACTTGACAGGGAAGAAAGCTGTGGTGTTTGGTGACAGCACCCACGCCGCCGCCATCACGAAAATTTTGTCAAGAGAAATGGGGATTCACGTTGTTTGGGCGGGAACATACTGCAAGTACGATGCTGAGTGGTTCAAAGAGCAGGTAGGCGAATACTGCGATGAAGTGATCGTCACCGAAGACCACGGTCAAATTGGGGATGCGATCGCTCGTGTGGAACCTTCTGCCATCTTCGGTACCCAAATGGAACGTCACGTCGGTAAGCGTCTAAATATTCCCTGCGGCGTGATTGCAGCACCGATTCACGTTCAGAATTTCCCCATCGGTTACAAGCCATTCTGCGGTTACGAAGGTACGAACCAAATTACAGATTTGATCTACAATTCCTTCACTTTGGGAATGGAAGATCACCTGTTAGAAATCTTCGGCGGACACGACACCAAAGAAGTAATTACTAAGGGAATTTCTGCTGATTCTGACCTCGGTTGGAACAAAGAAGCGCAAGCAGAACTCAACAAAGTTCCCGGTTTTGTGCGCGGCAAAGTGAAGCGCAACACTGAGAAATTTGCACGCGATCGCGGTTTCAACGTCATCACCTTAGAAGTGATGTATGCTGCCAAGGAAGCTGTCGGCGCGTAATTCAGCAGTTAGTCATTAACCATTTAGCAGTCAGCTTTTAGGGCTGACTGCTAGTCTCAAAAATCGGGAGCGATCGCCCCCGATTTACAATCAATAATCAACAGCTTATCTGCAACTGCTCTCGATGAATTAAGCGAAACTTTATTAGACTTTTCGGATGAAATCGAGCTAGCGACTTGCCTAGCACAGCATCAAGCATAAACGTTTTGGATTTTGAGAGCGATGGCGTCTTCAGCATCATCACCGTTGAACGGATGTACGCCGCTAAGGAAGTTGTCAGTGCGTAGTTTAGTGGTTAACAATAGCCGATAGTGTAGAGGAAAGCCTCTCGCTGGTGGTTTGGCGAGAGGCTTTCCTCTACAGCTTAGTTTTAAGGTTTAGATTTCCTCACTTCAGTCTCAAGAATCTGAGAGAACACGCTTGCTGGGTTGTCCCCTCCGCCTTTACCATAAGCCTTGGTGTATAGGGCAATTGCGTCTCGCACCTTTTGAAACGGGGAATTATTGATCTTAATCACTAATCCCGGAGTCAATTTGATTCCAGCATCCTCTACTTCCTCAAGGATCTCAGCTACCGTAGGTGATGGCTGAGTAGCTAGCGGAGCACAAACACCGCTGAACTGCATTAGACGAATGACAGGTTCTACACCGATAGAGCCACCAGCAGCTTGGAACACTGTAGCCAGAAGCTTATGGAGTTCCTGGATAACTTCAAGACGCTGGGTATCCGATGGTGTAGAGTTTGAGCTAAAATTAGTCATGAAAGACCTCCTCCAGAGGTTGAAAACTGGAAAATCAAGTAAATTTTTCCCGGAAGCCGGCTGTCCTACCAGTCGGCTTTCTTTTGTCTATTTTATGGATCTGCACAGTTTTCTGCAAGCAAAGCATTTTGTGCAGGGGAAGTATATCCATAAAATTAATCAAAAGAGTCTTTAGTATATATACTTCCCCTGCACGATATACTGGGGTTACTAACGTAGATGCCTACTTAAAACAAATAAACTTATGGACACAGAGGAAAATCGTTCCAACCGAATGATTTTTGTCCACGCATACCTAGATTTGTACGGTCTGAGTCCTTACGAGTTCAGACTATATGCCCACATAGCCCGTAGGGGTAAGTGTTTCTCCAACCTAAACACGACAGCAAAAATCTGTAAAATGAGCGTCCGGAAAGCTCAGTATGCTCTAAAAACCCTAGAAAGCTGCGGATTAGTAGAGAAAACTACTCGTAAGGGTAAAACTGATATTTACGAGTTAACATCTCGAAGCAAATGGAAAGAGCCAGAGTACGATGAAGAATTGAAAGCAGAGCGCGAAAAGGTAACAGTGTCACTGCTGAAATTAAAAGGGTCAACAGACTCAACAGCAGACAGTGGAGGTAGTAAACATAAAGAAAAAATTTAAATTACTTCAAGATAAAAGGCCTAGACAAAATTAATGAGGCTACCTTCCAAGCTGGTGATTGAAGACCAGAAAATAACCAGCTACTTACTTGTTTACCAGCCCAAAAATGATAAATCAGCATATTTGGCTTTAGCAGGCTATAACCTTGAAAATTGGGAAATTCTGAAGAGAGATATACTAAACGCTGTAGATGGGTCTAAAGTTACAGAAATAACGTCCACAGATTGGGGTACTCGCTTAAAGGTCAAAAGCCAGTGGTATGGCCCTAATAGTAGGCTAGTTAGGGTAATGACTATCTGGCAGCAGGATGAGGAAGCAGATATTGTTAAATTTATAACTTTATATCCTGACAAGTCACAGGAAGGCTAAAACAATGACAACAGCAAGATTATTTCAGTGGGTGTTGCTTAATCAAGACGTTCCTGATAGCGCAGTTCAAAAAGGCGACAAGGGAGTTGTTTTAGATCATCTACTTCCTACCAAAAATCAGAAAGAGCCGGGATATACTCTGGAAGTCTTTAAAGATGGGGAAACTTTAGATGTGATTTCTGTACCTGTTTCTTGGGTAAGTCCATTACCTGAAATCTGGGGAAAAGCTGAACTTACCCCAAATGACATAAATGTAAAGGCTTTGAATTAGCAGGAGAAGAGGTAGCGATCGCATTCTCTCCAGCAAAACGCGATCGCTATAGCAGTCCTAAATGAGAATGCTATTTGTCCTTTTTAACGCTCATTGGAAAACTCAATCTCGCAAGGGCAATCTTTGACTATCGTAATGTTCACTTTTATCGTTTGCCGCTTGCTCTAGTTACAAATATTATTCTGGTATGTAATAGCATTGTTCCTTATCTGCCATCGTTTGTGAGAGTATTTGCTTTTATACTAAATTCATGCGGCTGTGAGAATGGAGGAAGCGCTCGCTCGTGAATTTATGAAAACTCCTGGAAGCGCGTAAACCCTGAAGCCTTATTCTCACAGAACAAGTAGGTGATGGAAGAGGAAATTTTTAACCAACAGATTGAGGCGGCGCAACAGCGTCTGCACGAGCTGTGGAAGCGTACTAGGGAATCCCCATCCCTTCCGCATTCGCAGGAAACACTGACAAACGAGGCTTTGCAGGAACTCTCCATAGCCTTGGAAGAGTTGCAGGTAGCTACAGAGGAGTTGCAGGAACGTAACGAACAACTTGCGATCGCTTACGAGACTGTGAAAGCAGAACGCCAGCGCTACCAAGAGCTATTTGAGTTTGCCCCAGACGGGTACTTAGTGACGAATACGTTGGGAATCATTCAGGAGGCTAACCGCACAGCAGCGGCTTTGCTGAACCGCTCCCAGAATTCTCTAATCGGCAAACCAATGGCAATTTTTGTGCCTAAGGAAGATCGCAAAACCTTTCGGGATATATTGACCCAATTGAATGACTTCCCGCAGTTGCACGACTGGGAAGTGCGCGTACAACCCTCAAAAGGTCAGTCGTTCCCAGCTGCACTGAACGTGGCTGCGATACGCGATCGCTGCGGCAATTTAATCGGTTTGCGCTGGCTAGTACGTGACATCACCGAACGCCACAAACAGGCGGAACAAACCCGAAAAGCACTAGAACAAGAAAAAGAACTTAGCAATCTCAAATCTCGCTTCATCAGGGCTGCATCTCATGAATTCCGCACGCCACTGACAATTATCTCTATGTCTGCTGAATTACTGGAACGCTACAAACACAAATTATCTGACGTACAAAAAGACTCGCATTTCCAGAAAATAAGAGCCGCTAGCAAACAAATGGCTCGGTTGTTAAACGACATCCTCCTTCTTGATAAAACAGAGGCTGGTAAGTTAGAGATTAATCCCATACCGCTAGATTTAGTAGAGTTTAGCCGCGAGTTGGTGGAAGAATTGCAACTTAGCATAGGCTCCCAACACGCGATTACTTTTATTCATCAAGGGCAGTGTGCTAACGCCTACCTGGATAAAAAGCTGCTGCGACAAATTATTGACCATTTGCTTTCAAATGCAATTAAATATTCTCCTAGAGGTGGCAAAGTTCATTTTGAACTTATCTGTCAGGATCGTGAGGCAATCTTCCAAATTCAGGACGAGGGAATAGGAATCCCAAAAGAGGACCAACGACGCTTGTTTGAGCGATTCCATCGAGGAACGAATGTTGGCACAATCTCTGGTACAGGGCTGGGATTGACAATCGTTAAAGAGTGTGTTGATTTACACGATGGTGCGATCGCTGTCGAAAGTGAAGTTGGCAGCGGCACGACTTTTACTGTTAAGTTGCCGCTCAATCAACTGAATCAAAACCGATAAGTAAAGATTATTTGATGTGCTTCATCATCGATTTTTTATCCTATTAGCTTAATTAGTGTTTCCAGGTAGCTCTGGAGGCTCGTTTGGTAAAGACTGAGCCGTCGTATCAATTGTTTTTATCGTCTCATTTGTTTGAGAAGTTTCTTGTCGCTGCGTCGCCTCAGAAAACTTGTCTTTAGCAATCCCAGTCACCGTTTCAGTTGTGTCTTTGACTTGCTCAGCAATATTTTGAGCGCTGCGCTTTAGCGCTTCTAAATCATCCTGAGTTTTCTTATAGTCTTCTCTCAGTAACTCTGCGGCTTGACTCATTTTTTGATTAAGTCCCTGGGTGTACTGTTGCGGAGTTTGGACGATGGCATCCGCGACAAGCGCTCGTTTACTACCCGTGCTAGAAATAGCTTCTACCGGGAGCAAATAAACACCATTCAAAACACCACGCCAACCACTAGAAACAAATAAGTAATTAACAACAGCGCCGGTTTTAGGATTGAAGAGATAGTCTATAATTTTGCCAGCTTTGTTGCCAGCGTCAGTCCACACCTCATGTCCAATTAAAGAAATTTTCTGAATTGGCGTTTCGGGTTCAATAACTTCTGGAGTGTTGTTGACAATAATACTATCGGTGCCAATCGTAGTAATTTGCTCCCACCTAAACACCTGTTTTAGACTACCCAAAAATCCTGACTTGCAGCTAAACCCTACGACTTGGTGAGATTGAGAATTTAGCCACAATTGCTCTACCCGACCGACTTCTTCTGCTGTACTGCGATCGAGTACCAGCCGATTGAGTAAGTCACTTTGTCTAATTATCTGTGGTTGCGCGTTCATGACCAAAATCCTTAGAGATTAATCCAGTTGGCAATCTATGCTGCTTTAGATTAACAAGAGTCGGGAAGCGATCGCCTCAAACTTAGCTTTCTTGTAAACGTTTCCCAATCAAAGTGTAAGTTGAGGTTAAGCCCAGAAAACCAACCTAATAAAGCAAAAGTTGGGTTTCGCTGACGCTCCACCCAACCTAAGATCATTCTTAACTAAGATCATTCCCAACTGAACGATATTGTCACCAGAGCGATCGCTCTTTACGCTCTTCAGTGACCCAGCTAGTTTTCCCATGCCCCAACGGTCTCTACAGCCTTATCTCGCGGCAGCAGGCGGCAACGCTAAGCGTGGTGATGTTGGGGGATAAGTACGTGGCGTGTGACCGTTCTGGGAGGCTTTTGGGGGCGCATCCTGAAGTAAAACGTCCCGAATCAATCGCGCCGCCACTCGCTGCACCAAACCCCCGGCAATTTTTTGACCCATGCGCTGAGTTTCTGGCTTCATCAGCAATTGGGGAATCACAGGCAACAGTTGCATCGCGTCAAATCCGCTCGTTTCCTGGAGAATATCCCAGATCCGTTTAATATGCTCCAGACTGGCGGGCGTTTCTGCCGACGGCGGTGCCTCATTCACTGTCATCCCCACCCGTTCGCGTAGCGAATACGTGACATTTTGGAAGGTGCGGCGTCCCAGCGAATCGATACCCTTCACAATTTCATCCGTTAGGTGTTCCCGGATAAATGCACCCCGCTCTGAGAACAGAAAATCTAGAGTCTGGTTCAGCACCTGAGTCAGGTCATAATCGTCACTGAAACGGGCATTTTTTAACAGATTTTCCAGACGATTCCAGCGGAAACTGCCGTCTTTGAACAGGAGGTCGCGCAGAGATGCCCGCAATTCCGGGGAAGGGTCTGTCAAGAGGCGCTTGGCAACGTAGGGATACGCTTTACTGAGAACTTTAAAATTGGGATCGACATTAATCGCAATCCCCTCTAACGTTACCAGAGACCGGATAATCAGCGCGTAGTAGGCTGGAACGCGGAAGGGATACTCATACATCAACGCCGACATATCATCGGTGATGCTCTTAAAGTTCATCTCCGCGACACTAGCTCCCAGCGCGTTGCTGAAGACCTTGGAAAGGGCTGGGATGATGGGAGCCAGGTCAGTGTCTGGGGTTAAAAACTCTAGATTCACGTAGTCGCGAGCTAAGCCCTCAAAGTCCCGGTTGACCATGTGAACCACGGCTTCAATTAAGCCATACCGCTGATAAGGTTTGACATCGCTCATCATGCCAAAATCCAGATAAGCAAGTTGACCGTCAGTCGTCGCTAACAAGTTACCTGGATGGGGGTCAGCGTGGAAAAAGCCATGTTCTAGCAATTGCCGCAACGAACACTGAACGCCAACCTCGATTAAATGAACGGCATCAATTCCCTGAGCGCGGAGTGCCTCTGGCTGGGTCAATTTGGTGCCGTTAATCCACTCCATTGTCAGGACGCGACGCTGGGTGTATTCCCAGTAAATCTTGGGAATGTAAATATCTTGTAAGTGACCGTATAGAGAGGCAAAGCGCTCGGCGTTGTGACCCTCTTGGGTATAGTCCATCTCTTCATAGATGCGGGTGCCAAATTCATCCATGATGGAGACGAGGTCGCTCCGCACCTGTTTGAGATTTCTCTGCGCCCACCCGGCAAGGGTACGCAGGATGTAAATATCTAGGGCAATGTTTTCTCTTAAGCCGGGACGCTGCACCTTCACAGCGACGGTTTCGCCAGTCTTGAGCTTGCCTTTGTAGACTTGTCCCAAGGAGGCAGCGGCTACCGGGGTGGGGGAGAGTTCGGCGTAAATTTGTTCGGGGCGATCGCCTAATTCTTCCTCAATAAACCGATAAGCTAATTCATTGGGAAAAGGTGGCAGTTGGTCTTGCAGGTGACTTAGTTCGTCTAAATAAGTCGTCGGAACTAAGTCTGGTCGGGTCGAGAGCGCTTGCCCCACCTTAATATAGGCGGGTCCCAGTCTCGTGATGATTGTCCGCAATCGAATTGCCCGTTTCCGCTCGTTCTTGGGAACGCTACCTGTTTGCTTGTCCCACCACAAACTCAGTCCAAAGCGGAGTATCGGCACCAGAATATTGAACAATCGCCCCCAAACTTGGAATGGACGCCTCCGGTAGTAATCGGTAATGGCGACGGGGTCGTAGCGCAGTTCTTCTGCTTGGATATAGGCGGTTTGGGCATCTACGGCTGCTGGATATTGCTCTGCTGTCGGCGTCAGCTCATACTCCACCACGACCGCCTCTCCTGGCGCGGCGGACGCTGTCTGGGCAGGTTTCATCACACCTGTTGTAGAAATGCGATCGCTTGCGTCTGTCCGATGTGACATAGGGGAGACTCTTTTAACATTCATAAGCTTGGGAACCGACTCAGAGCAACTCTGTTAAGTATTGTAACAATAAGTGGAGGAAGCGCCAGGACAAGGTATTCCGGCTCTAGCTGGGGACAATGCCAGTTAGGTCAATTTCCCGCTACCCTGAAAAAGTTTCGGGACTTAAAACTAAACACTAAACTAAGTTTGGTAGCCCAGTACCTTTTTTAAATAACTCGCACAGCATCAAATGCTTCGCACTTGCCATTGTTCATTGGGTTGCCACTGCCTGCCCTCTTCCCTCAAGGTGAATTTTGCTCCATGCTCCTGTCCCTACGGATTGAAAACTTTGCCTTGATTGACCATCTGGAGCTTGAATTTGGCTCTGGATTGAATGTTCTGACCGGCGAAACCGGCGCGGGAAAGTCGATTATCCTGGATGCGATTGACGCCGCCTTGGGCGGAAAAGTCAGCAAATGGTCGATTCGCACGGGTAGCGATCGCGCTTTGGTTGAAGCCACCTTCAAGGTTGACCGAGTTGTGACCGAGTGGCTCTCCGAACAAGAGATCGAGCTGCTGGATGATACAGCAGTGGTTTGTTGTCGGGAGATAGCCTGCCTGCAAGGAAGCCTCCGCAGCCGCTCTCGCGTCAATGGCGTTCTGGTCAACCGGCAATTAATGGATCGCCTGCGCGATCGCTTAGTAGAAATTACTGCCCAAGGTCAAACCGTGCAACTCGTGGCACCCGCGCTTCAGCGAGAGTTACTGGATGTCTATGGCGGCGAGGCGGTGCTACAGCAACGCTCAGTCGTTCAAGCTGCCTATCTCGACTGCCAACAAGCACGAGATCGCTTAGACAAACGCCGTCAGTCCGAGCAGCAACGCTTGCAACGGCTCGATTTGCTACAGTATCAAGCCCAAGAATTAACTGCCGCTAATTTGAGCGAACCGGATGAGCCAGAACAGCTCGAACAAGAACGCCAGCGCTTAAGTCATGTGGTGGAGTTACAACAGCTGAGTTATCAGGTTTATCAAGCTCTTTATCAAAATGATGCGGGGGAGTCAGCGGGTGCAGACTTATTAGGTCAAGCTGAAGCCACGCTGATTGATATGGTAACGTATGATGCCACGCTGCAACCCGTTCTGGATATGGTGAGTACGGCTCTGGCGCAAGTGGTGGAAGCCGGACAGCAAATTAATGCTTACGGTGCTTCTTTAGAAGCCGATCCCCAGCGACTGGCGGAAGTGGAAGAGCGCATCCGCACCCTGAAGCAGATTTGCCGTAAGTATGGCCCGACGTTAGGGGAAGCGATCGCCTACAGTCAGAGCATCCAAGCTGAACTCGCTCTCCTCACCGATAGCGGTCACTCCCTCGAAGAACTGGAAAAAATCTATTCTCAATGTCATGAAACTTTGACATCTACGGCTGACCAGTTGACCGCTTTGCGCGGCGTTGCTGCCAACAAACTAGAAAGCAGGCTCGTGGCAGAACTCAAGCCTTTAGCGATGGAAAAGGTGCAGTTTCAAGTCAAAATTACCCCTTGTCCCCCAACCGCAACAGGTGCCGACGCGATCGCCTTTTATTTTAGTCCCAACCCAGGCGAACCCCTGCAACCGCTGTCTGCTACTGCCTCTGGGGGGGAAATGAGCCGCTTCCTGCTGGCGCTGAAAGCTTGTTTCTCGCAACTGGAAGCTGCCGGAACCCTAATTTTTGACGAAATCGATGTCGGGGTGTCCGGACGGGTTGCCCAAGCGATCGCTGAGAAACTCCACCAACTTTCTCAGGGACATCAAGTTCTTTGCGTCACTCACCAACCCCTCGTCGCCGCAATGGCTGACCGCCATTTCCGCGTCGATAAACACGTCGTTGAAGGAAGCCAGAAGCCAGATCCCTCCAAGAAGGCTGGGAAAAAGGGCGAAGTCTCGACAACCAACGCCGAAGCAATTCATCCAACCCTCCCCTTAGAGAGAGCAATTCAAGGACTCCGGGAAGAAGACCCGACATCTTACATCCTTCAGGCTTCCGAACGCACGGTTGTCCGAGTCAGCGTGCTTGACAATCACCAGACTCGCCGCCAAGAATTAGCAACACTAGCTGGGGGACATTCTGCCAAAGATGCGATCGCTTTTGCAGAGTCCTTGCTAGCTCAAGCCGCAGTCAAACATAATGGACGCAAGACCAAGAACAACAAATAAATAACCTGCCCTCTATCCAACCCCAAAACAAAGAGTAAACTGTTGAGTAAGTAGTATGGCATTTGCTCACTAGGCACAAAAAGTTTGGCTGTTAAATTTGTAGGATAATTCCACCGCCTCGTACCTCGCTCAAATTCAGGCATCTGAAAAAATCTATGACACCTTCATCTACCAAAATGCATGGTTGGAACGATACAGACAGGGTGATTGATGTTGTTCCCCACGATGAAAATCAAACAGGAAATCAAATTCCCCAAACCCCTACAAATATTCCTACTGGTACGGGTGGTGCATTAGCCACAAAAGAAGGAAGTTTTACGGCACTTCTTGCCCCACTGAATAAGGAAACTTTCAAAGAAGTCGTCACAGGTGTCGAAGAAAAACTTCAGGTAGTCAATCAAACCCTGTCGATGTTGACTGATAGTCAGGGGTTTGATGCCATTCTTCAAGAAATGTTGAATGCCATTACCTTAAAAACCGGAGAATTACTCGGCGCAGATCGCACAACCATCTATTTACTGGATGAAGAAAAGAACCAACTCTGGTCAATTCTTGCTGAAGGCGCAGAGGGGCGACCTTTAGAGTTGCGGATTCCGGCCGATAAAGGCATTGCCGGTGAGGTAGCAACCCATAAAAAAAGTATTAATATTCCCTTTGATTTTTACGAAGATCCGCGCTCTGCGTTCGCCAAAAAGAAAGACCAAGAAAATGGCTATCGCACCTATACGATGTTGACTTTACCTCTGGTAAACGAAGAGGGAAATTTAGTCGCTGTCGTTCAATTAATTAATAAATTAAATTTACCAAATCAGCCAGGAAAGCCGTTAGGGGAAAGAATCGATCTCAATGGTTTTACTTCAAAAGATGAAAGAATTTTTGCAGAATTTGCGCCTTCCATTCGCCTGATTCTAGAAAGTTCCCGCTCTTTTTACATGGCAACGCAGAGACAGCGGGCTTCTGATGCCTTGATGAAGGCGACTCGATCCTTAAGCCAAAGCAATCTCGACTTAGAAGATACCCTGAACCGGGTGATGCATGAAGCCCAGGAGCTGATGAATGCAGATCGTAGCACCCTGTGGCTGTTAGATAGCGATCGCCATGACTTGTGGACAAGAATCCCTCTTTCCGACGGTTCCATGCGAGAACTGCGAGTGCCAGTCGGAAAAGGTTATGTCGGGAAAGTTGCTGAATCCGGCAAACCCCTGAATATCTCCTTTGACCTCTATGCCGATCCAGATTCTGAAGTGTCTAAACAAGTCGATCAGGCAAATGGCTATCGTACTTGTAGCTTATTATGTATGCCAATCTTTAACGCTGACAAAGCGTTGATTGGTGTCACCCAACTTGTAAATAAGAAAAAACAGGGAGAATTTCCCCCTTATAATCCGGAAACTTGGCCCGAACCTCCCGAATGCTGGAAGGCAAGCTTTAATCAAAGTGATGAAGCTTTCATGGAAGCATTTAATATTCAAGCCGGTGTAGCGCTGCAAAATGCCAAATTGTTTGCTACGGTCAAACAGCAAGAACAAATGCAGCGTGACATTCTCCGCAGCCTTTCTAATGGAGTTCTCTCTACTGATAAATCCGGTCAGATTATTGCAGCGAATGAAAGCGCCAAGCGACTCTTAGGATTTAAAAATGAAGACCATATAGAAGGTAGAAAAATTGCCGATCTGATCCGCATCAAAGAAGGTGACTTTTCTAAATGGTTTAAAGCTGCGATAGACGCCGCTGAAGAAAAAAGCCGCCAGCAATACTACCCCGATCAAACTCTGCTCTCTACAGAAGCAGAACAACATAGCGTTCACTTGTCAATTAACTCCATTGCAGATGCCAGCGACAATAACAACGTCTACGGTGCCTTGGTAGTGATGGATGACATCTCTCAGGAGAAACGGCTCAAGAGTACGATGTACCGCTATATGACTCAAGAATTAGCAGAACAGTTAATCAATAGCGGTGATGCCAAACTAGGGGGCGATAAAAAAGAAGTTTCCATCTTGTTCTCAGATATTCGCAGCTACACCACCTTAACCGAAAGTATGAATGCAGAAGACGTGGTGCAGATGCTCAATGAATATTTTGAGTCGATGGTAGACGCTGTTTTTACACACAAAGGCACCCTCGATAAATATATTGGCGATGCCATTATGGCAGTCTTTGGTTCTCCCTTACCCTTGCCGGATCATGCCTGGATGTCGGTACAAACAGCCGTCGAAATGCGTCATCGTTTGACAGAATTTAATGCCTGTCGCCAAGACATCGGATTCCCAACGTTTAAGATTGGGATTGGGATTAATTCCGGTACGGTAATTAGCGGTAATATTGGCTCCAGTAAGCGCATGGAGTTCACCGCAATTGGTGACGAAGTGAATTTGGGATCTCGCTTAGAAGGTGCTAGCAAACAATATGGTTGCGATATTGTGATTAGCGAAAGCACTTATCAGCCTTGCAAGAATCTGATTTGGGCAAGAGAACTTGATTGTATTCGAGTCAAAGGTAAGACTACGCCAGTGAATATCTATGAACTGGTGGGACTGCGGGAAGAGAAAATCTCAGATCAAAAGCAAATGACGATCGAGCTTTACCATAAAGGACGCGAGTATTACCTAAATCGCAAGTTTACTCGCGCAATGGGTGAGTTTGGCACGATTCTGGAAGAAATTGACAAAAACGACAAAGCGGCTGCTTTGCACCTGAAACGCTGTCAGTTGTTTCTCCAAGAACCGCCTCCTGATAACTGGGATGGGGTTTTCACGTTGACGGAAAAGTAGGAATGGCTAATGGCTAATCTCAAGCCTCTATTTTTGCGATGAGCTATCAGCAAAATCACCCAGGATTAGGATAACTGTAACCGTCTTAAATGATTCCTGAAGGCGAGATCCCCGACTTCGAGAGAGAAGTTGGGGATGTGAACCAATGGCATCGTGTTGGTAACTAATTTTAACCAACAAGTATTCGCTACGCTAACACTTCTAGTTTGAGGGAGTGGAAATTAAATTTCAGTTGAACAATTTGAATTAATAAAACTGCCAACAATCTGGCGCAGTTGCTCAGCCTCAAAGGGTTTTGTCAAATATTCAGTTGCACCCGCCAGACGCCCCTGTACTTTATCAAAAACTCCGTCTCGGGCTGTCAGCATGATGATGGGTAGCTCGCTAAATTGCGGTAAACTCCGGACTGTGCGGCAGAGTTCTAAGCCGTCTACCCCTGGCATGGAAACATCCAGTAATAAAATTGAAATCTGCTGGTGGTAAATCACCGATAAGGCATCTACTGCATTATCTGCCACCAAAACTTTGTAGTCTCTTTCTAGGGCACGTTTGATCAGCGTCTGCATGACGCTACTATCATCCACTGCTAGGATAGTCGGTATATCACTCAAAGTTGAAGACATCTTCTTTACCCAATTTTTAGTATACAAAAACCTACAATCATTGAATTTGGTTCAAAGGCGATTAAAAAGCCCAATCCAAATTATTCTAACGTCAGCCCCAGTAGGTAAGAGAGCATCGCTTTCCTTTGTCAGAATACATCTATCCTGTCCAGCTATTCTTAATTTAAGGCTTTTCTAGTTTCGTTGAGTTTTTTAGGACTCCTTATTAATAAATGTTTGTTCAATGTTTGTCTATCTCAAAAGGCTTTACAAAAATTGAATTTTATTAAAATAAACATTCTACTATATGCACTATAGCTTGAGGATTATTGCTCAGTGAATAGAAGAATTACGGGAATATAGTTAAATAATTGTAACAAGAAAACAAACTGAAGCTGCATTTGTTTTGTAAAGATAAAAATACCAAAAGAGCGGATGGGGTGTCTGTTAATCAAAAAATATCAGTCTGTGATAGAAATATATCCTTGACGGGAATCCTAGATAGAGAAGGTTCTGCCAAGTTGCTCTAGAAAGGCTTCGTTAGCAGGCTGCAAGCAGAAGCGCGATCGCATTTCTGCTTGCAGCCAAAAACCTAGCTTTCCCTAAAGACGGATGGTGGCTTGGCAATTGCGGTGAAGAGGGTATTGCCTACCTAAACTTTACGCTGTTGTTTCTTTTAGTCTGTGGCTAGCATCAACTAACCTAACTTGAGCGATGCAGTATCAAAGATTAAGTTCAGTAACTAAATAAGGGAACATCTACATCATATAACTTTCAATAAAGCTTCTCATAGAGGCAAAGGGAAAGTAAGTCTCAAAGAGTGCCTTCATCATCCGGTTTTAATAAAAGTAAACATTTATACAGCTAGCTCCTAAAAAGTGCAGCATTCGCAGAAAAGGGCGCTTAACATGAACGCAAGAATACCTGGAAACGGAGCAATCCCGCTCGATGCTCTGGGATGGTGTCCGCTACTCAACTCTATCCCCGATCGCATCAGCGTTACAGCTCCTCCGGAGCTAGCGTATCTTCAAATATCTGTAGCTGCTTTCGACGATCTGACCCGTTTAGCAGCCTATATTTGCCAGACAAAGATGGCTTTGCTCAGCTTTATGGATGGCAAACAACATTGGCTTCAGTCAAAATTGGGCATTTCTACCCCAGACACTGACGCCTATGTTGCTTTCTGCACTTATGCCATCCTGCAACCAGAAATCTGCGAATGCGAGTTGATGCTGGTTCGGGATACCCTGTCTGATAAACGGTTTGCTAGCCATGCCTTGGTGAAATTCGATCCAAAAATCCGATTTTATGCGGGTGTGCCCTTAGTCACGTCTGAGGGCGTGATGGTAGGGGTGCTATCTGCCCTCGATGATGTGCCGCGAGATTTAAGCAAGGAACAGCAGCAAGCACTGGGGACATTAGGAAAGCAAGCGATCGCTCACTTACAACTGGGAAAAAACTTAACAAACCTCGAACAAATTATCATCAATCAACAGCAAACTGAAGCAGCACTTCAGGAGAAAGAAACCCGATTTCAGTTGGGACGAGCAGCTTCTGGCACTAACATTGAGGATTTTAATCTTTTGACAGGTGAAGGAATCGCTCCAACAGGATCTGATAATTTAGAGGGGCTATTGGGTTTAGTTCCGGGCACTGACGCAACTCAGGAATGCTTCCTAAAATGGGTTCATCCTGAAGATCGGGAACTTGTCGCTGGGGCGATCGCTGACTCTATTCAGGGTAAAACAGACCACGAGATTGAATTCCGCATTGTCTGTCCTGATGGCAGTATCCGCTGGCTAGCGGGAAAAGGCAAAGTTCTTTACAGCGAAACGGCAACAACGGTTCGCACGATCGGCACAGTTATGGATATCACCAAACGTCAGCAAACTGAAGATGCCTTGCGTCGAGCCGCCGCAGAAAATCTGAAACTGGCACAAGCTGTAAAGTCAGTTTCAGATGGAGTTGTCATCGTCGATCCCCATCAACCAAATTGCCCGATTGTTTACGCGAACCCAGCTTTCACCCGAATTACTGGGTATCAGCCAGAGGAAGCGATTGGTCGTAACTGCCGGTTTTTGCAAGGTGCCGATACCGATCCAGAAGCGATCGCAAAAATTAGGAATGCGATCGCTCAAGCGAAAGAAGTTAAAGTCACGCTGCTAAACTATCGCAAAGATGGTCAACCTTTCTGGAACCAATTAAAAATTTCGCCCGTGTTCTCAGATAATGGCGATTTACTTTACTTGGTTGGCATTCAGACAGACATCACGCTCTCCAAGCGAGCCGAGACAGCGCTTCTGAAGAGCAAAACTCGTCTTCAGTTGCTTAACAGCATCTCGACTAAAACCCGATCTGGTTTGTCGATAGAGCAAATAATTGAGCGCACGCTCAAACAAATTAGCGAATATTTCCCTTATCTGCGAATAGCTTACTCAACGATTAATCACCAAGGTATCTTGACGGTAATTTCCTCCATCGAGCCGCCAGGAATGCCGAAACTCTCAGGAGCGGTGGTTGACCTCACTGCGGCTCCGGAGTATCTCAATGCCTTGCAGATGGGCGAATCATTCATCTGTAACGATGTTACCCAAGACTTCCGGCTAGCACCTCTCGCTGATGTCCTGCTGGCAGTCCAAACCCAGTCTATGCTTGACGTACCGTTTCCGTATTCCGACCAGTTAGTAGGCTTGCTGTGCTTTGACTCGCCGCAACCATACAAATGGAGCGAACATGAGCTAGCCACCTTAACTGATATTGCCGGATACTTGATGATTACCATCAAAGACGCTCATGCACAACAAGAGCGTCAGCGAGCTGAATTTGCACTGTCTGAATCTCTCAAAGAAGTGGCAGACATCAAGTTTGCACTCGCTCAATCTTCAATCGTGGCAGTCACTGACTCGACCGGAAAGATTAACTATGTAAACGATAAATTCTGCGAAATTTCTCAATACTCCAAAGAGGAACTGCTCGGACAAAATCACCGCATCGTCAATTCTGACTATCACCCCAAGGAATTTTTTCAGCAGATGTGGGCAACCATCAGTAGTGGCAGCGTCTGGCATGGCGAAATCAGAAATCGAGCCAAAGACAAAACTTGTTACTGGGTAGATACCACCATTGTGCCCGTCTTAAATTCCGATGGAAAACCCGTTGAATATGTAGCAATCCGTCAAGACATCACTGAGCGCAAAAGGGCAGAAGAATTACGACGGCAGAGCGAACAGCGCTTTCGCGCTTTAGCTGAAGTGATTCCGCAACAGGTATGGACGGCACAGCCAGATGGCGCACTCGATTATGTGAACCAGCGCGTTCTAGAATATTTCGGACGCACCTTTGAGGAAATGGTGGGCTGGGGATGGCAAGATGTGCTGCATCCGGAGGATGTGCCGGGGTGTATTGCCCGCTGGAGTCATTCTCTCTCTACGGGAGAGCCTTACGAAGTTGAATTTCGCCTGCTGAATGCGGCTGAGGGAAACTATCGCTGGCACTTGGGACGGGCGGTACCCGTGCATGATAACGAAGGCAGGATCGTTAGTTGGTTTGGGACGAACACGGATATCGACGAGCGCAAGCGGCAAGAGGAGGAGCGCATCCAGCTTTTGGCGAGAGAACAGGCGGCACGCGAGGCGGCTGTCAACAGCGAGAACCGCACTCGGAGCATTTTGGAAAGTATTACCGATGCTTTCTTTACTTTAGATACCGAGTGGCGATTCACCTATTTGAACTCGCGGGCAGAGCAGCTTTTATTTAGAAGCAAAGATGAGTTGATTAATCAGTGTATTTGGGATGAGTTTCCAGAAGCAGTCACTTCTAATTTTTATCAGGAGTACCAGCGGGCAGTTGCCAATCAAGTAACGGTTCACTTTGAGGTGTTCTACGAGCCGCTGGAGTCGTGGTTTGAAGTGCGGGGCTATCCCTATCAAGATGGTCTATCGGTTTATTTCCGGGATGTTACAGGTCGCAAACAGTCAGAAGCAGCACTGATGGAGCGATCGCGCCTCTCGACCCTAGAAGCAGAAATCGGTACTGCTTTGGGTGCGGCTGGGTCTTTATCAGAAAGTCTCAATCACTGTACGGAAGCAATGGTGCAGCATCTCGATGCAACTTTTGCTTGTATCTGGACATTTAACCAAAAACTCAATCGCTTGGAATTGCAAGCAACGACAAGGGTTGATCGAGACAGCGAATTGTATTGGCAAGATTTGTTGGCTCAGCGTCACCAAGTTCTAGACGGTACCCTCGTCGGCTTCGTCGCTCAAACTCGTCAACCCTACCTGACTCAGGATAGTAATTATCGGTCTGGGGGCGGGTTGGAAGCCCGCTTGTACGATGATTTTGTCGCTGAAAGCTGTTTGCGAATTCCCGAAAGCTATTTAGCAACCTATCCCCTGATTGTCGAAGAGCGACTGGTGGGCGTCATGGCTGTATGCAGCAGCCAACGCTTTACCGAAGCCGTTCATCAAGTCTTAGGGTGGGTCGTCAACGCGATCGCCATCGCCATCGATCGGTCTTGGGCGAAAGAAGCCCTCTCGGCACGTCGGGAAGCCTTGCTGTTCCGCTTAGCAAGCCAGATTCGAGATTCCCTCGACCTAGATACCATTCTGGGAACCGCCGTAAATGAGATTCGCGGTTTGTTGCAAGTTGACCAATGTCAGTATTTGTGGTGCTGGGCGCAGTCCAATCAGGCGAGTCTGACCGTAACTCACGAAGCGACAGCAGAAGACAGTAGACCGAGTTTGCTCTCCGAGTGTCCCCCAGAAAAACTCGATCCCCTAAGCGACAAAATCCGCAAACTTCAGACTTTGCGGGTTGACGATCTGACAAGCGATCGCAGCCTAAATGCCGAGGATGGAGAAATGCAAATCGCACCTCTACTGAGCAATTTGGGCGTTCGTTCGGTGCTGCTGCTACCTTTGAAAACCCACGCCGGTCATTTAGGCGCGATTGTCTGTAGTCATAGCAGTGGATCTCGTCCCTGGCTTGACAGCGAAATTGAGCTACTGCAAGGCGTCGTGGATCAGCTAGCGATCGCCATTGACCAAGCCGAACTCTACGCCCAAAGCCGTGCCGCCGCCCGTGCCGCGCAAACCCAGACGCAACAACTAGAGCAAGCATTGCACAATCTCAAACAAGCCCAATCTCAGCTGATTCAGACCGAAAAAATGTCCAGCTTGGGTCAAATGGTCGCTGGAATTGCTCACGAAATCAACAACCCAGTCAATTTCATCACCGGCAACCTCAGCCACACCAGCGACTACATTCAAGACCTACTCGATCTCGTACACCTCTATCAACAGCACTACACCAATCCCGTTCCCGCAATTCAAGCGCAAGAAGAAGAGATTGATTTAGAGTTCATCATTGATGACTTGCCCAAAATGCTATCTTCCATGCAAATGGGCGCTGACCGCATCCGTCAGATTGTCTTGTCATTGCGGAACTTCTCTCGTCTGGATGAAGCTGAAATGAAGCCGGTCGATATCCACGAGGGAATCGACAATAGTTTGCTAATTCTCCATAGCCGTCTGAAACCCAATGGCGCTTACGGCGGGATTCAAGTCTTGAAGGAGTACGGCAATCTTCCCTTAGTCGATTGCTACGCCGGTCAGCTCAATCAAGTGTTCATGAACATTCTCAGCAATGCGATTGATGCCCTCGACAGCCAACCCGAACCAAGGAAAATTACTATCGCCACCGAAATCCGTAATCGTCTAACGGGTAATGAGGAAGAGACTGGAAGCCCTAACACGTCGCTGACGCCAATCACCGAAGATCCATTACCAATGACCAAGAACCAAGTCGTTGTGATTCGGATTCGAGACAATGGCCCAGGAATGCCAGAGAACGTTATCAAGCGTCTGTTTGACCCCTTCTTTACCACCAAGCCAGTCGGCAAGGGAACTGGTTTGGGGCTATCCATTAGCTACCAAATTGTGGTGGAGAAACATGGCGGAATGCTCAAGTGCGTGTCAGAACCAGGACAGGGAGCAGAGTTTTGGATTGAAATTCCTATGATTCCTTGCCTGTAACCACTCAACACGACTAAGCGTTGCCCTTGCCGAGGAATGCATCTGCCGCTAAAGCGATCGCCCTCTTGTATTCAGTAAGCTATTTACTCGTCCTACCAGGGAAGTTTAATGAGAAGGAGATTCCGTGTCATTTCAAAGACAATTTAATGAAGCTCTCATACAGCGTTTTATACAACTCATTGGGACTCATACAGGCTTACAGATTCGTCTGCAAGAGCGAGAAGCTTTATGTGAAAAAATTTGCTTCCGGATGAACGTCATTTCTATCTATCTTCCTGAGGCTTATTACCAATTATTAGAAATCGATAATTATCAAAGTCAGAGCGAATGGCAAGAACTAGCGAATTTGTTAACAATTGGCGAAAGTTACTTTTTTCGAGATAAAGGTCAGTTTTCTCTATTAAGATATCAAATTTTACCGCGATTGATAGCCGCTAAGAAACAAACAAAAACTCTGCGGATTTGGAGCGCGGGATGCTCAACTGGCGAAGAACCTTATTCTCTAGCTATTCTCCTCACCGAACTCATTCCAGATTGGGAAAGCTGGAATCTCTATATTTTAGGAACAGATATCAATCAAGAGTCTATCAATAAAGCAAAACAAGGAGTTTATAGTTCTTGGTCATTTCGATTGTTAGACCAGAAACTACAAAGCTGCTACTTTGAGCCACATGGGACGGAATGGAGAATTAACAACAACATTCAAAACATAGTTAATTTCAAAACTGTCAATTTAGTTAAAACGCCCTTTCCTAATTTATTGTTAGATGTTCAAAATATTGATTTAATTCTTTGTCGAAATGTCTTTGTTTATTTTGATAAACCTGCTATTTCACTTGTTGTCAATAAATTTTACAATACTTTACAACCAGAAGGATATCTTTTGACGGCTCATGCTGAACTTCAGGGGATAGATATCAGCTTATTTCACACGGAGTCGTTTCCCGAATCAACGATCTATCAACGCCCTAAGGAGACGTTTGGAGGGAAGCTTTCAAAGAAGAAAGCAAAAGTTTATTCTGACACTGAAGAACCAATACTTTGCCCATCTTCCCTAGCAGCAAATAAGGTGAAAATAGAACTAGCACACTTAGTTTCTAAAAATTACTCTCTGGTGCCAATAAAAGACAAAATTAGTAACGAAGTCAATGAATGCAAATGCTTATCCAATCTTGAAATCAGCGAGAAATCGGCGAATAATTCAAGCTTTCAGGCATTTCTCTGTGAAGCTAAAACCCTTTTTAAACAGAAGTATTATCCCTCAGCAATTCAAAAAACAGAGCAAGCGATCGCTTTGGCACCCAAAAACTTTGAGTCTTACTATCTGATGGCTCAAATATATGCCAACTTAGGTGAATATGACAAGGCAGTTCACTACTGCGAACTAGCACTTAAAATCGATTCTCTTTCTGAAAAACCTTTATACCTACTCGCCCATATTGCGGAAGAACGGGGGGATGTTGAAGAAGCTAAAAGTTTATTAAAAAAAATCATTTACTTAGAGCCTTCATCTATCTCGGCATATTTAGAAATTAGCGGCATTTACGAACTAGAAGGAAATTTTTCTAGAGCTTTAAAAATGCGAACAGTTGCTTTAGAAATTTTAAAAAAATTACCTCAAAAATCGATAGTTGAATCCCAAGAAATAATGACCGTTGGAGAATTGATCGTACACATCCAAAAAATGTTACAACCACAGTTATAATCTCTATGGAATATAAACAATATATTATTTTCAGCTTGAATGCTTCCCTTTATGGAGTAGAAGCATTTTCAGTACAAGAGATTTTCTTTCTCCCAGAGTTAACGCCAATCGTAGAAGCACCTCCTGAAATGGTAGGAGTGCTTAATCTCCGGGGTGAAATCTTACCAGTTATGGATCTTCATTTTCGCCTGGGGTACGGATTCCCAGAATATCGCCTTATGGATAGTGTAATTGTTCTGGTATGTCAGGGATTTAGATTTGGCATTATTGTCAATGAAGTTCATGACGTGCAGAAGATTTACACTAATGCGATCGCGGCAGATTTTTCCTATAAACGAGAGATCGCAAATCAACCCAATTTTGTTACGGGGATTGCCAAGTTAGAGGCAGATATCGTGATGTTACTAAACCCGGAAAAGCTCCTCCAGTTCTCAGAAAAAATTGAAACATTAATTACAGGAAAAAAATCGCTAAATCCAGAAACAAAAGCTGATATTGCCTTTGTTTCTCACCAAGAGAGTCGTCTATTTTTCTCCAATAAAACCTCAGAAGAAAAAGCGATTTTTCAGGAACGGGCAGAAAATTTAAGGCGACAAGCGGAGAACCAAGATTTTACGGGAAGCCGCCCGATGGCAGTGATTAATTTAAATAATGAATATTTTGGGGTGGATTTGGGGAACGTGCGCGAATTTACTGATATTCGCAAAGTTACTCCGATTCCTTGTTGCCCACCTTATATTGTCGGCAATATGAATTTGCGGGGTGAGATTTTGACATTAATCGATATTCGTGGGGTATTAAATTTACCATTGGGTAATCTAGAGAATACAGCGAAGGCGATGGTTGCTTGCATCGACGATCTAGTGGCTGGTTTGATAGTTGATGAGGTATTGGATGTAATGTATTTGCACCTGTCGGAGATGATGCCAGTACCTGCCGCAGCCCGTTCTGTTAAGGAAGAATACCTCCGAGGAACGGTTGCTTACGGCGAAAAGATGATAGCTATTTTAGATCTACCCAAAATCCTGATGCAAGCAGGGTTGATGGTTGATGAAGAAGTGTGATTAGTTGTTAAATTCCATTGCCCAGAAAGCTTTAATGCTGGCTGAGAATAGCAACCCAGGCGGCATCGCTAACATTAGAAGGGGCAGCGATGCTGAGAAGAGAAGAGCGAAAGCCACTATCTAACAGGTTGTTGGAGCGCTGAAGGCTCTCAATCAGCAAGCCAAAGACACCGCTTGCGGCATTACTCAACCGATTGGCACTTAAAACCTCAACAAAGCTGCGTTGAGATTCAAGGCAGTCATTTGGTTAATCTGTATGCGGCTGGTTAGCAGCGTGAATAAATATCATTTCTATATTTTAAGTTTTTTAAACTCTTAACACTCCTAGAGCGGAAGAGGGATTAATAATAAGAGCCGTTCTAACACACAACTAAGTATGTATAGATTTTTAAAAAAATTCCAAAGAGTATTTTCTTGGTGGATTATAGAGATGTTAGGGGCAGGTTTGACTAAGAAATTTTACATTTTCTAAACAATCCTCTCTTTGGCAATTCAATTTTTTAGGAGAACCTACCCTAAGAAGAATTTATCACCAGTATTTATACTAATCCTCTAGGTGTATTAAATTTAAAAACGAAAAGTCATAAAACGGGTAAATTAGCTACAGTATTTTGAGTTACTGGCTTTCTCTCACTCCTTGTATCGCCCTAAGCGATCGCTATCCAGCTAGTCATGGTGGCTTGACTGAGGAAACAAAAAAATACTAGTACGAGCAAAATCAAACTTAGCGCCAATATCTGAACAAAGCTGCCTTCAATCTTTACCCGATCGTCGAATTTAATAATGCAGGATAAGTCTGATGTTTAAAAATTTATCTTTACAATCTCGATTAATCGGCTCATTTTTACTAATGGGTCTAATTGTATTAGTGGTTGCTCTCGTAGGTTGGAGCGGAGCTACTCGGCTGGGCGACCATATTAATACACTGGGGAATAATACTTTGCCTAGCGTAACTGGATTGTGGAAAATCAATGAAGGACAAACCCAAATCCAGTCATCGGAACGAGCGCTACTCAATACATTTTTGAAAACCGAAAATCGCCAGTTTGAATTGAATAGAATTAAAAATGCTAAAGCGCAGATTGATGAAGGGTTTAAACAATATGAGTCAATTTCACAGACTGCCGACGAAAAAAAGCTCTATCAAAAATTTCTTGGGGACTGGAAAAGGTGGCAGCAAGACCATGAAAGATTCCTGGACATTTATCAACAATTTGCCAAACTGGGCGTCTTAGATCCTGCGAATCGGCTGGCTGAGCTTGTAAGTCAGGAGAGGCAGACCTCACCAGAATTTGCACGGGCAAAAGCGGCGGATGCCCTGCTGGACGAACTTAGCGAACTGGCAGCAAATGAAGAACTAAACTCATTTAACACAGCCACAGAATCGGTGCTAGCAGTTGTGGAATACAACCAGAACTTTGGGGAAGCAGCCCAGAAGGCAGCAGAAACAGATGTGGCTCAAACCTCTTTTTGGGTGTTTGTTGGGATGATTCTTGGCCCCCTGACTGCGATTATTTTTGGTGTTTTCTTCAGCATCACGATTGCTAAGCCGCTGGGTGCCAAAATATCTGGCATTGTCAACACGATTGTCACTTCTTCATCAGAAATTGCTGCCACAGTAGAGCAACAAGAACGCACGGCAGCTCAACAAGCGGCGTCTGTGAATCAAACCACGATCACGATGGATGAGTTGGGTGCTTCATCTCAGCAATCAGCAGAGCAAGCCGAGGCAGCAGCAACTGGATCGCGGCAAGTGCTGTCGCTGACGGAGGGTGGAAGCCAAGCCGTCGGGCGAACTTTGGAGGAAATGGCGCTGCTCAAGGATAGAGTGGGAGCGATCGCTTCTCAAATTCTCCGTCTATCCGAGCAAACGAATCAAATCGGTAATATCTCTGGCTTGGTGAGTGACTTAGCCAACCAAACGAATATGCTGGCACTGAATGCAGCCGTTGAAGCTGTTCGAGCTGGCGAACACGGCAAAGGCTTTGCGGTGGTGGCGGCAGAAATTCGCAAACTGGCAGAACAAAGTAAGAAATCTGCCGGAAAGATTAACGTCCTGGTTAGTGATATTCAAAACGCGATCAATGTCACGGTGATGGTGACGGATGAAGGGACGAAAACGGTGGAAGCTGGGGTGAAAACCGCTCAGGGCACAGCACAAGCATTCACCGGCGTGGCTGATGCCATCGAAAATATCGCCATAAACAGTCAACAAATTTCGCTTTCTGCCAAACAACAAGCGATCGCGATTCAACAAGTCGTTGATGCAATGAGCAGCCTTAATGTCGCAGCTAAAGAAAATGCCAGTGGCATTACTCAAACTAAAATCGGCATCCAAAGATTGAATGAAGCGGCTCTGAACCTCAAGTCAGTGGTGTAGCGAATCCTATAGCAATCCGTGCAAAAGTCGTAAAATTATCTGCTCCTTTTTCTCTCTTACTTGGTGTCCTGAGCTTACCCTTGCTTTGCTAGAGCGTCTAAGCGCTAAGGCACAGGCTCCGCCAACGCGGTTCGTTAACAAAAGAAAATTTCACTATTCAACCAGGATTGCTATATTCGCTTAAAAATATCCCAAAAAATTACGGCTAATTATCTCTAAAACTAAGAATCAAAAGCTAAAAGCTTCTCAGTTAACCATGATGATAGAAGACGACGAACTCCGAGATTTATTCAAAATTGCCAGCGAAGAACATTTGCAGAAACTTGATGATGGGTTGCTGCATTTAGAAAAGTACCCCAACGACGAAGCTCGACTAGAAGAATTATTGCGGGAAGCCCACAGTCTCAAAGGTGATGCGCGAATGCTGGGCGTGCGCGATGTGGAAACTCTCACCCATCAGCTGGAACATATTTTGGGAGGTGTCAAACGTGGCGAAACACAACTGGTATCTGCAATATGCGATCGCCTCTATCAAGGCTTAGATGCCATTCGCAAACTGGTCTGCGAAGCCGTCACCGGGGAACCCACAGGTATCAACACCTTTCTCGTCCTCGCCCACATGATGGGAGCTGAATTTACAACTCCAGTGAATCAGAATAATCAGAATTATTTAGACCAAGAAGGCGTTCAGCCAGAACATGAGGAAGCAGTTCAGCGAGAACATGAGGAAGCAATTGAGCAAGAAACCCTTTCTCCGGATATAACTTCTGAACTGCCCGAAACATCCGCCAACATAGAAGTATTACAGACAACATTTCTCCAAACACCCGCATCCCTCACACCAGTGGAGGTGGGTGTCAAACCTGCCCCTGATGCTCCCAACAGTAAAAACAGTCCACCCAACTTTTCGCACAACGGCTCTCAACACCCAAACTCCCCCCCCGTTGCCCTCGGCGAACCCTACCGCATCGAAACGATTCGCGTCGAAACCCGCAATCTTGATGCATTGCTGACCCAAGCAGGCGAACTCACCGTTACCAAAATCCGCATTGCCCATCGACTCGCTGAAATTGAGGAAATCGTGACGCTATGGGAGGAGTCGAGCCGTCTAAGCGTGCAGAAAACTTCAGCCCTGAGCCTACACAAAGAAAAGATAACAGGTGACAGGCAAGCGGTAAGTTTCACTGCTTCCCCTCAGAACGGGCGGAGAGACCCCATCTCTACAGCGCCGTTGGGGGGACACTCCTACAGTATGAACGGGGGAAGCCAGCCTCTACAGGACTTCGATGAGCGCCTGGGAGTTCTGATCAACCAGTTAAGAGATGCCATCTATGAAGATACCGCCAGACTGGACACCATTGCCGGTGACTTGGAAGAAGGCATTCGCACTCTCCGCCTGTTGCCCCTATCCACCATTTTTCAGTTATTTCCCCGGATGGTACGGGATTTAGCCAGACAGCAAAATAAAGAAGTCAATCTGGTCATTGAAGGCGGCGAAACTAAAGCGGACAAGCGCATCTTGGAAGAAATGAAAGATCCCTTGATGCATATTCTTCGTAACTGCGTCGATCATGGTATTGAGACACCAGCAGAGCGGGAAGCGCAGGGAAAGCCGCGTACCGCCACTATTCAGATCAAAAGCTATCAAACTGCCACAAATATTGCGATCGCCATTAAGGATGATGGGCGAGGATTAGACATCGAAAAGATTAAGCAGACAGCTCTCAAGCGCGGACTCTGCCGGGAAGAAGAACTCGCCGCCATGACACCGGCTCAAATTCACTCGTTGATTTTTGCCCCTGGTTTCTCAACGCGGACTTTTGTGACCGAAGTTTCAGGCAGAGGCGTAGGGTTAGACGTGGTTCGCACCAATGTAGAACGTCTCAAAGGCAGCATTGAGGTTGAATCAACACCTGGAAAAGGCTGCACGCTTCGGCTCTGTTTAGGCACGACCCTGGCAACCGCGCCGGTACTGATTGTGGAAGTGAGCGGAAAAGCTTACGCCCTTCCAGTGGAGTTTGTGCAAACAATGCGGTTGATTTCCCAGAATCAAATTTTTACGATTGAAGGCAGAGAAACCATTGTTGTGAATGGACACCCGGTTTCCGTCGCGCGACTGGCAGATTTGCTGGAATTTCCAGTCGCCAGTAGCAACGGACAACGAACGACTTCTACCGATTTAGAACAACTGCCCTGCATTATTTTGAAAGTGGGAGATGACCAACTGGGACTATTCGTTGATGGCTGGGTAGATCAACAGGATGTGGTACTCAAATCTCAAAGTAAATTGCTCAAACGAGTTCGCAATGTGATTGGCGCAACTATCCTCGGTACCGGGGAAGTTTGCATGATTTTAAATCCTTCAGATTTAATTAAATCTGTGCGAAAACGAAACCCACTTGGAAAATCGTTTGCACCAATTGCAGAAGAGGACAGAAAACCCGTAATCTTGTTGACAGAAGATTCCATTGCCATTCGCACTCAAGAAAAACGCATTCTGGAGGGTGCCGGTTATGAAGTGGTAACAGCAGTGGACGGATTGGACGGTTTCAACAAACTTAAAACTCGTTCTTTTGATGCGGTGGTTTCCGACGTGCAAATGCCGAATTTGGACGGTCTGAGTTTTGCTGCAAAGATTCGCCAGAATAAGGAATATAATGAAATTCCAATCATTCTGGTGACATCTCTGGCTTCAGATGAAGATAAACGCAGAGGTGCAGAAGCTGGTGCGAATGCTTACATTACCAAAGGCACTTTTAACCAAGAAATATTATTAGAAACCTTAAGAAGACTTGTGTAGTTAATCGCTAATCGCTAATGGCTTTTGAATAATTAGCAATTAGCAATGAACAAAATGCCAATTCGAGTTTTATTAGTAGACGATTCTGCGATTGCAATGGCAGTGCTGAAACGGATTCTGTCATCCTCACCAGAAATTGAAGTGGTGGGAATGGCTCAAACGGGTCGGGAAGCATTGGCATTGATTCCTTCTTGTTCGCCACAGGTGATTTGCACAGACCTACATATGCCACAGATGGACGGTCTGGAATTTATCTCTGAGGTTATGGCAACTTATCCTCGTCCGATTCTGGTGATTAGCACTTCGGTACAGGAAGAGGATAAGCAAAATGTTTTCCGGCTTTTAGAGGCGGGGGCAGTGGATATTTTTCCCAAGCCTCGTGGTGGTGCGGGATCGGATTATGAGTTAGTAAAACAGGAGTTAATCGGCAAGATTAAAATCCTGTCTGGCGTGAGTGTCTTTACCCAGTATCGGAAGAAGCCAGTTTTGGATTTTAAATTTTCGACGATAAATTCCCCATCTAAAATCCCCCATCAAAAATCCAAAATCGTGGCAATTGGCGCGTCTACTGGAGGGCCGCAAGCTTTATACAACATTCTTATCCATCTGCCAGCGAATTTCCCCCTCCCAATGATTTGTATTCAACACATCAGCGAGGGGTTTTTGCAGGGAATGGTGGATTGGTTAGGGTTGGAATGTCGTTTGCCCGTCAAAATTGCCCGTGCTGGGGAAATACCAAAAGCGGGAACGATTTATTTTCCACCGGAACGGCTGCATTTAGAATTGGATACTCAAGGCAGATTTTGTCATTCTGCCGCCCCGCCAGTGGGGGGACATCGCCCCTCTGTCACGGTTACTTTTAAGTCGGTGGCGAGTTTCTACGGTCAAGGAGCGGTGGGGATATTGTTGACTGGGATGGGTAGAGACGGTGCGGAAGGGATGGAAGCGATCGCTCGTGCCGGTGGCATTACCATTGCCCAAGATGAGAAAAGCTGTGTGGTGTTTGGAATGCCAAAAGAAGCGATCGCCCTCGGTGCAGCACAGTATGTTTTGCCCGTCACCGAGATCGCGCCCATGTTACTCGCCAAAATCAGGGGTGGCGATTAGTTATTTAATCGGTAATTGGGCGGACAAAAATTTTAAGTGATGAGTTTTGAATTAAAAAACTCATCACTTAAAACTCACTACTTTACAAACGGGGTTAGGTTGTAATCGCCGTTTTCAAACTCCGGCAAAACTCAGCGATCGCATCGAGTCCCTGTTCGGGTGTTCCTTCTGCCAAACGTTTCACCAAGGCACTCCCGACAATTGCAGCATCTGCCCCCCAGTCTTTCACCTGACGGGCGTGTTCTGGCTCGGAGATGCCAAACCCAATGCCGATGGGCTTATCCGTAACGCTTCGGATCTGCTTGAGGATATCTTGCACCCGCGAGTCCAGTCCAGAGCGCATTCCCGTTACGCCAGTGACACTCACCAAGTAAATGAATCCCTGAGACTGACGCGCGATCGCTTCTATTCGCTCTGGGGAACTGGTAGGCGCTACCAATAAAACTACATCAATTCCCATACTGGCAGCAGTTTGCAGCAGATTGGAAGACTCCTCCAAGGGCAAATCTGGCACGACCAATCCCCGCACCCCAGCATTCGCAATCTGCTTGAAGAACGGTTCAATGCCTCGGTTTAGAATCGGGTTGTAGTAGGTAAATAGGACGATAGGCGATCGCACCTCTTTGCTAACCCCGGATACCATCTCTATTACCTGTTCCAAGCGGGTTCCCCGTTGCAAGGCGCGAGTCGCGGCAGCTTGAATCGTGGGTCCATCTGCCAACGGATCTGAATAGGGAACGCCCAGTTCAATCATGTCAGCACCGGCGGCATCAAGAACTTTTAACGCCTTAGCCGTGGTCTCCAGATCCGGATCTCCCGCTGTGATAAAGGGAATTAAGGCACATTCAGAGCGACGCGCGAGAGACTCAAAGCACTCGGAAATTGAAGTCATTTGTCAAAAATCAGTGGTCAGTGGTCAGTGGCACTTCGGGCGTTAGCAATTCACGGATCAGCAGTCAGGGGCAAACAAGAAACTACAGGCTCTTATACGGGCACAGCATTACCGTGCCCCTACACACCTGACCGCTAACGGCTATCAGCTATTTTTTTAATTTGTTTTCCCGTTCGATTTCAGCTTGCAGCTGAGCCAGTTCTTCTGGCGTCAATTCTTCCAGTCGCTTTTGTAAAACGGCTTCTTCATAGTCTTTGAGCTGCTGGTTATAGGTCATCCGTTTCGTTCCGACTCGGAACAGGTAGGTCAGCAGCCAGCCAACCAACCCGCCCACTAGGAAAACTTGACTCCAAATCCCCGCTTCCAGGCTATCTAGCCCAGCCACCAGCAACAGCAAATACACAATTCCACCGGCGGCAAAGACGCCGATGCCAATTCCAATGATGTCAATTCGTCGCATTTAGCGCTTACCCAACGACAAACCTTAGCTCTGAACTTGCCGCCGCTTGGGTCGAAAATTCAAAAATGGGCTGAGGAGCAACAAACCTGGGAAGAAAAAGAAAACCAGGAAATACATGAAACTCCGTTCAAAGGAGCTAGCCACATACCAACGCTGTTGCAGGTAGGCATACAGGGCGAAGGGAATCACTACCAGGTAGGCTCCACTCAAAACTAGATACAATATCGCAACCATCATAATTTTTTCTGGCGGTAGAAGAACGAGCGCGAGTACCGGCGTCCCGGCGCGGACATCAACACAAAAAGTCTCCCAACAGAGAACTATCCGTTTAGACACCCGACGAACTGTCCATATTTTACCGTTTGCTGGAATCAGCCGCTTAATTAGTGAGACTACTAAAGGAATAGTTGCATAAAGTCCCCATTTAATGGTGCAATAGACAATGAAGTTAGTTTTGTAGAAGATACGTAACGACACTTCTCCCCATCGGGGGGGCATGGCGGAATGGCAGACGCTACGGACTTAGAAAACTGAGCCTTGATGGAGAAATCTGTCAAGTGACGGCTCTCAAATTCAGGGAAACCTAAATCTGGCAACAGACATGGCAATCCTGAGCCAAGCCAAAGCCAGTGCTTGAAGATTGAGGACTGAGGACTGAGTGAATTTAAAACTCAAAACTCAAAAACCAAACTTCAAAACTCTTTGGAAGGTGCAGAGACTCGACGGGAGCTACCCTAACGTCAAGCCGAGGGTAAAGGGAGAGTCCAATTCTCAAAGTCGTAAAAGACAGTAGCGAAAGCTGCGAGAGAATGAAAATCCGTTGACCGTAAAAGGTCGTGAGGGTTCAAGTCCCTCTGCCCCCATTTCAATTCAAGCCAAAATCAATGCTATCTCCAGATCGGCAATCCGTTGCTGTCTGAGAGATAGCATTGTGGTGAGATAGGCATTTTACTGGTATTTTCGCTTATTGCTAGCTCAATACCGTTTATAGCGTTTCTTAAGTTGAGTGGAAGATATCGCGGCTCTACGTTTTAACCGCGCCCATTAAGTAGGGGCTTTTTGATTGCCATGCCCCTACGGATGTATTCCATACAACCCTTGAATTGCGATGGTAAAGACCTAGGACAAAATCTTGGCAACCCTAGGGTAATTTTTTAGATTTACCAAGATTTTCCAAAGCAGCAACCAGCTTCACGCTTGGTTGATTCTTTTCATCTGGTTCAAGCGAACGGGCATCTATGAAAGTCTCTCTATCTCTGGATTTCTCTTCAGACTTTCGAGTGACCGATTGCTTACCTGCAACCGTATTTAGCCTTGCCTTAGTTTCTGCCGAGCCAATCCGAATTTGAATTTGGGGGCCGGAGCTGGCGAGGCGAATAATCATCCCATCGACCACCGGCACTTGGTCGATGCGTTTTCCATCGAGATAGGTGCCGTTGGCACCTAAACTAACAACTTCCCAATCGGAACCACTACGCCGAATCTCGACGTGGTGTCGAGAAACAACCGCACTGTAAAGAATGACATCATTCTCGGTTGACCGTCCAATCCGAATTACTACTGATTCGGGTTCAAAAGTCCAATTCTGAACTGGTATAGATTGGATAGGATGCAGCAGGGTCAGGGTAATCACCGATGTTACATATTCTAAAGATTTCCGTCTCTAGGCTTGGGACTCGTAACACTGTCAACTGACGTGACTTCCTCCATTCAATGAATTGAAATGAATCCCCCAATGACTGGAGTCAGACCGCGAATGGGTAGAACGTGGGCAGATGGAATTGTAAACCCTTTTGACCTCGTTCCACCTGGGTTTCGCGTTTTTAGTTCCAAGGCACCCACGGGTGTTACCAATGGCATCGTATCATGAGGGGGTCAAGTCGGTGTATCCCCCGAATTGATTCGCCGGGATTCCCAATTTCTCCCATCACAGGTTTATATAACTGTGGAATTTACATAAACCTGAGTCCGATGCCGAATTGTTTCCCTCAAGCCTATCACTTAAAAAAACAGTCTGCAATTGCCATGACCCCTCACCCCAAGAGGCGATGCAGCAGGCTTTTCAGGCTTTGCGATCGCATCGAACAGCCTCTGGGATTAAGAGAGTTGGAACAAGAAGGTCATCTTGTCGCCTTTGCCTAGGCCAATGCGATCGCCGGTTCTTAAACGGTGCCGATTGCCGCTAGGCAGGGGGTTATGGTTAATGTAGGTGCCATTCGCACTCCCAACGTCTTCTATGTAGAAGGCGTCTCCCTCCACGCGGATATCCGCATGAATCCGAGAAACAATCTCGGAATTGGGGAATCCTGAAACATCAATATCAGGTGGAATCTGGTCGTTTGGCTTGCCGATGTGAATCACCGACAGTTGTGCTGGCAATTCAATCATCGTATCCGTTTGGACGTGCAGCAAACGGGCATTTTGCTGCTGTAGCTGCGTTTTTGAGCTACCAGAAGTTGCTGCGGACGCGGGTGGAGTGCTGCTAGAAGCCGCCGGGGGGGTAACGCTTGCTTGCTCCTGTGCGGGTGGCTGACTGACCACTGTAGCTGGAACGGGTGCCACCGGAGCGGATACATCCGGGCTAGAGCTGGGCATTGATGATTGAGGGCTAGCCACTAAAGGATCGGGTGCCACCAGCGGATCGGGTGCCATTAAGTCCGGTACGCCGGGGAATGGGTCTAGTCCTGTCGATGCCCCTACCTCACCTGGACTGCTCGGTCGCAGGTTAGAACCACACTGACCGCAGAAGGTAGCGTCGGTTTGGACGGGTGCGCCACAGTTGGGACAAGCGGTGGTGGCGGGTAAGGGGGTGTAGCAAGCCTCACACTGGGCTGCTCCATCAGGATTTTGGTGATTGCAATTCGGGCAGACAATCATAAAACCTCCTTGCAGGCTGTATCCCTCCTAGAGATGGGAGTGGAAGGTGGAAATTCAAATATAGTCTGAATGGCGAGGCGTCTTAACTTTTTAGTTCAAGACCGGCTAGTTCAAGACCGGCTTAATTCAAGACCGGCAGCCTCATCAAAAAGCCACCAAAGTTCGCCTTGGGGCTGGATTAACCGACTGGGATAGGTTTGGTCGTCAGCGGTAGGAGCAAAAACCTGAGCGAGAGCAGGTCGTTTACTCGCACCGGCAACCACAAATATGACACACCGAGCATGGTTAATTAGGGGTGCCGTGAAGGTGATCCGGGGTTGCCCATCTTTGTTGCCGACGGTAATCAGGCGATCGCGTACATTCAATGCTTCTGTGTGGGGAAACAGAGAAGCTGTGTGTCCGTCGTCTCCTATCCCTAACAAAATGAGATCGAACGCTGGAAATTCACCGGGTTGAACTTGAAAAAACTCCCTGATGTGTTGTTCGTGCTTATCCGCTGCAACAGATGGATCGGCTTCATCGGTTGGCATGGGGTGGATGTTGGCGGCTGGGATATTCACTTTATCCAGCCATGCACTCCGCGCCATCCCTTGGTTACTATCGGGATGGTCTGGCGGCACGTAGCGTTCGTCGCCCCAAAATATGTGAATTTTATCCCAAGGCAGATTTTGGGTCGCGATCGCTTCATACAACGGCTTGGGGGTGCTACCACCGGACAAGGCGATAGTACAGAGCGATCGCTGTTCGATTGCGGCGTGAATTTGCTCAACGCACACTTGGAGCGATCGCTCAATCAGCGCCGTTTTATCTGGTAAGACTTCAACGATTTTGTTCATCTATGGGGATGAATTGATGATTTCCAGCTCTACCATACCGAAAATCTTACAGTTTCTTCTTCTTAGTACCCATTAATATATGTGTCTGGAACAATTTATTCGCTGTTCTCACACAGGAAGCGTTAAGTTGGACTAGCCGTAGCACCCGGAAATCCTTATCGTGGTTGATTAATATAGATTACTTTTAGCGCTGGGGGAATCCTTCAAGATGGGACGAATTTTTATTTCAGCCGGTCATGGTGCTGGAGAGCCAGGAGGGCAAGCAGGTGGCACCACAGAGGCTCAAGAGATGATTCTGCTGCGCGACCAGATTGTACCCGAACTGCGATCGCGGGGTTTTGAAGTTCTTTCTGTCCCAGACGATCAGAACTCAACGCAGTCGATTTCCTGGCTCAACGCCCGCTCTCGGAGCGGCGACGTGGCGCTAGAAATCCATGCCGATGCCTATTCTAACCCGGCGACTCGTGGCGCTACGGTCTTCTACATTTCCAGCAACGAGGAACGCAAGCAGAATGCCGAACTGCTACTTTTGGCGCTTTTGCGCCGCGTTCCCCAGCTGCCCAGCCGGGGAGTCAAGCCAGACACCGCCACCGGCGTCGGACGTTTGAGTTTCTGCCGCGACACTTTTATTCCTTCCTTGCTGATGGAAGTTGGCTATCTCACCAATCCGGATGACCGATTCTTAATTCAGAATCGCCGCCGCGACATCGCGCTAGGAATTGCAGACGGCTTGGCATCTTGGAGCCGAGGCGGTACTCCCACCCCCGATCCTGGCACTTCCCCCACCTATCCTTCCATCAATATCAACATTAATAACCAGGTCTATGGGGAGAAGGGCGTTCTCATCAATAGCAACGCCTACATCCCTATTGACCTGGTGGACAGGCTCGCAATTGACTTGACAAATAACACCTCAGTCCGCCGCGTGTCCTACCGAGGTGTCGTCTATGTCAAAGCCATTGAACTTCGACCTTTTAATATCTCGGTTGGTTGGGATAGCGCCACCCGCACCCTGTCTTTGCGCTCCATTTTACCCATCTGTCCCGGTCAACTAGACCGGATTATGGGATATGGAAATACCTCTGAGGTACAGATGATTATGTTCCTCAAAGCCAATAACGAAAACGCCCTCGCCCAGTTTCCCGACTTACCCAAACTTTACCGGGAAGAAGCCACAATTGAGGGCGTCAACTATGACATTGCCTTCTGTCAAATGTGTGTAGAAACCGGCTTTTTGCGCTTTGGGGGTGACATTAAGCCCAGCCAAAATAATTTTGCCGCTTTGGGATCGATCGGCGGAGCTTCTGAGAGCGCGACCTTCCCCAGCGCCAGAATTGGCGTCCGCGCCCATATCCAACACTTGAAAGCTTACGCGAGTTTAGAGCCTTTGGTACAGGAACTGGTCGATCCGCGCTTTCGCTTTGTGACGCGGGGCGTCGCGCCGCTGATTTCTCAGTTGAGCGGACGGTGGGCAGCAGATCCGCAGTACGGGACTAAGATTGAGGCAACTCTCAGAAGGCTGTATGAGTCAGCGGGATTCTTGTAAGGATTGAGTAGGGGAGAGGACTGAGGACTGAGGACTGAGGACTGAAGTATAGAAGAGGGGAGAGGACTGAGGGCTGAGGAGGGGGGAGGCTCCAGTTCACAAAAAATCCCTAGATAGGGGCGTGAATGAGGGAGCTGAGGGCTGAGGTATTAACAAGGGATAAGGGAGAGACAACAAAACTCCAGATTCAACACTTTAGCCTTGGGCGCAATAAGTTAACTTCAACTCTCTTACTGTTTCATATCTCGCGTGCTTCTACTCGCCCTCAAACCTCTCCCCCTTCTCAGTCCTCACCCTTAGCCCTCAGCCCTCAGCCCTCAGTCCTCAGTCCTCAGCCCTCTCCCTCTCTTCTGATTAGGCGGTTTTGAAAAAGCGGATAATTTCACGGACGTGGTCGAGAAATTGCCCGTCTGCGCTGAGTTGCGCGATCGCATTTTTCGCTTCTCTGGATAAGCGCTCGTGATCGGCTTGGTTTGTGGCTCGCAGTTCTTCGATTGTGGCATTCACGCGGGCTAATTCTTTGCGAGTTTCATCGCCCGCTCGCTGTTGAGTGGCGACAAAAGAATATGGATCTTCAGGATTCATTTGCGCTTCTAATTGCCTGACGGCATACTCTAAATTATCAAAGCGGTTGCGGAGTTCCCAAATATCTTGGCGGGGATACTGAAATTCTTGGCGAATCATCGACAACCGGGCGGCTAAATATTCGTAGGTTCGCACGGCGGGACGCAAAGCCGTTAATAGTAAAGCGGCACCGGAACTGACGTATCCAACGGCACTGATGCCTGTTACAGCTAGAGTATAAAGACCGGCAGCAGAGAGAAAATGGAGCGCGATCGCTACCCAAAATGACCGATTTGCGATCGCTTTGGCATACTTAACTTGTTTCTCATCAATCGCAATTCCCTTTTCGGTTGACAGTGCTGCTTCTGCGATGACTTCTTTGGCGTCAAAGTGGATATTCCACGGAACTGTCACAATCACCAGCAGCCACCAAAAACTCGCCGCACCAATTACCCAATCGATAAAATTACCTGCTGGCACATTTAAGCCTTGCACTACACCAAAAGCGACCAGCACTAAAACGACTAATCCCACGCTGAACCCAATAAAGTTGAAATACATCTCAGTCATCTCTGCCTGAAGGAATTGCCTCAATCGTGGCTGGGGATAGCTGTGGTAATAGAGCGGTTTGTGATAGTTTGGCAACTTTCACATCAGTTAGATTTTTTAACCGTCAAGACGTAAAGGAAAGAATACCTTTTTTTGGCGATCGCAGAAAACGATGGGATCGGATAGACAGAAATTTATTAAATATTGAAGGTTAAAAATTAGTTTATTGAATCAACCAAGTGCGCCAAGTCGGTTCAGTGTTTGTGCTAGTAGATTGAGGAATGGCTAAACGCCAAGTTTTACCTTCGATTTGGCGTTGCAAGTAGATATCAAAGTGGTTTTGTTGTTGAGTTACCTGATGGTTAGGACGTTGCAGAGTAAAGTTGTAGGTGCCTTGGATGTGATAGGCGGGTAACTTTTGGATCAACAAAGGTTCTTCATGAGTCACTCGTATTTGAGCGATTTCAAAGCTGGAGGGTTGCTGGAATAACTGCTGACTTAGCTGCTTTTGGGTTTGGCTGACTTGAAGCGCGATCGCTTTCTGTACCAGTTGACCACCTGGTGCGGGTACACCAATGCCGCAAGCTGTCAGCAGTCCCAGCAAAATCACTGTCAAAATAATTCGCAGCATGGCGTTTAACTTCTCCTCTATTTCCTACGTATCACAACCAGAACGATAGGATAGGCTGTGTGCGTTCTTCGAGTTCTAAATCCATCATGTCAAAAAAGGCCCTAGGGTTAGATGACCAGCTTTACGATTACCTACTTTCTTCATCCTTGCGAGAACCAGAGATTCTTCGCCGTCTGCGGGAAGAAACGGCAAATCATCCCTACGCCAGGATGCAGATTTCCCCAGAACAAGGGCAATTTATGGCGCTGTTGGTTCAGCTAATGGGGGCAAAGAAAACCTTGGAAGTGGGCGTATTTACTGGCTACAGTTCTTTGTGCGTGGCTTTGGCACTTCCCCCAGACGGCAAGATTATTGCTTGCGATGTCAGTGAAGAGTTTACCTCGGTAGCGCGGCGCTATTGGCAAGAAGCTGGGGTGGCGGACAAGATCGATCTGCGAATCGCACCGGCGCTGGAAACGCTGGATCGGCTATTGGCACAGGGGGAGGCACAAACGTTTGATTTTGCGTTCATCGATGCTGATAAGAGTAATTATGACGGGTATTATGAGCGATCGCTCCAGCTGGTGCGTCCCGGTGGTTTAATTGCCATCGATAATGTCTTGTGGAGTGGACGAGTTGCCGATCCTCAAGATCGGGATAATAGTACCCAGAATATCCGAGCTTTGAACGAAAAATTGCACCGCGACGAACGAGTTTCTATCAGTCTCGTCCCCATAGCGGATGGATTGACCTTAGCGGTTAAGCGATAAGGAAATCGAAGATACTTCGCAAAAAGAACGCTTATGACAGATGAGAAACTGACTCCCCAAAATGAGCAAGCTAATCTAGATAACTCAACTCTGAAACCGGAAGAGGACGATAAACCAAGGTTGCTAGTCGAAGGTCAAAACGAAAATATCACCACTCCTCCTCCCGATATTGCCGAAGAACACGCCGCTGTTGCTCGTGCGACTCTAGATTTGACGATGGGAATTGAAGACGATTCATAACCGCCAGAAATAAATTCAGTTGGGGTGAGAGGGAGCGCTCTCTTCCACCGAAAACCCCCAGCATTAGCTAGGGGTTGTGCAATACGTTGAGAATATTTTCCTGGTGTGTTACTCTTTTTGTTTCGCTTTAAAAGCGCTTCCCCAGAAAATCTAGCTGGAAGATAAAAGTCCCCGGATTCCAATGTTTTGCTTTTCTTTAAAACATTGACTTATTGTTTCCGTAGTACCTTTTTTCAACCCATTCCAGCATATCAACTTCACAACCAAAAGTTGCAGAGCTGCCGCTAAAAGGATCGTAGCCTTCCCACCAGATGTTTCCAAAGCGGTCGCACTTCTTCCAAACTTTTACCTCTGGCTCTTGAGTAAAGAATCTAACTAAATACTGCCAAACACTATTCAAAGTAGAAAATACATTAGTTTCCCGAACAGACTTCTGCTCTTTTTTTGTGTAAATAGTTTCTAGGTTTTTTCTCTCAAAACAATTCTCAGAAGTTTCCATAACAAATTTCTCCCGTTTCAAGATAGAATAAATTTCAGATTGTGCTGCAAAAAAAGTAGGATAGACAAACTTATTTGCTTGCAGCAGTTATCAATATTGATTCCGCCGCAACTGATGAAGGTTAATTACAGAGTAAAGTTGAAGATTAGAAGTTTACTTCCTCCAGTAGAATCACCTGAATGGGTGATGTGGAACTAGAGAGGAGCTTGTAAAATCTCGACTAATTCAACCAAGAAATCTAGATTGCACAACCTAAATTCGCTGACAAATTCAATGTAACTTTTGGTTATTTGATAGACAAAGCAATATTTGTATAGGTAGTATGAATAAAATTCATATATAGAAGAAGACATGATTTGACTGGGTTTGCGACAATGCATACACCGCTTGCATAACCGCCATGAATGAAATCAATAAAAGCCGGATGAAGCTTTCCCAGATTCGTGCTTTAGTCGCAGTGGCAGACTACGGCAACTTCAGCGAAGCCGCCTTGCAGTTGGAGGTATCGCAGTCAGCAATCAGTCATGCGATCGCAAGTTTTGAAGAAGAATTGGGAGTCGTCTTGCTGGCTCGCGGGCGTTATGGAGCGCGTCTCACCCCAGTTGGAGAGCGGGTTACGGCTCATGCTCGTAAATTGCTACAGCTTTTGGAAGCAATGGAGAAGGAAGCCAATTTAGAAAAAGGCTTACAGGGTGGAAACGTGCGAGTTGCCTGTTTTCGGAGTGTGGCGACTCATATACTCCCGACAGCGATCGCTCGATTTCGCGCTTGCTTCCCGAATATCACTGTAAGCATCGTTGATGGTGATGATTACTCGCGTGTAGGAGATGCATTGCGAGCCGGTTATGCCGATATTGGCTTTATCTACTTACCCGCTGGTAATGAATTTGAAACTTGGGAAATCTTACGAGATGATTACGTTCTCCTACTCCCGCCTACAACTAATTTAAGTAGTGCCAAAGTTACTTGGAAGCAGTTAGCCACATATCCTTTGATTATTAGTTCCGGCATTCCCTGCAATGAGTGGATTCGCAAATACTTGGTAATCGCAGAATACCCGCTCAACATTGCTTATGAAATCAAAGAAGATTCAACTATCGTCAGCATGGTGGAGCAGGGTTTAGGGGCAGCAATTCTCCCTCGTCTGGCTGCCGAACCTGTACCCACTGGGGTGCGCGTGTGCAGCCTGCCAGCACCTCTAGAGCGAGTAATTGGGGTAGCGGTTCTCGCAAATGCCCTTCATACTCCAGCCGTCTATGCATTTCTAGATGCTATCCGGAATACAGGACGCTTTGCGGCTAAAGCAGCGGTTTAATTGAAGTTAAGGAGAGAGCGCGATCGCAAATCACAAAGGCGCTCTTTTTGTTGGAGATACGGTAATCACTGCACTCTCAGCCACCTTACTGCCAAAAAATTTGGTCAAGATGAAAGTAGACTTACATTAAGGATGAACGCTATGTTTCCGTTTTGGGGTAGTACCTGTTGGGGATCTCAACCAGTTTCCGGTAGAGATTATCAGGAACGCAGACTTCGGTTCCTGAAATGGATGCGAAACGATCTAGAGGCAAGATTGGCGGGACTTAACGCTGCGATCGAAACGATTGAGCGCCAGATGGATCGGGAAAATACAACAATTTAGTCTATCTACTGCCGATCGCAAATTATTGCGGCTTCTGACAAAGTGATAGAACTGGGTTAAAAAGTCCTCTCTTGAGAGCGTCTACTTCTGAAGTAGGCGCTATGTTTTTAGGGGTTAAGCATAGCCTCAAACTTTATTAATTAAGCAATCTCCCTTTCTAAAACTACTGGTGTAATAGTGCGATCGCAATTTTCTGTTCAAGGCACTTCCCCACCAAATCGCTACCGAAGGCTAAATAACACTGCGACACCGCCCAAGGCAACTAAAACGCCTAAAATAGCTCGAAAACTGACAACATCACCCATCCAAACCGCTAGAGGCAAGACAAACAAAGGGCTAGTAGAACTTAGGGTTTGGGCAATTCCTGCGGGGGCGAATTTCAGAGAAATTTGTTGCAACCAGATGCCGAGATAGGTGCTGAAAAAAGCGGTTATGGCAATGACTCCTACAATGCGCCAAGACTGCAACGGTTTAAGCCAGCCGTTGACTTGACGCTGTCCCAGCAACTTCCACAGCAGTAGCACCAGAACCCCTGCCCCCAAGCGCACCAAGGTACTCCACAAGGGGCTGATACTCGATTGGATGAGGGCTGTCCGCGAGAGGACGGCACCTGTTGCCTGTGCTACTGCTGCCAGTAAACCCCAACTAATTCCCCGCATCGTCAGATGCTTGCTTTCAGCGGTGGAATTAGGCACTCGTTCCGTCACCACCCAGACGACGCCCAAAATGGTTAATAAAATGCCGCACCAAGCAGCAGCCGTCAGTTGTTCTTGTAAAAAGACTAGCGCTAACACAGCTGTTAAGGGGGGTGCTAGCGTTTCTAATATTAAGGTACGCCTTGCACCCAGGCAATTGATGGCTGCAAAATAAGCCGTATCTCCCAATCCAATGCCCAGGACGCCACTTAGTAGCAATAGTGTCAGTGCAGTCGGGTTGATTTCAGGTAGCAGCTGTCCTTGCAAAAGTAGTGTGAAGACAAGGAACGCGATCGCAATTATCCCTTTAAACAAATTCAGTTCTAGGGGTGGGATTTGCCGTCCCAAGCGGCTGTAAACCAGCGAAGCGATCGCCCATAAAAAGGCGGCACTGAGTGCCGCCAGTTCTCCTTTAAAATTTGTAATCCAATTAAAAAAATTTGTTAAAAATATCATTCCTGTTTTTTGAATCGGTCATTCTGATGTAAATTTTACCGAAGGGCATACTCCTCAGTTCAGGCTGCACACTTCTTCTGGCGGATATTTCTCGCTTATCAAACATTGTATAAATTTACTTAAGCCGGATGCCAAAGATGTTAGCAATGTAACCATACTATTCTTTAAGAATTGGTAGGATTCAGCAAGAAAGAAAATTTTGAGGAGACTGCGATGAACTATACCTTTGAAATTTTAGGGGTATCTCCCATTCTTTATTTCTTTAACCATCAACAGGAAATTATTCAAACAGATCCACACAGAGCCGAATACTTAGGAAGTCCTAAATGCACCCTGGATGCTTTTCTGGAATCCGTTGAAGCGGTTCCACCCAAGCGAGGCTGGAATTTAGAAGAGATTCTGCATACAATGGTAGACTTTTGGCTGAACAATTCTGACAATATCCAATATTGGAACAAGCGTCTTAAGGATGCTGGCAAAGAAAATTTGTTAGTCGCAAGAGTTGCCGATCTAAAGGCATTAAAAGCGGAGTTTGACTCCTTATTGGGTCAAAATCTTTAATTGATTCAGCATCATCGCACCTAGACGTAGGCGCGAGTCAGGATTATTCGCGCTAACTGCTTGCGGCAGCGCCAATAAAGGTCGCATCATTGAGGCATTCAGGGGAAACAGCGAAGAAAGCCTAGACGTTACGCGATCGCACTCTAACATGAGACACGATTGGGCAGCCGCAAAAATTGCTACCCCTCTACTATTTCTGAAAAAATACAAGTGTACTAAACTAGGTTTTACCTAACTGAATACAAGACCTGCGAGCCGAAGTTTGGGCACAGCCGTCACAAATAGTTTTGAAACAAGAGCTTTGCAACTCGCCTGCATGAAGCTTGCTCCACCTTATCAGCATCAAAACTACTTTTGTGGTATCAGCGCCATGATTTGCTCCACGAACAGTTGATGATCGACAACTGGTTTAGAAATGTATTCGTCGGCACCACTTTGCTGGAGGAAATTTTCGCGATCGCCTTCCATCGCATTAGCTGTCACCAGAATAATTGGTAGAGCGGCAGTTTGCGGGTTAGCTTTTAATAGTTGGGTGATTTTTATGCCATCAACCGATTTACCCTGGTAAAAACTGTTTGTTAAGGAAACATCCATCAAAATAATGTCAACCTCCCTAGCTTGGGCGATTTGGATTACTTCTTCTACATTTTCAGTATGTTTCACTTGCAAACCGGCTCGCTTTGTCAGGATTTTAGAAAAAACCCGAACATTAATCGGATCGTCTTCTACAATCAAAACGGTTTTCATCGAGTTTTTCCCTTCAACAGCGTTTTTTTCTAGGGTCGTAGTCATTGTTTTTTGTTTCAATACGATTATGAAAATTTCTTTGTCACCTTAAAATTTATCGCTTAATTTGCCATCAATCGCAAGATGCAAATTTTTTGTTGCTGTCAATAAATAGGAAATAAAACTTATGATAAAAAAACTGAACCGACCTTCGACCGGACGGTTTGTCCCTACAGGATTACACGCAAAGATGCAACCATCATATTTTGAATACGCCATTAAATATGCCATGAGCGCGATCGCCGGACGTGCCTTACCCAACGTCCGCAACCGTTTAAATCCCAGCTTGTGGGATTAATGCCACGCCCCTCATGTCACTTTGCCAGAGTTGTCGGGGGCTGCGAGTCACGCGAAGTAAAGAAACCACCCACCAGGATTCCTTAAATAATACAAATGTACTAAACTGGTGGCAACAGAAGAGGGCAAAGGCTGAAAGGTAAAAAGCCACAAGAGCGCCTTCACACTCCAAATGGAAGACATTGAATTTTACAACTCAGGGCGGTCAATGCCCGCCCTACCCCTGGAACATAAAAGTATTATTGTGGCAACAATGCCTTAATTTGATCCACAAACAGTTGATGATCGACAACTGGTTTAGAAATATAGGCATCGGCACCACTCTGTTTGAGGAAATTTTCCCGATCGCCCTCCATCGCATGAGCCGTAACCAGGATAATAGGCAAACTAGCAGTTTGCGGGTCAGCCTTCAACATCTGCGTGATTTTTATGCCATCAACCGACTTACCCTGGTAAACACTATGGGCCAGGGAAACATCCATCAAAATAATGTCAGCCTCACCGGATTGGGCAATTTGCATCACCTCTTCCACGTTTTCGGTATGCTTAACTGCCAAACCGCCCCGCTTGCTCAGAATCTTAGAAAAAACCCGAGCATTAATCGGATCGTCTTCTACAATCAAAACGGTTTTCATCGAGTTTTTCCTTTCAATGGCGCTCTTTGGAAGAGTCGTGGTCATAGCTGCGGTTCCATACTACTGTGAAAGGTTCTTTGTCACGTTGCCATTTGTGACGCGATCGGTCATCAACCTCAAGATGCAAAAAAATTTTACGTTTTCAGGAACTAGGGAATAAAACTCATGGCGAAACAACTGAACCTTTTGGCAACCGGACAGATCATCCCCACGCCTTTACACGCGGAGATGCAACGGTCTTACCTTGAATATGCCATGAGTGTGATCGTCGGGCGTGCATTACCCGATGTCCGCGACGGTTTAAAGCCGGTGCATCGGCGGATTTTGTATGCCATGCACGAACTCGGACTGACGCCAGACCGCCCCTACCGCAAGTGCGCTAGGGTGGTTGGGGATGTTTTGGGCAAATATCATCCACATGGCGACCAGGCGGTTTACGACGCCTTAGTGCGTCTGGTGCAAGAATTTTCCAGCCGCTATCCCCTCCTCGGCGGTCATGGTAACTTTGGCTCGGTGGATAATGACCCACCTGCGGCGATGCGTTACACGGAAACGCGACTGGCTGCAATTAGTCATGAAGCGCTTCTGAGTGAAATTGGCGAAGCCACAGTTGACTTCATCGGCAACTTTGACAATTCCCAACAAGAACCAACCGTACTGCCAGCTCAGCTGCCGGTGTTATTACTCAACGGGTGCGCCGGAATTGCCGTCGGCATGGCAACGAATGTGCCGCCGCACAACTTGGGTGAGATCGTGGATGGTTTAATTGCCCTAATCGATCAACCCGATCTCCCAGACGGGAAGCTATGGAAGCTAGTTCCGGGGCCAGATTTCCCGACGGGGGGCGAAATTGTCGGGACAGAGGGAATTCGGGAAGCTTACAGCACGGGTCGCGGTAGCATCACCGTGCGGGGAGTCGCCCAGATTGAGGAAATTGCGGCAACTCGGGGACGGCACAAGCGGACGGCAATTGTGGTGACGGAATTGCCTTTTCAGGTGAATAAGGCGGGTTGGATTGAGAAGGTAGCGGAACTGGTCAATCAGGGTCGAATCGAAGGCATCGCGGATCTTCGGGATGAAAGCGATCGCGAAGGAATGCGCGTGGTGGTGGAATTGAAACGAGACACCAATCCTCACCATGTCCTCGATCAACTCTATAGACAAACAGCGCTGTGTACCAATTTTGGCGCGATCCTGTTGGCATTGGTAGATGGGCAACCGCGTCAGCTGACGTTGCGCCAGTTGTTGGAGGAATTTCTCAAGTTCCGAGAACAGACGCTGACGCGGCAATATACCTACGAATTGGGCGAGGCAGAAAGACGCATTCACATTGTGGAAGGGTTGCTGGCGTCTTTAGCCGAGTTGGATGCGGTGATTGAAATTCTCCGGAATGCTGCCGATGGCAGCACCGCCAAGTTAAGGCTACAAGAACGGTTGAATATCAGTGAGGTCCAGGCGGATGCTATTTTGTCAATGCCCTTGCGACGCCTCACTGGCTTGGAACGGCAAAACTTACAAGGTGAGTTTAACGAGTTGTCAGAGAGAATTCATCTGTTGCAACTGTTGCTAAGCGATCGCCGCGAACTCCTGAAAGCCTTGAAAAAAGATTTGCGATCGCTCAAACGCAAATTCACCGATCCTCGCCGTAGCAAGATCCTGACGGAAGCGAAAGAATTAAAGACTCAGCCAACAGAGAAAAAACCCGACTCAAAAGACAAAAGTCACAAGTCAGAAGCCAAATCTACTCAAGCCGCACTCCTAACTCCTGAACACTTGGAAGAAGAGGCAGTTCTGGAGTTTACCCAGCGCGGATATGTCCGGCGCATCCCTAAAAATGGGAATAAATCCGCGTCGGGGAAAGGTGATGGCGGCAGTCGTCCGGATGATTTTATCGTCAAAACTCAGGTGACTAGCACCCAAGCCGAGTTAGTCGTACTCAGCAGCGGCGGCAAAGCTTACCCCATCAAGGTGGGTGAGATTCCGCCAACCGGGAAGCAATCGCGGGGAACGCCGCTAATCGGCTTGCTGTCCAACTCAGCTCAAACTGCGGCAGAAACGATTGTCTCCAACTTTTTTCTGCCTGAAAATCCGCAAAGTGCCGATCTAATTTTGCTTAGCGAACAGGGGAGAATCAAGCGCCTGCCTCTGGTAGAACTGGCTAACCTTACCAGTCGCGGCATCACGCTCATGAAACTGAAAGAAGACGATCGGTTAAAGTACGTCAATCTGGCTAAAACCGGCGAACAGCTCGTTTTGGCGACTGGGGGTGGACGTTTGCTGCGGCTTCAAGTCAACGACGATCATCTACCCTTGATGGGACGCACGACGATGGGGGTGCAGGCAATGCGGCTGCGGCGTTCCGAGCAACTGGTGGGAGCCTTAACCCTGGGGGATGATGAGAACATTTTAATCGTTTCCCAGTTGGGGTATGCCAAACGCCTGCCGATGAGTACAATCCGACTGGCAAATCTTGGCGACCTTGGCACTCAGGCACTGCATTTTACCAGCAAAACAGATGCTTTGGCAGCGATGGTCGCGGCTCCAGCAAAGTCTCAGATCGTCCTTCTGACAAGCGCCCAGCGAGTCGTGCGAATGCCAGTAAATTCAGTGCAGTTGCGAGGGAAAGATGGAACAGGCGATCGCATCCTCGAATTAAACCCGGACGAAAAAATTATTACTGTCGTCCTTTGTTCGTAGTTCGGCGTTCGGGATTTATTGGGAAGTGCGATGAATCCCGAACTCAAAGCCATTAATTCTTTTCCGCCACAAGATTCCCTACTGCTTTGGTTCTCCGATTTTCCTAAGAGTTCTGTGCTGCGAGTAAGTGATTGAAAATAGATTCAGTAGTGGGTATTAATAGCCGTGGCACAAGTTGTTATAGAAAACGTTTACAAAAGCTTTTCCGGTCGTCAAGGGGAAGTCGTCGCAGCGATCGCGCCTGAACCTCTGCTGACGCCAGTCGATGAGGGGTCGCTGGTTGTAGATGACAAACCTTCGTCTCCGTCTGGAGCAACAAATGTCTTGCGACGGATTAACCTGACGGTGCAAGATGGCGAGTTTATGGTGTTGGTAGGCCCTTCTGGCTGTGGCAAAAGTACCCTGTTGCGGCTGATTGCGGGACTGGAAGAATTAACGGGGGGCAATATCCGGGTGGGGGACACTCTCGTGAACGATTTGCCGCCAAAGGAACGAGACATCGCAATGGTGTTTCAAAACTATGCCCTCTATCCCCACATGACGGTGTATGACAACATTGCCTTTGGACTGCGGCGCACGGGGCACAAAGGCGCGGGGAAGCAGGAAAATGGGGGCGCAGAGGAGGGGAATGCTTCACTCAGTCCACAGTCCTCTTTGCCCATCTGGGCGGAAAATCTGTTGGTGGAAATGACGCGATCGCTTCCCAAGCATCTTCGCTACATACCCGAACGCGAGAAAGCGATTAACGAGCAGGTGCGGACAGTGGCTCAATTGTTGCAAATTGAGCCGCTCTTAAACAGGTTGCCAAAACAACTATCAGGAGGGCAAAAGCAGCGAGTCGCATTGGGACGCGCGATCGCGCGCAATCCTCAAGTATTTTTGATGGATGAACCACTTTCAAACTTAGATGCCAAACTTCGGGCAGAAACTCGCGCCCAAATTGTTAAGTTGCAGCGACAGCTTGGCACAACAACCATTTACGTTACTCACGACCAAACGGAAGCGATGACGATGGGCGATCGCATCGCGGTGATGAATCACGGAAAAATCCAGCAAATCGCTGCACCGTTGGAACTTTACAACCAGCCAGCCAACCGCTTCGTGGCAGAATTCATTGGTTCGCCGCCGATGAACTTTTTGCCGGTGCAAGTGAAAGCACCTCTCCTCATTACCCATTCTCAATTTCGGCTCACTCTCCCCGATGTTTGGGCGTCAGCACTGCAAAAATACGACGGGCAATCCCTGACTTTAGGCATCCGTCCCGAACACTTGATCGTTGGCGTTCCCGCCCCCAAAAATCTCCAAGTGCGAGTAGATTTGGTGGAAGCACTAGGCAACGAAACTTATTTATCTGCCACTCTCCTAGAGTCAGCGATCGCATATCCCTTACAGGTACGCATTCCTCCAGACAAAGCGGTGCGAATTGGCGATCGCTTGTGGTTATCGCTGATGCCAGAGAAAATTCATTTCTTCGATCCACAGACTGGCATCGCAATTCTCTCGCGTTAGTTGGATTTTTACGATTTAGCAAGACTTTTTTCGGCAATAAGCTGTTGGGTACTATTCGCTCATCTACCACTTACCAAAAGAGCATCTTCCCCCGCTATAGGCATAAACTCAGAAAATAATTTTTACCCCTAACAACCGAACTCATTCAATCCAAAATCCAAAATTCACATAACCCCATGACAACTCTCAACGCCCGCAATTTATTTCTAGATGATGTTCATCGTCTTTTAAACTTTCAGGAGCAGTACAATGGTTCTTTCACACCGTTGTTATCTTTAGAACCTCTAACAGAGTTTGAACAGCAAGAACTATTACAAATTTGGGATGACTTTCGCCACTATTTAACAGCAGGAAAAGTGCTGGAAGGACAGGTAAAGCTTCTTACCGTTGCTCCGTTACTGCGATTAGCTAGCTTTTACTGCTACCCTATCCACATTAGCTTGGAAGAGGGTATCGCAGATATCAATATCACAGATGAAGACACCATCATTACAGGACGATTGGATATTTTAGCTGTCAAGAAAACTCACCAGACAACAGCTAACGTATCTTTTTGGGTTTTGGTCATTGAAGCTAAAAACAGTCAGGTTGAAGCTTTCACGGGTCTTCCTCAACTCCTTACCTATGCCCATAAAAGTTTAGAACATCAAACATCCATTTGGGGACTAACGACAAACGGGCTGCGATATCAATTAGTGTATATTCAGCGGGGAAATCCCCCGACTTATCTGCTAATGCCAGAGTTGAACTTGATTGATTCTGAGCGTTTAACCCAATTACTACAAGTTCTCAAAGCTATCTGTAAAGTCATAGGCTAGTCAGTAGTTATCTGAGCTATGGCAGCACGCTCGCGTATTCTTTCAATTAACTTTAGAAAGCGGCTTCCATCTTTACACTGGCTGTTTTTGTAAACTTCCTATCACTTCTAATAGTTCGCTAGGTTTGTCAATCAAAAAATCTGGGTGATGTTTAGCTAAAACTTCTTTTGAATTAAAACCCCAACTAACTGAAATTACTTTTATCCGGCTCTTTCTTGCCGCTTCGATATCTCTTGTTTCATCTCCAACATAAACCATCTCATTAATTTGCATATCTTGTTTTTTAGAAAAACTATTAATTACTTTGTGTTTTCCAAAAATCGTTGGGGCTGAATAAATAAAATCAAATAAGTCTATAAAATCATTCTGCTTCAAAAAAATCGAAACATTTTCCTTGGAATTAGATGTTATAATCCCTAATCGGTACCCCAGATTTTTCAACTCTGTAAAAGTTTCTTTAATCCCTGGAAAAGGTTTTAAATCTTGAACCTGATTATGTAATCTTGTTCTAACTTTCCTAAGTAGAAAGGGTAACTTAAAGATAGAAACCCCAGAAAATTTAATAATTTGGCTAGAACTTAAATTTTTAATCTTTTCGATATCTTCTAGACTGACTGGCTGATGCCCGAATTCTACGGCTAAACGATTAGTAATATTCACGACGGCATCAAGGCTATCAGCAATTGTGCCATCGAAATCAAAAATTATGACTTTTACGGTCATTGTTTTGGGTGTATCTCAACTTGGGCTGAATTTTGTCTTGTGTAGTGCCTACTTGCTGGCGCTATGTCATACGTCGAGTGGTGCTTTTGCTTCCAAATTTGCCCTAGCATTGCGCCGCAACATCTCCGGTTTTATCCGCCGCAGCGCTGAGGCGGGAAACCGACGATCCCACTCTTCATCAGAAATTTCCGCTAATTCGCTTAGAAGGGGAGCTACATTGCCAGAATACGGCTGAAAATCGGCAACATCCGTAGGCTGAGCAAAACGCTGATTCCAAGGGCAAACATCCTGGCAGATATCGCAACCAGCAACCCAGCCTTGCAGAGGAGATGCGATCGCTGCCACTCCGTCCTGCTTCGCTAACGGTTTCGCTTCGCTTAGCGCGTCTGGTAACTTTTCAGCCCGATTCTCAATTGTGTGGTAAGCGATGCACCGATTAGCGTCTATGACAAAGGGCTGGGTAATTGCACCCGTGGGACAAGCATCGATACAACGAGTGCAAGTGCCACAGTGTTCAGTATGGGGCAAGTCAGGCGTTAAGTCGAGGTTGGTCAATACTTCCCCTAAAAATACCCAAGAACCATACTCGCGCGTAATGACATTTCCATTCTTGGCAATCCAACCAATTCCAGCTTGCTGTGCCCAAACTTTATCTTGCACGGGGCCAGTATCAGCATAGTAACGCGCAGAGATGCCTTCTCCCTGCTCTTGCAGCCAAGTGGTGAGTGCTTTCAGCTTTTTATGCAGGATCTTGTGATAATCCCTTCCCCAGCCATAGCGGGAGATTTTGGCGTATTCCTTACCTTCGGGACGCTGGTGAGGCGTGTAATAGTTGAGGGCCACACAAATCAGCGATCGCACTTCTGGCATGACTCGATGGATATCTTGCCGCTTAGGATTCGCCATCCATTCCATGTCCGCCTGATAGCCTTGTGCCAGCCATGCCTGCAACGGCTGTACTTTCACTTCTGCCCCATCTACAGCCGCGATTCCTGCCTTGTGGAATCCCAACTCAAAGGCTTTTTGCTTCACTTCGCGACTACTGATGGGTACTTTCACAAGGTTTGATGGCGATCGCATCTGACTCGAATCATTATAGTTTCTCGGATTTCGGTTTTGCACCTAGCGGTTGAAACCGCAGCAACACAGATGCAAAAGCAGGAAAGTTCTGAACAATCCCTCCAGAAGCGCAGGTGCGAACCTGCTGTTTTGTTTAATACTGATCGGTGTGGTTTGTAGGAAATGCCATGACACCAGCTGACGATCTAGTTTTAACTTCGGAATCTGAATTTACCACCGAGCTGACAATTGCCGGAATAACAGAGCCTGTCGTGCTGCGCTATTTTGAAACGATGAATGCAGGAGACTTTGAAACAACTGCTGCTTTGTTTGCAGAGGATGGGGAAATGAATCCCCCATTTGAGTCGCCGATTGTGGGACATGATGCGATCGCATCTTACCTGCAAGCAGAAGCCAAGGGCATGACTCTCTCCCCCCGTGAAGGAATTTCCGAAACCCTAGAAGACGGCAACACGCAGATTCAGGTTGGTGGTAAGGTACAAACTCCCGTTTTTGGCGTCAATGTCTCCTGGATATTTATCCTCAATCCACAGCGTCAAATTATTTTTACCCGGATCAAACTATTAGCATCTCCCCAAGAGTTACTGAACTTACGCCGTTGATTACGCGCTTAGATAAGGATTTTTACCTCGATCCCAGGTTTAGCCTGGAATCGAGTCATTTTATAAGTCAACTCTTCTTTGTGAAACTTATCAATTCCCTGTAAAACGATCGCTATTCGCTTTACTTCTTTTAACAAAAAGAGGAGATGCCACTCCATTGACCCGGCTCGCCTAGATCGTTGTGCTGGTTCCTATTAAAAAACCTCAGGCTATCCAGCTCATGAGGTCAGAAAATACCCGGTTAAAAGCTCTCTTTGGTTCCTAATTTTGTCTATTTTTTGGGCACCCTGATGGCATAAAAAACCATCAATCCCACGATGCTATGCTTTTGTCGCTTCTGGCAAACTCGCTTCTAACTTCAAACAGTTACGACCGTTTACTTGTAAGCGATACTCTACTCGATCCATTAACCTATTCATAATCAGCCACCCATAGCCGCTTTCCTGTTTATCATTCGGGGTAGGCGGGAGATAAGTTGATAAGTCAAATCCCTGACCGTGATCCCAAATTTCGAGAGCAATATCCCGATTTTTCAGCTCTAGGCGAATTAGCACGGGCAAATTTGGTTGCTCCTTATGAGCATGACGCACCACATTCGAGTATGCTTCCACCAAAGCCAATCGCAAGCGATTCGATTGACGAGGCCAATCCACCGAGTCGGTCAGTTCGACTTCCAAACATCCCAGTAGCCAGCTTTCAACAATTGTTAAAAACTTCAAATCACTTGGTATGTGCAGCTCCGTTTTCATGTACTTAAAGAACCTCCAGAGAGAGTATAGTTTGGTCGTCTTCCTGAACGTTATTGGTGTGTTCTCGAATCCGCGCGAGTAAGTTATTCAAATCGAAAGGTACTGGCTCAAGGCATACAAGTTTCCAAAGCCCATCTTGTGTCAGCATACTACTCGTACCTTCAAAGCTGCCAGTGTTAACTTCTGCCGTCGGCGCGATCTCCGAAGCAGTATGTCGAAGGCTACTTTCTTGGGTGACAGTCGCCTCGGTAATCCCGTCACTCGTCAGTAGCAGAATTTCACCTGAATTTAAGGTCAGTTGCCCCTGCTTAGCTTTCCAGATGGGTAAAATTCCCAAAGGGATGCCGCGAGTCTTGAGAAAATTTGGTTCCAGCGCCGAGTCTGAAGTAGGTGCCGCTCTTTGTTGCACGACTTCCCGATTAGACCAGACTAAGGGATAGATGTGACCGGCGTTGGCATATACCAGCTCTTGAGTGGCTGGGGTATAACGAGCCAGCACCATCGTGATAAAGCAGTTGGTGCTGACGAGATCGTTGGACATAATGCTGTTAAGATTCCGCATGACGACATCTGGCTCCGGAGAAATTTCCTGAGCGAGTTCCCGGCGCAGAATAGAAATTGCACTTGCCATAAATAGAGCCGCGGGGACGCCTTTCCCAGAGACATCTCCCACTGCCAGCCAAACATCGCCTTGGGGATGGACGTACACTTCAAAAAAATCACCCCCCACTTCTCTAGCGGCGACGCAGCAGGCTTGCACCTGCATCCCTTCTACTTCAGGCCAACTTTGGCGGAGGAGGTTATTTTGAATTTGACGAGCGACTTCTAGTTCGGCACGCATTTGCTGAGCTTGCTGCTGCGTGCGCTGGTAGAGTTTCGCCTGAGAAAGCGCCAAAGCGGCTTGTTCCGCGACGCCTTCTATCAGCTGAACTTCGTCGGGTGCCCAGAGGCGATCGCTATTTTCTTGATAGAGGCAGAGAACCGCTAGCACCTGCTGCTGGAAGATCAGCGGCACTCCTAACTGAGTGGAACGCCTTCCCTCTTGTTCGCCTTGGGCAAGTTGGACTTTGCGACTTTCCAGGGCTGCTTGGAGTAAGGAGTCTGAGTCGTGTTCCGGTACTGGGGGTTCTGTATCCTCGCTCAGCTCATTTGGAGTTGGATAGAAAAAAATTTCGCTGGTCAAGCGATCGCTCTCTACGGGTCGCAGAACGCAATAACTCGCTTCAAAAGCTTGCCCAATGGTATTGGCAACGGTTTGCAGCATACTCTGGTAATCTAGCGACTCCCGAATTGCCGTTGTCACCGCATTCAAGAGTTCTTCTCGGCGCAAGGCGCGGCGCAGTTCGTTCGTCCTTTGTTTCAGCACGCGGTAAGTTTCCGCGGCTTGTTGAACTACTGCTTTTAAGTTCTCCGGGTTCCAGGGTTTGGTGATGTACTTGAACACCTGACCGGAGTTAATCGCATCGACTAAATCTTCGACATCCGTGTAGCCGGTTAGGAGAATCCGGATGGTATCGGGAAAGCGCTCAACTGTTTTACTTAAAAATTCGGTTCCATTCATTTGGGGCATGCGCTGGTCAGAAATAATCACAGCCATTTCCCCTTCCGTGTCCAAAACTTGAATGGCGCTGAAGGCACTGTCGGCTTTGAAGACGCGAAAATCTCGCCGAAATGTCCGATAGAGTAAATCTAGGTTGTCATGCTCATCATCAACCACCATCAGTTTGAGTTTGCTCCCTTCTGCCTGACTCATCGGCACACTCCGCTTCCCGCTTAATTAGATCATCGACAGCTTGAGGGGATTTTCACTCCTCATCCCTTGCCTGCATATCGCCAACCGGAGCAAAATCCGGTTCTCGCTTTTATTTCTCGTGATGCTGCTGATTGATGATTCGATAGAATAACAGCTTTGAGGGCATTCTGAGACGCCCATTGACTAAGGTTTGTTACTCGACCAACTGACTACGGGTTAAATACCGCTGCCAGGATATAGAGGCGAGCATAGCTGCCAGGTTGTGGCAGCTACAGAGGGTTCACCGATGTCAAGCCAAGCAGAAGTCAACTCATACCGAGCGCCCGATCCTCCACAAGCAAAGGTATTTATCCGACTAAGCCAGAGCGTAGAGCACGCACCGCCGCTTGGGTGCGGTCATCGGCACACAGCTTGTTCAAAATATTCCGGACGTGGGTTTTGACAGTTCCGACAGTGATGTAGAGCTTTTCCGCGATCGCGGCATTGCTGCACCCTTCAACAATCAGCTGCAAAACTTCTAATTCCCGTTCCGTCAGCGGATAAGCTTCAATTAGCTGGCTGTATTCCGGTTCGGTGGCATTGATAATCACCGTTTTGGATATGGCTGCTTGATCCAATCCTGTCTGACTAGATCGAGTCTGCTGTAGGACAATCCGGGCGATCGCTGGGTCGATCCAGCCGTTGCCTTCGTGCGTCACTTGCAGCGCTTCGAGCAACTTATCAAAACTAATGTTTTTCATGCAGTAGGAATCTGCACCTGCTGCAAATGCCGCCAATACCGCTTCTTCGTCATCTTGTAAAGTCAACACCAGTATCTTGGTATGACCCCCATCCTCCGAAGCCACCTGCCATTCCCTAAACGTCCTCGTCAATTCAATTCCGTCCATATCGGGCAGGCCAATATCGACAATCGCCACATCTGGCTTGGTCGTTTCCAGTAATTTCAGACCTTCAGTGGCATTGGCGGCTTCACCTACAAATTCAATTTCCCCGCGCTGTTGCAGCGCTGTCCGGATGCCGACCCTAGTCAGGTCGTGGTCTTCAATTAAAGCGACGCGAATTTGACTCATCTTCTCTTCCACACTTTGCAATTCTATGGACTTTCTAAAAATAAAGATTTCCTAAAGAGTTTGCAGTCGTCAATCTACTGCCATTCTTTGCGTGTTCTAGTATTAGTAATTTATACCCTCCTCATCTGTTTGAGGTGATATTTTTACTGGCGGGCACATGGCAAACCTAACCATAAACCAAAGCTTGAGCGCGGCAGTCTTTTAAAAGGGACAGTTTGGCAATTGGTCAATTTTAGTACGAGTGTACGATCGATAACTGCAACAAACCACTAACCATCTGGATTTTACCTTTCTGCTGGAGCGCACAAGGCGGTTTCTCTGGTTGAGTCAGGTGGCTGAACTGGGAAAATGCCTTGCTCAACATCACCAGACGTGGCAGACAGCAGAATCTCAGATTTTTACTTGCCAATGGCAGCACGAGCAGCCCAGAGTTCAACTACCGCTGGTATGAGTATACCGGGTTGGCAGCATGAGAATCATCCGGGCTGGAGAATTCTTTAAAGGAATCTCTTTGCCAAACCGTCTAGAGCCGAAGCAGCGAGCATAGATAGCTCGTTCAGTTACACCCCGATCCCAGGACTGTACCTGTTACAGAACCGGATTGCGTCGGCTTTGGACTTGGCAAGTTGGGCGATCGCTTTCTCCATCAGTAGCCACTCACTCGTTATCAGCCACAATCTACACTTTCACTGGGACAGCACCCAAGTTAGTTAAGCTAAAAGCTTAAGCTAAAAGTCAAAGCTTGCAATGGCTCCTTCTGGAACTCAATACCTACACCTTCTTTGGTCCGATCTTCCCGTGCGTCGGCGGGGTGCCCTGATCATCGCCATCCCGATCATGTGTCTTTTAACGTCGGTGGTGGTATTTGCTGGGCTGCAACGCAGTACTGCAACGGCGCAAAATTATGTTGACAAAACGCAGAAGGTGCTATTACAAGCCAATCGCTTGCTCACAGCGATAGTGGATGCCGAAACAGGGGTTCGGGGTTATGCCTTAACTTACCGCCCGGAATATCTAGAACCTTATAACGCAGCGATCGCAAGCATTCCTCAATTCCTCAAAGAACTGGATAATTCCGTCAAAGATAAGCCGCAACAGCTGCAACGAGTCCAGCAGCTTCAAAAGCTGGTACGGCAAAAAGTCAGCATAATGAACCAGAATGTGGCTCGGATAAAAGTCGTCAAGCAGGGAAATGCTGGCAGTTTCCGATTGGAGCCTCAAGCCAAAACCACGATGGATGCCATTCGTCGGCAAATTGCCCTGTTCTCCGCCGAGGAAGCTCGTTTGCTTGACCAGCGCAGCCGAGACTTAAAGCATCAGCAGCGAATTACCATTGGCGTACTCAGCGCCACAGCAACACTCGGTCTTCTGGGATCGTTAGCAGCGGTGTATCTGTTCGATCAGCTCGACCGGGAACTGGCAGGACAACAAACGGGTTTGCGCGAAAGTAACATTCGCATCCGCGCCATTTTAGACAATGTGGTAGATGGGATTATCACTATCAACGATCAAGGTCATATTGAGTCTTTTAATCAAGCTGCTACCTTGATGTTTGGGTACGAACCCGCCGAAGCGATTGGCAAAAACCTGAAACTCTTGGTGGCGCAGCCCTTCAGCGGTGATAGCATCCAGGCGCTCAACCACTTTGTGGGCAACAACCCAGTCAAAATGCGGCAACTGCAAGAAACCGTAGGACGCCGCAAGAATGGCACCACGTTTCCAATGGAGTTAGCGTTTAGCGAGATACATTCTTACAATCAGCGCTTGCTGATTGGGATTATGCGGGACATTACGGATCGCCAGCAAGCTGAGGAAATGCTGCGAAAACAAGCGACATTGCTGGATCTGGCAAATGACGCGATTTTGGTGCGCGATCGCGACGATCGGATTACTTATTGGAATCTGGGGGCAGAACGGCTGTACGGTTGGACAAAGAAAGAAGCCCTCGGTCAATACGCCCACGAACTCTTGAGAACCGAATTTCCTCCCAATATCGAAGAAATCGACGAAATGTTTCTTCACGACGGTTACTGGAAAGGCGAACTGCTCGACACCAAGCGCGATGGTACGCAGATTCGGGTTTCTAGCCGATGGACATTGCAGACAGATGATGAGGGCGAACCCTTAGCGACCTTGGAAATCAACAGCGACATTACCGAACGCAAACAAGCAGAAGAAGATTTGCGATCGCGTGCAGGGGAATTAGCCCGCTTAAGCGCCATCCTTGCCCAAACCAATATTGCTCTAGAGAAACGCAACCAAGAACTCGATCAGTTTGCCTATATTGTCTCCCACGACCTCAAAGCACCGCTGAGAGCGATCGCTAATCTCTCCACTTGGATTGAAGAAGACATCTCCGACCACCTGACTGAAGAAACTAGGCACAATTTAGACTTAATGCGATCGCGCGTCCATCGTATGGAAGCGCTGATCAATGGCGTCCTTCAATATTCCCGCGTTGGGCGTATAAAGGCGTCTGTGGAATTGGTGGATGTGGAAAAACTTCTCGCAGAGGTCATTGACACCCTCGCACCGCCACCGGCTTTTACCATCGCCGTAAACCCTGGAATGCCTACCCTACGCACCGAACGCTTGCCCCTACAACAGGTGTTTGCCAATCTGATTAGCAACGCGATTAAACACAACCCCCAAACAGAGGGACAAGTGACAATATCTGTTCAAGACCAAAGTAACTTTTATGAGTTTGCCGTGGCAGATAACGGGCCAGGAATTGCCCCCGAATATCACGAGAAGGTTTTTGCCATCTTTGAGACTTTACAAGCTCGCGATATCGTCGAAAACACGGGCATCGGTCTAACCCTGGTCAAAAAAATTGTTGAAACCCAAGGAGGAACCATCTGGGTAGAATCTCAAGCAGGCAAAGGAGCAACCTTTCGCTTTACCTGGTCGAAATCGGTTCTGAGTACCTAAACTCATCTCAGGCACCCGTCTTAAGCTGGCGGTTGAAAGCGCGTCTAAACATCCCAGAGGCGTTCAATCTTCTCCCCTCTCCGTGAAGGTCGAGGGGCTGGGGGTGAGGTTCCTTCTTGCACCCAAGAGAGAACTGCGATAAACAAAACCATCCTTGCTTAGGCGTACAAAAGTACCAATTCAAAAACTTTTGGTCTGCATCTAATGCGAGTTTTAAATCTTCGATTGGTACTAAAACTTACTTTTTTACTTTCGTTAAAACTTAAACTTTTTTTTAAATTCAAGCCTTTAGTAAGGATTCCTTAATCTAGATTCGATAGAGTAACGGTGCAAATTGTAGATGCCGAATCTCTATAATCGTCCCTATGGCTGATGCTACGTCAGGGTTGATTCTACTAAAAAGCAACTACAAAAACTCTGGCGCGAATTAACAAGCCAGGGCTAGGCTAACGCCTCGCTCCGAAGACACGCGATCGCAACTCCAACTCAATTGCGCGGACTTTCTGGAGCGAGTTCTATAATACTGGATGCAATCCGACTGAACACAGCGGAAAACCCTAGGCAATCGATCACCTTCCTAGTGGTTGATGCCTGAGAAAGTGGTTTTATGGCAATTTGTGTTTAAAAGGATGAAACTTTTGCCAGGGGTAGGCTTCCAGGTAATGCGTTACGGTATCGCTCTATTAGCGGTGACACTAGCACTGCTAATTAAACTGATTCTAAACATTCTAACTGGTGGAAAAGAAACTCCTTTTCTAATACTTTTTGCTGCCATATTGGTGGGCATCTGGTACGGTGGCACGAAACTCGGTCTGTGGAGCGCTGTTTTAGCGGCTTTCGCCAATGTAAAAAAGTACCCAGAGGCGGGAAGCCCAAGCGAAAATTCCGTTTTGGAAACGAGGCTGAGTAGTGCTGTTAGCAATTATCCTCAGATGTCTCTAAAAACGCCAGACCGAAGCCGCGATCGCTCCTGGGAGGAAATGCTCAGCGATCGCGGCTTCTTACAGCCAACTCCAACGGCATCGGGAGATGAACTGCACAAACTCAACTTCCATCTAGAAAACTCACCCTTAGCGCTCATCGAGTGGGACAGCAACTTTCGAGTGGCGAGGTGGTCGCGGGAAGCTGAAGCGCTCTTCGGATGGCGAAGCGCCGAAGTAACGGGTAAACATCCTCAGGAATGGCAATTTATCTACGCCGAAGATGTAGCAGTAGTCAATGATGAGATCGGACGGTTGCTCAAAGGCAGCGAAGGGCGCAGCGTGTCCCAAAACCGTAACTATACAAAAGATGGCTCGATTGTCTACTGCGAGTGGTACAACTCCGCTTTGCTAGATGAATCGGGTCGCTTGATGTCAGTGTTATCTTTGGTTCTGGATGTTACCAGTCGGCAGCAAACGCAAGCAGCGCTACATACGAGCGAGGAGCGACTGCGATTGTCCCTGGAGGCAGGACGGATGGGGATCTGGGACTGGAATATCCTTACCGGCGAGCTGACGTGGTCAGAGACTCTAGAACGCATGCACGGTTTACTTCCCGGAACTTTTGCCGGTACGTTTGCCGCCTTCCTAGAAGTAGTGCATCCAGACGATCGGGATTCCTTGAAAAAGGCGATCGCTCAGTCAGTCGAGCAGAAGACTGATTTTGAGCTTGAATTTCGCATCGTTTGGCCTGACAGTAGCATCCACTGGATCTCTGGAAAAGGTCAGGTTTTGTGCGACGAAACCGGCAAGGCAGTACGCACGATTGGGGTGGGTACGGACATCAGCGAAAGCCATCGGCACGCTACGCTACACCAGCGAATTAACGAACAACAGCACTTTTTGGGTGAAGCGACGACCCTCCTGACTAGCTCCCTTGACTATCAAACTACCTTAGAAACCCTGGCTCATCTAGCAGTTCCCCAGCTAGCTGACTGGTGTTCTATCGATATGCTCGACGAAAATCAAACAATTCGCCGACTGGCAGTTGTCCATCAAGACCCATCGAAGGTCGATTGGGCTTACCAATTGCAGGAGCGCTACCCGCCCGATCCCGATGAATCTTATGGTCTCCCCAACGTTTTACGCACGGGTCAGGCGGAGTTATACGCGGAGATTCCCGACTCCCTCCTGGTAGAGGCGGCTCGCGATCCCGAACACCTAGAAATCTTGAGACAGATAGGCTTTACATCGGCAATGGTGGTGCCCCTGGTAGCTCGCGGACGCACCTTGGGGGCAATTACCTTTACCTCAGCCGAGTCGGGTCGTCGCTACGGTCAAGCTGACCTGACCTTTGCCTGCGAACTTGCCCGTCGCGCTGCTTTAGCTGTTGACAACGCGGGTCTGTTTAAAACGCTTCAACAAGAACTCGCAGAGCGTCAGCGAACGGAGGCGGCATTGCGGGAAAGCGAAGAACGCTTCCGCACGATGGCAGATAGTGCCCCCGTCTTGTTATGGGTGGCAGATCGGGATGGGCGGTGTCATTTCTTCAATCAGCGTTGGCTGAGCTTCCGAGGGCGTACCTTGGAGGAAGAACTCGACAAAGGTTGGGCAGAAGGCGTGCATCCAGAGGATTTGCTGCGCTGTTTGGATACTTATCGAGCGGCTTCTCATGTCCGGAAAAATTTCCAAATGGAGTACCGTCTGTTGCGGGCAGATGGGCAGTATCGCTGGGTCTTAGATACCGGAACGCCGCGATTTTTGGCGGATGGCAGTTTTGCGGGTTATATTGGCTCGTGTATTGACATTACTGAGCGAAAATTTGCCGAAGAAGCTTTGCGCGATCGCGCGGCGGAATTAGCCCGTCTGAGTAACATCCTCACCAAAACTAACGCCGCTTTAGAAAAACGCAACGCCGAACTCGACCACTTCGCTTATATTGTTTCCCACGATCTCAAGGCACCTCTAAGAGCGATCGCTAACCTCTCCACTTGGATTGAAGAAGACCTACTCGACTTTCTAAATCCGGAAACCCAGCAGAATATGAATTTACTGCGGGGGCGCGTTCATCGGATGGAAGCTCTAATCAACGGTCTTTTGCAGTATTCTCGTGTGGGGCGGGTCAAGACCTTTGTAGATATTGTAGACGTTGACACCTTACTGGCAGAAGTTATCAACACGCTTGCACCTCCACCCACGTTCTCTATCACCATCCAGCCCGGAATGCCTACCTTCCACACCGAGCGCTTGCCCTTAGAACAAGTGTTTGCAAATCTGCTCAGCAATTGCTTCAAACACCACCCTCGGTTGGATGGAAGCGCGACCATATCAGTACAAGATAAAGAAGCATTCTATGAATTTGCCGTGGCAGATGATGGGTGTGGGATCGCTCCGCAATATCATGAAAAAATTTTTGTCATGTTTCAAACTCTAGAGGCACGAGATAAGGTAGAAAACACCGGCGTGGGACTCGCCATCGTTAAGAAAATCATCGAAAACAAAGGAGGAACCATTCGCCTGGAATCTCAAGTCAATCAAGGGTCAACTTTCTACTTTACCTGGCCCAAACAACCCAGTAGTAACAATTCGCTTTTTGTCTAGATATGGATATCACTAATAAAAAAATGAATAAAAAAATAATAATCAATCGTTTTTTAAATCATGGTAGATAAGATGACAAACCTTTTGCTAGTTGATGACGACGAAGTTGATGTGATGACCGTAAAACGGGCATTCAAAAAAAATAATATTCAAAATCCCTTCTATGTTGCCAATAACGGGCTAGAAGCACTAGCTATGTTGCGGGGGACTGACGATTCAACAAAGGTTCCGCGAGAGCGGCGGCTGGTCTTACTCGACTTGAATATGCCCAAAATGGGTGGAATTGAATTTTTGCGTGAATTGCGGGCAGACCCAGAACTCAAAGCAATTCCAGTGATTGTACTAACGACTTCCAATGAAGATAAAGACAAGGTGGAAGCCTACAATCTCAATGTAGCGGGTTATATTGTCAAACCCGTAACATTTGCTAAATTCGTGGAGGTAGTGGCAACGCTCAATCAATATTGGATGCTTAGTGAAATGCCCTAATTTTGGAGAATGGGTAATGGATTGTAAGAGTGATGAGTGATGAGTGATGAGTGATGAGTTACAAGAGAATTCTTTAATTCAAAACTTAAAATTTAAAACTCAAAGCTTTTTACGAATTCCGTCCTTGAATGGTTATGGAAGAAAAGTTAAAAATCCTGGTAGTCGATGATGATGAAGTAGACCGGATGGCGGTTCGCCGGTCGCTCAAAACGGCTGGCGTGCAAATGGAATTAGTAGAAACCAGCGACTGCCAAGGAGCGATCGCTACTTTACACAGCGACCATTTTGACTGTGTCTTCCTCGACTATCGCTTGCCTGACGGGGATGGACTCACCCTCGTTCAAAATATCCGCTCGTCTGGTTTTAAAATCCCCTTGGTCGTCTTGACGGGTCAGGGAGACGAACAAACTGCCGTCGAACTGATGAAAGCCGGAGCATCCGACTATATTTCTAAAGGCAAAGTTTCTCCAGAAAGTCTCTCTCGCAGCCTGCACAATGCGCTTCGCCTCTATCGAGCGGAAAGACAGGCATCAGAAGCCAACCAATTACTCAAAGAAAGCGAAGAACGCTATCGGTTTGTTCTAGAGGGATCGAACGACGGAATTTGGGACTGGGATATCACCACCAACACAGTTTATTGGAATGACCGCTGTTTTGAAATCAGCGGCTTGTCCCGTGAGGAATTTGTCGGCAATTACCAGGCATTGTGCCAACTTTTGCATCCAGAAGATCGATACCGCATCGTCCAGAGCATCCGCGATCACCTGGAGCATCAAGTTGAATGTAATGTGGAATTTAAGCTGTTGCACGCTTCTGGGCATTATCGTTACTGCATTGCCAGAGGCAAAGCCCAGCGAGATGGGAACGGCAAGCCTTTCCGGATGTCTGGAATTATTAGCGATATTACAGAGCGCAAGCGGGCATTAGAAAACCAGCGATTTCTGGCAGAAGCGAGTGCTGTCCTTTCAGCTTCTCTAGATTACAAAACAACCCTGGAGAATCTGGCTCAATTGGCAGTACCCCACTTAGCCGACGTGTGCATAGTAGATATTCTGGCAGCCGACGGCTCAATTCATCGGATGGGGACGGCTTATGCAAACCCCTCTCCAGAGAAGTTGGTGCAAGAGGTGCTGCATCTGTTCCCTCCCGACCCGGATGGAGAACACCCCGCAAGCATTGTATTACGCACGGGCAAACCAAAATTTGCCGTTGAAATTGACGACGAAATGCTCGTAGCTGCGACCCGCAATGCCGAACATCTGCAAATCGTTCGGGAGCTGGGCTTTCAGTCTTACATGGTGGTGCCTCTGTTGGTGCGCGATCGCACGTTGGGGGCAATTTCCTTGGTGTCCACTCAAGAGAAACGCCGCTACGATGCGATGGACTTGGCTCTGGCAGAGGAACTTGCCCGTCGTGCTGCCTTATCGGTCGAAAATGGAAAATTATACCGGGAAGCGCAAGCGGCGACTGAGAACTTACGCAAGGCGATCATTATTCTGGGCGAACAACAGCAACAACTCCGGACACTCCAGCAGCTGACAAATTTACTAAACCAGCGCCTGAGTGACTTACCCGGTTTGTTACGGGTGATGGTTCAAGCGGTTTGCGATGCGATCGCGGGTGCCCAGTTTTGCTTTATCATGCTGCAAAACCCCCAGTGCAATCGCCTGGTCTTAACGGTGACGGCGGGAATCGGTACGGAAAAATTGCGCCTGGAAGATGGTTTTAGTTCGGGGGAAGGATTGCTTTCTCAGGTATTTTTGACTGGGATTTCTCAGCTTATCGAAGGGGAACAAGCCGCTTTCCTCCACTCGACATCCGACACCGTAAAGCCCTCAGAGTTGCCAGCTTCACTTTATGTGGTGGCGATTGAGTCCGCGCAAGCGGGACGGTTGGGCGTGCTGGCAATCGGTAATTGGGAAAATTCTCATGCGTTTGACGAAGAAGACCGATATCTGCTGGCGGCGGTGGGAGAACAAGCCGCGATCGCGATTAATAATGCCCGTCTGATCAATGCTTTAGAAGAACGAGAGGAACGCTTAGCTTTACAAAACGAAATCCTGGCTCAGCAAAACAAAGAACTCGAAAATCTTTCCACGCAAATTCAACTTCAGAATCTGCAATTGATGGAAGCAGCACGGTTGAAATCGCAGTTTCTCGCCACCATGTCCCACGAACTGCGGACGCCAATGAATGCTGTGATCGGCTTTTCTCAACTGCTGTTGCGCCAGCGGCAAAATCAGCTTAGCCCGCAACAATTGGACATGGTGGATCGCATCCTCAGCAATGGGAAACACCTGCTAACGCTGATTAATGACATCCTTGACCTCTCAAAAATTGAAGCCGGAAGATTGGAACTCAAACTGGAAGAATTTAATCTGCCAGTGCTAGTGAGAACAACCGCAGAAGAATTGCGATCGCTTGCTTCAGAAAAGCATTTGGATCTGCAAGTCGAGGCAAATTTACAAAACCCTCAGATATTGAATGATAGCGCTCGGCTGCGGCAGATTTTGGTAAATCTTCTCTCCAATGCGATTAAATTCACTGACACCGGAAGTGTGTGCATCAAAGTACAAGAAATTTCCCCGGATCAAGTGTTACTTAGCGTTCAAGATACCGGAATTGGAATTGCTGAGGAAAACTTAAAGCATATTTTTGAAGAATTTCGGCAAGTCGATCAGTCCCTCGCCAAAAAATATCCGGGTACGGGTTTAGGGCTTGCCATCACTCACTCATTAGTGCAATTAATGCATGGAAAAATATCAGTGGAAAGTCATTTAGGTCACGGATCTACCTTCAATGTAAAATTTCCCCGCCGAGTCAGTATTTAGCTTGTTTTCATCGAATCAGTTGTGTCGAGGCAGTTCTCAATCAAGGGTGCCCTACACCCTCACAATTCAAATAGAATTGCTCTACACTCAGTAAGCGCTTTCATGCTGAGGATTGATGACGAGTGACAGATGTTAGCCTAAAGTAACCAATACAGGATCTCGAAGCGTCTGCGGCGATGATTCAGCTACTTGCTACTTGTTCGATTGAAAAGAGTTTTGAGAATTCGGTCTTCGCTTGATTGGGTAATTTAATTCATCCGCTGCATTGAGAAAATAAATGTCTGGTCACGATATTATCGTCCTCGGTGCCTCTGCCGGCGGGGTAGAAGCGCTGACTCAACTGGTCAAGGCTTTGCCGCCGGATTTGCCAGCTGCAATCTTTGTCGTCATACACTTCCCTGCCCACAGCACCAGCGCCATGCCAAGTATCCTGAATCGCTGCGGCTGTTTGAAAGCATCTCATCCCAAGGACGGCGAGGCGATTCAACATGGGCGGATTTATGTGGCACCCCCAAATTACCATTTATTAGTTAAACGCGGATACATCCACCTGGCTCGTGGTCCTAAGGAGAACGGTCACAGACCCGCCATCGATCCCCTATTTCGCACGGCAGCCCAGTTCTATGGACGGCGAGTGGTGGGTGTGGTGCTATCGGGCAATCTTGACGACGGGACGGCGGGACTCGCAGCGGTGAAGCAGCGAGGCGGTGTCGCAGTGGTTCAAGATCCCAACGACGCCTTGTTTCCCGGAATGCCCCGTAGCGCTATCGAGAACGTAGAAGTCGATTATATTTTGCCTTTGTCAGCGATCGCTCCTACCCTGGTAAGCTTGGCTCAAGAGTCAGTGGCAGCCGAGGAAAAAGAGCCTGTAACTGATGAGATGGAAATGGAATCCGAGAGCGCAGAATTAGATATGGCTTCCATATACAAAGATGACAGACCCGGAACGCCCTCCGGCTTCGGCTGTCCAGATTGCGGGGGTGCCCTGTGGGAACTGCACGACGGTCAGTTGCTTCGGTTCCGCTGCCGCACGGGTCACGCCTATTCCGGCGAGACTCTGCTGGCAGAGCAATCTGAGGCACTAGAGACGGCACTGTGGAATGCGTTTAGGGCACTAGAAGAACGTGCCGCTTTGTCCCGTCGGATGCATCAAGGGGCACGCGATCGCAACCAAACTCGGTCAGCCAAACGCTTTGAAGAACAGGCGCACGAAGCTCAGCACAACGCTACCATCATCCGGCAACTGCTTTTAAATGGCAATGGGGACAAAGAGAAAGATACCCAGACAGACCCGGAAAATGGGAAGCAGGTAGAAAAGGAGAATTGGAGAAAAGCAGGATCGAACCCAGAAACCGAAGAAAATTCTCACCCTTTGATTACCTTTCCCATCGTGGCAGTGGCAGCGTCTGCCGGTGGGATAAAAGCCATCACCGAGTTGATTTCTGGCTTGCCAAAAGACTTTCCGGCAGCGATCGCCATCGTCCAGCACCTAGACCCCAAACACCCCAGCCTACTCGCAGAAATCCTGAATCGTCGCACGTCTCTACCCGTCAAGCAGGCAGAACCAAGAGAGCAAATGCGTCCGGGGACAATCTATATCGCGCCGCCGAATCATCACCTGCTGATCGACCCAGACGCTACTCTCTACCTCACCCAGACGAAACTGGTGCATTTTGTCCGTCCCTCCGCTGACCTACTCTTTGAATCAGTCGCGGCGAGTTTTAAAGAACGAGCGATCGCGGTTGTCCTCACCGGGACGGGTAAGGATGGTGCAACCGGCATCAGAGCGATTAAACAAATGGGCGGAATCGCGATCGCGCAAGATCGGGAATCTTCGCAGTGTTTTGGGATGCCGGGAGCCGCAATTGAAACTGGAGCAGTCGATTGGATACTCCCCTTAAATGAAATTGCTGCTACTTTGGTGAATCTGGTAAATAGCTAATTGCAAATGGCAAATTGTTGTCACTAAATCCAATCATTTATAGATAAAATTGGCTAATAAAAATAGGGCAAAAAGCTAGCGATTTACCACGAATCGCTAATCAAACTGTGAGCAATCAATGTAACTTTGTTGAAGACTGGGAATCGGAAATCCTCAGTAGTCATTAAGTCCTCAGCTTGCTGCGATTGACAACTAACCTTTCTACCACTCCCAAAGCGTGATATCTAATTACGCTAATATACTTAATTGATGTTGTGTAAAAAAATATTCGATTAAGCGAGTAGCTATTATAGTCATTTTCGATCGGGTAAGATATACAGAGAAAACCTAAGCGCTAACCCTCTTCCCAACGCGGTTGTGGGCGGTCAATTCAAAGCCTCTCTCAGATTCTTCTAGAGCAATGGAAGCGAGGTCAAAACCGTATTGCACTTATGGAAAACTGGTATAACTAACAACTACTTATGGATCGCTCAATCCTCAACCCTGAATTTGAAGCGCTGCTAGAGTATCTTAAAGGCAGCCGTGGCTTTGATTTTACTGGCTACAAACGTTCCTCTCTGATGCGTCGCGTCCTGAAAAGGATGCAGATAGTAGGACTGGAAAGCTACAACGATTATATGGATTACCTAGAAGTATATCCAGAAGAATTTATTCACCTGTTTAACACGTTGTTGATTAATGTAACTGCCTTCTTCCGCGATCGCTCAGCCTGGGATTACATTATTGAAGAAATCGTTCCCACCATTGCCGCCCGCAAACAAATCAACGAACCGATCCGCATCTGGAGTGCTGGCTGTGCCTCTGGAGAAGAAGCTTATACTATCGCGATGGCGTTCGCTGAAGCGCTGGGAGTGGAACAGTTCAAAGAACGGGTGAAAATTTATGCCACCGAGTTAGACGAGGAAGCCCTCAATCTAGCCCGCCAAGCGACCTATTCAGCGAAGGATGTCGCGGATCTGGCTCCGGAAATGGTAGAGAAGTACTTCGAGGAATGCGCTCGCGGCTATAACTTTCGCAAGGCTCTGCGTCGCTCGGTGATTTTTGGGCGTCACAACTTGACGATTGATGCTCCCATCTCCCGCATTGACTTACTGGTGTGTCGCAACACTTTGATGTATTTCAATGCCGAAACTCAATCTAAAATCCTCTCCCGCTTTCACTTTGCCCTGAATGACAGTGGCTTTATCTTTTTAGGGAAGGCGGAGATGTTGCTCAGCCACAGCCACACTTTCACACCTGTGGATTTGAAGCGGCGTATCTTTACCAAAGCCCATAAAATAGGAATACGCGAACGGTTGTTGCTTATGGCTCAGTCTGGCAGCGAGGAGGCAGTGAACAATCTAGCCACTCATGTCCGCATTCGGGAAGTCGCCTTCGACAGCAGCCCGACATCCCAGATAGTGATAGATGTCAATGGCTTTTTAGTGCTGGTGAACGAACGTGCTAGGGCAATGTTTCCCTTGAGTCCGAAGGATCTGGGTCGCCCCTTGCAAGATTTAGAAATTTCTTATCGTCCCCTGGAATTACGCTCTTGTATCGATCAAGCCTATGCGGAGCGCCGACAGATTACTGTCAGGGATGTGCCGTGGCAAACTCCGAAAGGCGAAACGATTACTCTAGACGTGCTGGTGGTACCGCTCGTAGAGGTATCCAACAATCTTTTAGGCGTCAGTATTTCCTTCATTGATGTCAGCCGCTACAAACAGCTACAGGACGATTTGCAACAATCCAACCAAGAACTGGAAATGGCTTATGAGGAACTCCAGTCTACGAATGAAGAGTTGGAAACGACGAACGAGGAACTCCAATCCTCTAACGAAGAGTTAGAGACGACAAATGAGGAACTCCAATCCTCTAACGAAGAGCTAGAAACCATGAACGAAGAGCTACAATCCACGAATGAGGAATTGCAGGCTCTTAACGATGAAATGCACCGCCGCAGCGAAGAACTCAACGACGCAAACGCCTTTTTAGAGTCGATTTTAGGCACTCTTCGGGGCGGCATCGTCGTAGTCGGGCGAGATATGCATATCCAGCGTTGGGATCGCAAAGCTGAGGAGTTGTGGGGACTGGGAAGCGATGAAATCCAAGGACAACACTTTCTAAATTTAGATATTGGCTTGCCAGTAGAGCAACTCAAACAGCCGATTCGCAACTGTCTAGCTGGGGAGAACGATTTACAAGAAATTATCCTCAATGCCACTAACCGACGCGGCAAGGCAATTGAGTGTAAAGTCTCTTGTAAACCTTTGTTAGGGAAGGAGGGAGAGATTCGAGAAGTGCTTTTATTCATGGAGGAGCAAGAAGGAGTTCCTGAATGAATGAGGACAAATTTTCCCAGCAGATAATCCTTCTACAACAACACTTGGTAATCCTGCACAAATATTTATTAGCCATTGATTCATCGCCCCTACAGGCATTAATCTTGCAGCAAATCGTGTTGGCGACGGCAGCGTTTGAGGACTTTTGCTTCGTCTTGGAAGACTTGCTGGTGGCGCACGAGGAGCTATCTCAATCCAACGAGCGTTTGGCAGCGATGGAGAGCGATCGCCAAGACATGAACCAATCTCGACAGTTCCAGGTGCAATACTCTAAACAGAGGCTACAACTTCTCAATGAGCAACTGCGAGCGACTGTCGAAGCATTAGCCAAGAGCGATCGCGCCTTAGAAAATAAAAACCACGACTGGCTTGTCGTCAACGAACACCTGCAAAGCGCGATCGCCCAAATTAAGACCACTGCTGATAGCTTAGAGGCGCGTAACGAAGATTTACAAATAAAATCAGAACAATTAGATACAAGTAACGAAGAGCTACGCCTAATAACAGAAAAACTGCGGCTGTCCAGCAACCAGGTTAACCAAGCCAACGCCTTTCTCAAATCTATTTTTACCAGCCTACCGGGCGGCATTGCCGTATTAAACCAACAACTGAACATCCAAATCTGGAATCCTCAAGCTGAAGATTTGTGGGGACTACGAAGCGATGAAGTCCAGGGACAGCCCTTTCTAAATTTAAAGATTGGCTTGCCGGTAGAGCAACTCAGACAGCCGATTCAAAGCTGTTTAACCGGATTGGAATACCACGAAGAAACGCTAGATGCTATCAACCGGCGTGGGAGGACAATTCAGTGTAAAGTCACCTGTATGCCTCTATTTATTTTAAAAAAAGATATTCAGGGAGTGATTGTGTTAATGCAAGAATTGCACAGCGCTATGCCAATACTATAAAAATCTCAAAGCTACAGTCTGTATTGAAATATCTTTTCTAAGTATGTGTAAAAAATCAACCCTACTGGTATAAAATTAACCGCTTTCCGAACCTCGATCCGACAAGATAAAAAAAGTTAAAGTTACCCGCTTTCTCCCCAAAAGAAGCTAAGATATTTGATCTTTGTTCTTCTTCTAACCAGGCAACACTTACCGTGAAGTGGGCAGAAGGCTGGGGGATCGGGTTTGTTTGGTTTCGAGAAGGAACGGAAAGGTATGTGGATAAAGCTCTGGTTACGGCTTATGGATTTCACCTAACTTATCAGCCTTAAAGAGGATTTACATATAAATTTCTTACAGTTAACTCAAAGTATGTACATAGTGTCTTTACTAAGATTTTGCACACTTTGTGTGTTACGGGAATTTATTCATTAAAGTTAAGTTCAACGGCACTTGCTGCCAAAAGCTAAAAACTTTGTGTGATTTGTCTAGTTGCTTAGGGCGCTTACAGCTAATCTGATTTCCAAATTGCTCAAAAAGCAAAATGGGTGATTCAAGAGCTTAACAAAAGTTTAAAAAAAGATAGTAATCAAGAATTTCATGACTTTTCACCTAAAAGGAGAGCGGTTTACCGAGAAAATAGAGACGGCACGCCAACGCGCCGCGGCGTTACAGCAGCGTGTCACCGAATCGCCTCAGCAACAGCCAGAGCTGCTAGCGGGATCGCTGGAAGAATTAAAAACCGCTTTGGAAGAATTACACGTAGCCGAAGAAGAACTGCGCCAGCAGAATGAGGAGTTGTTAGGGGCGAGGGGAGCATTGGAATCGGAACGCCAGCGCTACCTAGACCTATTCGAGTTTGCTCCAGACGGCTACCTGGTAACAGATGCGGCTGGAACGATTCGGGAAGCCAACCGCGCCGCCGCTGAGCTTCTCGGTATCTTGCCCACTTACCTAGTGGGCAAACCGCTAATCATATTTGTGCCTGAAGAAGCTCGTCGAGCCTTTCGTTCCCAACTGACTCAGGTGCCAAAATTAGGCTTAGTTCAGGAGTGGGAGGTGGGACTAAAATCGCGTCAAGGCAAACTCTTTAATGCTGCGCTGACTGTCACCAGCGTCCCAGATAAGCAAGGTAAAGGGTCTTCCCTGCGCTGGATGCTACGTGATATCACCGCCCGCAAGCAAGCGGAGGACAAAATTCGCTATTATCATTTGCAAAATTTGCGCCTTCAAGAAGAAGTCCGGCTGAAGTCGCAGTTTTTGGCGCTGATGTCCCACGAACTGCGGACTCCGATGAATGCGATTCTAGGCTTTTCGCAATTGTTGATGCGCCAAGCTCAGCATCAGCTGGGTCAAAACCAAATACATATGCTGGAGCGCATTTTTAATAGTGGCAAACACCTACTCAAACTGATTGAGGATATTCTGGACTTCTCTAAGCTAGAGGCGGGAAAGCTGGAATTAAATTTGGAAGAATTTGACTTAGTCGAGCTAGTCTCGCAAACGGTGGAAGAACTCCAGAGCTTGGCTCAGCAGAAGCATTTGGAAGTGCATATTCACGTTAGTCTTCATAATCCTTGTGTTGTGAATGACAGTAATCGCGTGCGGCAGGTGTTGGTTAATCTTCTTTCCAATGCGATTAAGTTTACCGATTCGGGTAGCATTACTGTGGATGCTTGCGAACCGACACCCGACCAAATTGCGATCGCTGTCAAAGATACGGGCATTGGGATCGAGGAGTCGGAAATTCAGCAAATTTTTCAAGAATTTCGACAACTCAGTCAAAGCCTGACGCGCACTCATGGGGGTACGGGTTTAGGGCTTGCCATTACTGACCGATTAGTTCGCATGATGGATGGGAAAATACAGGTGGAAAGTCAGCCGGGAGAGGGTTCAACTTTCCGCCTAGAGTTGCCCCGTGAAGTCACATCAAGCTCTAATACTGCTGTAATCGTGTGATAACTCCCCATCTAGAGAAAAAAGTGCCTCTCCAAACCTCTCCCCAAACCCCTCTCCGTTTCGGAGAGGGGTTTTGAATATTTCTCTTGAATATTGCTCCCCTTCCCGATTCCAGGAAGGGGTTGGGAGTTAGGTCTGGCAGCTTTAGCGTGAATCCCTAGCGTTGATTCCACGCTAAAGCTGCATCTCCAACTGCTTTGTCTACCGTCTTTTCCCCTAACATTGCTGCTTGCAAATTCTCATAAATTGCCTTCTGCAACTTGTTGAGATCCTTCATCGCCGGGACTAAAACCTCTGCCGATGTCAATTGGCTGGCACTAATGACGCGAGCTTGTTCTACTGGCGACACCTTCGGATTACTGGCTATCTGGCTTTGGTACTCTTGCACTGCCTGAACTGTAGACGGCAACACGTTCGCCGCCTTAGCAAAAGCCAGCTGATTTTGATCGTTGGTGACAAATAAAGCAAATTTGAGGGCGTCATCCGGATTTGGAGTGTCGCGGGGAATCACCAGATTCATCACCGCTACATTCTTTTTACCCGTTTCGCCGGTAATCTGGGGTGCCGCAGCGGAGACTTGCGCGATCGCTGGGGCGTTCTTCTCAATCGTCGCCATAAACTCTGCGCCCGTTGCTAGCAGCGCCGTCTCACCTGCTTGGTACAGTTCAACTGCACGTCGATGCCCTTGTGTCAATACCTCCTGGGGCAACAGCTTCTTCTGGTAAAGGTCTACCCAATACTGAAACGCCGCTTTCCCGGCGGGTGTATTAAAAGCCGCCTCTCCATTGGCATCCACCAATTGAACCCCCATCTGCACCATCGATTCCAGCACCTCAGCCGAATCTTCTGGAACTAGGGTTGCAAAAAACGCATACTTGCCGGTTTTTTCCTTAATTTGTTGAGCAACTTGTGCCAGTTCGGCATAAGTCGCCGGAGGTTTGCTTACCCCAGCGGCTTTAAACAAATCCTGGTTGTAAATCGTCACCCGCGTCGTTAAATACCAGGGAAGTCCAAAACTTTGGTCGCCGAGCGTGCTAGCCTTCCATATATTAGGTAGATATTGCTGACGCACCGCCTGGGGAACTTTAGTATCTAAATTCAACCAAGCATTGCGCGACGCCAACTGAGAGGCAAAGTCCGGATTGAGGTTCGCGACATCGGGTGCTGTTTTTGCCGAAACCGCCGTCAGGATTTTGCTTTCCATCGCACTCCAGGGTACATCTACCCAGCGGACTTTGACGCCGGTATTTTCGGCTTCAAAGTTGGCAATCAGTTTGTTGAAATACTCAGTAAACTGCGGTTGCAGCTGCATCGTCCAGAACTCAATTTCCCCTTTTCCGGATGGGGCAGATCCAGGGCTACAGCTGATAACCCAGCTGAAAATGAACCCCAATAGGGTACAGATGCCCAATCGTCTCCAGGTTTTCCTACGGATCATGTAAATTGCAATTCCACTTTCAGCGCTAGCAGTAACCCAGCTAGCAGTAACTCATCCTACCTGATGAGGTATATCTAATGGTACGGAATCTATCAGGGTGTATTTTTGTCTCTACCGATGTGTTTGTCAGCTAGATTGGGTACCATGAATCTGTCTCTATTTCCCTATACGCAATCTCTCTTACCTAACTAAACTTTCTATGGCTGCTCCCCTCAGCAAACCTAAAGATATGTTCACCCGATTTAAAGGATTATTATCGAAACGTACCAAAGGAATTGGTATAGAAATTGCCCCTGAACGAATTAATATTGCTCAACTACGCAAGCAGGGACAAGGATTCAAATTAACAATGCTGTCCTCGAAAGAAGTTCCGGAAGGGGTTTTTCAAGAAGGCAAGATTATCGATGCCCCAGCTTTAGCAGAACTGATTAAGGAAGCGATCGCTGAAAGTAAGATAAAAGTCCAGAACGTCGCCACTGCCGTATCGGGTCGCGAAGCCGTGGTGCGCGTTATCCCAGTACCTGCGGAACTTGATGACAAAGAGTTGCGGGAAATGGTGTTGGATCACGAAGCCGGTCTCTACTTGCCTTTTCCACGGGAAGAAGCAGATGTAGACTACCAGAAGCTGGGATTTTTCACCGATGAGGATGGAATTGAGAAGGTGCAGGTGCTGCTAGTTGCCACCCGCAAGGATGTGACAGATACCTATATCGAAACCTTCCGCGAAGCTGGATTAAAAATCGATGTGTTAGAGATTAGCAGTTTTTCTCTGATTCGGACGATTCGAGAGCAGTTGCGGCAATTTGGTCCTCAAGAAGCTGCCGTTTTGGTAGATATTGAGTTCGACAGCACCGAGATTGCCATCATCGTAGATGGGGTGCCACAATTCTCGCGCACCGTGCCGATTGGGACGTATCAACTACAGAGTGCCCTCAATCGGGCGATGAATTTACCGACATCGAGAAACACTGAAATCCTGCAAGGGATGACAATTCCCAACACTCCCGTCGATAATGTCCGCACAGGTGCAACAGGGATCAATCCCGGTATGGCAGCTTTGGTTAGAGTATTGGGAGAGCTTGCCGACGAACTGCGTCGTTCTATCGATTTTTATCTAAATCAGAGCGAAAATTTAGAAGTGGCGCAGCTGCTACTCGCTGGGCCAGGAGGAGGAATTGGACAACTGGATGAATTCTTCACGCAACGGTTGAGCTTGCCAACGACACAAGTAGACCCAGTTGCGGCCCTTTCCTTGGAGGTGATAGAGGAAATTTCACCAGTGCAAAGACCGGGATTGGGAGTGGTATTGGGATTAGGACTACGAGAGGTTTAAAGCGATGTATAGCCTAGATATTAATTTTCTTAAGGATCGCCCGGACATCATCCGCCGCGATGTCCCCGGTGCCAAAGCTCCCTCTGGGAATAAAAACATGACGCCGCTGTTGGCGGGATTGGCAGTCGGTCTGCTGTTGCCAGCAGGAGTTGGGGCGTTGTGGTTGTTGCTGCAAAACCAAACCGAACAATTGACCGCCAAAAAAGCTCAATTGGAACAGCGGCTCAATGAAGGCAAAGCCAAAGAGCAGCAAATTCAAGCAATCAACAACGAAACTCAGGCAGTGAAAGGAGAAACGCAGGCACTCGCCAGCGTGTTCAATCAATTAGCTCCTTGGTCAGCGATTTTGCAGGATATCCGCGATCGCGTCCCACCCGGTCTACAAATTACCAGCATTGAGCAAACCGCTCCAGATCCAGCCACCGCCGCCGCAGCCCCTAGCCCCACTGCTGCCGCTGCCCCTCCGAGTTCTAACGTGTCAATCAAAGGGTACGCTCGCTCCTTTGATGAAGTGAACGACTTTTTGCTAACGCTACAGCGATCTAAGTTATTCGATAGCGAAGATACCCAAATTGTGGCGGCTGAGTTGAAAGACAATCAAACTCAGGTGCAACAGCCCCAGGATCAAGGAAATTCCAACGCTAGAGTAGAAATTAAATTGCCAAAAGTGGTGGAATACACCATTAAAACGAGCCTGAGCGATGCCCCGGCTTCCCAGTTACTTAGAGAGTGGGAGCGCAAAGGTGCAGTGGGATTAGCGACTCGGCTTAGAAACCTTCAGAACACAGGAGCGCTGCAAAAATGACGGTAAGTCAAGACTTTATACCATCCGATGAAGGCCAAGATGAAGCTGCCTATCCCAGTGCCTTTGGTATTACTTTCACGCCAACAGTTAGCGGTGCCTTGCTGGCAGTGTTGGGTTTAGCAGGAGCAGCTTATTTGGTCGCTAACCTGTTGTTGCCTGCGTGGACTTCTTATCAACAACTGCAAACTGATGTAGAAAACACCGAGCAGCAAATTCAACAACAGGCACAACTCCAGCAAAAAATTGATGCGGCGAAAGTAAACCTAAACAAGGCAAAACAGCAAAGAGCTGCTGTCCTTTCCATGTTTGGTAGCTCCAGAACCCTGGATACCTTAATGCTAGATATCAATCGTTTTGTTAAGGCAAGACAGGGTAAATTGACCAAGTATGAGCCAAGAAGAAACGATGCCGCTGGTGCCAGCAGTAGTGACATTATTACTGATGGGTCTTTGGGGCCGGAAGTCAATGGTAAGCTCAAACGTAAGGTATACAATGTAAGCTTTGAAGGCGACTACGGACAAACCCAATCCATTCTGAGAAGTCTAGAGCGACTCCAGCAACTGCTAGTAGTAAAAGACTTGAAATCAGATTTAAAGGACGCGGCGACCAGTCAGAAAATTACGGTAAACCGGCAGGGTCAAATTGTCCCCAGTGGCAAACCAAAAGAGCGAACCTTGATTAACACCTCTTTTAAGTTAGAGGTGCTGCTGCCATTATCGGAGCAGGAAGCGAAAGAGGCGGCGGCAGCAGCAGCGGCAGCAGCAGCGGCAGCTCAACCACCCCAGTAGGAGACAGCAAGTAGGTGTCGAGAATTCGACCTGAAAGCTGTTCAGGTGCAAAAATTGCTTTTGTGTGAGGAGGAAACGGTGAAACAGCTATCAATATTGGGTGGAATCTTGCTCGGTTCAGCACTGGTTCTACCCGGAACACAACGGGTCTTAGCAGCTGCCACGCAAGTAACCGCTGTGCAACTCAATCCCACGGATAATGGTGTTGAAGTGATGCTAAAGACATCTGAGGGCGATCGCTCCGGCAAGGACACTGTCCTACGCCCTCAGATGTTCACACTCAGCCGTGGCAATGAGTTAACGGCAGATGTGCTGAATGCCCGACTGAGCTTACCTGAGGGAGACAGCTTCCGTCAGGAAAATCCGGCTCCTGGCATTCAGTCAATCGTCGTGAGCCAGCGGGAGGACAATAGCGTCCGAGTAACGGTCAGCACTGCTAACAGCAAACCGACCGGGCAGATTAGCCAGAACAAGGAAGGGGGAATCACCTTAAACGTTAACTCTGTTGCACCGCCGACACTCTCCTCCCAAGCACCTGTTAATTCTTCTCCTACTGCACCTGCTCCAACGGCACAGACGCCACCGACTCCAACCCGACTCGCTCAAACGCCAGTTCCGGGCGGTCTATTCCCCCAAACGGCACCCGGTCAAATCCCTCAGGTTCCAGCACCCAGTGGCATAACCCCCGCTCCCGGTCTACCTGAGGTTCAGCCTCAACCAGTCATCAACCCGCCAAACCCAGATGTTCTGGTGCCAAACCCGCGCATTACCATTGACGGAGTTCCGGCTCCAGCGGCGGGGACAGTGCAACCCGTCAGTCCGGCACCGCCTTTCTTGCCGAGAGCGATCGCGCCCCCAGTCGGCGATATTACTACCTCCAACACCAATGCTGCCCCCGCTGTCATCGATCTCGGTACAGCTGAGCGCGTACCCCGCTTAGTGTTGCGGGATGCTCCCGTCCGAGAAGTTTTAGGGCTGCTTGCCCGTTCTGCGGGTCTCAACCTTGCCTTTACGGGAGGCGCGGCAGCAGGCGGGACTCCGGGGCAACCAGCAGCCGCTCCTGGCCCAGGTGGTGCTACCGAGGGGGGACCTACGATTTCCCTGGATATCGAAAATGAGCCAGTTCAAGATGTCTTCAACTACGTCCTTCAGCTGAGCGGCTTAGAAGCCAACCGAGTTGGACGAACAATTTTTGTGGGTGCCAGACTGCCCGACGATGCTCGAAATATCATCACGCGCAGCCTGCGACTCAATCAAGTCCCTGTCACGGCAGCGGCAAACTTCTTGACGACCCAAGGGGCAGAGACGCAAATCCCTACAGAGCAAATTCAAATTCAGACCATTGGAGAGGGAGCCGCCGCTCGAACCGTAGAAATCAGAACGCCAAGCATTTTAGCACTGAGAGCTACTGAGGGAAATGCCCCTTTACTACTCAAAGGGTTAGCAGTATCAGCCGACGAGCGACTCAATGCCATCACCCTGGTTGGTTCTCCTCGCAAAGTTGAAATTGCGACAAACCTCTTGACCCAGTTAGATGCCCGTCGTCGCCAGGTGGCAGTGAATGTCAAGGTCGTTGATGTCAACCTATTGAACACCAAGGACTTTAACACTAGCTTCTCCTTCGGGATCGGGGATAGCTTCTTCAGTGTTGACCAGGGAGCAGCAGCCTTTAATTACGGCGGTGTCAGACCCCCGACAAACCAGCAGGTGAATACGAGTCAGGTTAGCCCCCCTGTCATCCCGAATCCCTTTAGCGGAGCCAATGTTTTCCTTGACCCAAACAATCCCATCAGCGTACCGGGAACTGTACCAGGTACCATCATAGTGGGTCCGAATGGTGTTACAAGGGCACAAAATTCAGGAGCTGGGCTTTTTCCTAGACCTGTTGTGAATTTAAATAATCCGCTACAGGGTGGTTTCGTAACCATTACTCCAGCTACAGACAATATCATTACTCAAACCGTTGACCCCGCTACTGGAAGGGTAACATCCACTGCAACAGCGGGAACCGTTGGGACGGTTACGGCAGCTCTCCCTTCCCTATTGCAGTTCCCCAGCCGGTTCTTATCCTCATTGCGGGCGCAGATTCAAAGTGGCAACGCCAAGATTTTGACTGACCCGACTCTGGTTGTCCAGGAAGGACAGTCGGCTACCGTCAACTTGACTCAAGAGGTTGTGGGTAATATTCGGCGGGAAACGGAAACAACTGAAAATACGACGAATACAACCGTCACCGCAGAAATTAAACAGGCAGGTTTAATCCTCAATATCAGAGTCGAGCGGATTGACGATAATGGTTTCGTCACTTTAGCGGTAAATCCCACCGTAACTGCAATTGGGGGTCAGCAAAATATAGTCGTTGGTGATGATGTTAACCAAATCGCTTTGCTGACAGTGCGTAACCTGAACTCTGGACAACTTCGCCTGCGAGATGGTCAGACGCTGATTCTGTCGGGGATTATTCAAGATTCAGAGCGAACGACCGTATCCAAAGTGCCAATTTTGGGCGATATTCCGCTTCTAGGTGCCTTGTTTAGAAGTACCAACAAGGTCAATCAACGGCAAGAGGTAATCGTGTTGCTGACGCCTCAGATTATTGATGACTCGTCCCGTTCCGCGTTTGGCTACAGCTACACCCCAGGACAAAATGCGCGTCAGATATTGGAGCGTAAGTAAGGGAAGGGGCGTAAGTAACAAGTAGCGATCGCTTGAGCCTTGAAGAGACAAAACACAACTTCCCCCTGTTCGACTTCCGACAGGGGGCTTATTTGTGCCCTAGACGGAGTTTTTGCCTAGGAAACTAGGTTGTGCAACTCTTAAAAAGTGCCCGTTGCCGAAAAATTAATCAAAAAACTCTTCAAATCTACATAACTTAAAGCTTTCGACGATCCATATCCAGCACGCAGACTTTAGAATAATGCAGTGAAACTTCGAGACAGCGAGAGTTTCAGCTTTTTTGAGGCTAAATTGCCCTCAAAGGCTCGTGTCTAAAGCCCCGATTGGGACTTTAGAGCTAGTCATAATCACGCCCGTACAAACCATTTGGAGTGACTAAACATGAATAAAGGTGAATTGGTTGATGCAGTGGCAGACAAGGCTTCTGTCACTAAGAAGCAAGCAGATGCTGTTTTGACGGCTGCCTTGGAAGCTATCATGGAAGCTGTTTCTTCTGGCGATAAGGTGACTTTGGTGGGATTCGGCTCTTTTGAATCGCGGGAACGCAAAGCCCGCGAGGGTCGCAACCCTAAAACTGGGGACAAAATGGAAATCCCCGCAACGAAGGTTCCTGCATTTTCTGCGGGTAAGTTGTTTAAAGAAAAAGTTGCGCCCGAAGATTAACCACTCATCCAAAGCGGCAATCATCCTTGACTCGGCCTGTTCACGGGGGTAACTTAGCCTGGGCAGCTGCACTGGCAGGCTGTTCCCCCGACCTCATTGTTGATTTTTCTGCCAGTATTAACCCGTTGGGGCCTCCCCAGTCGGCACTCGCGGCGATTGGGGCACATCTAGAGCGCTTACGTGCCTATCCTGACCCAGATTATGCCGAGTTGCGGGTGTCTCTGGGTCAGCTGCACCAACTCCCGCCAGACTGGATTCTGCCTGGGAACGGCTCGGCAGAATTACTAACCTGGGCAAGTTGGGATTTATCAGAACTGACGGGAACGTGTCTGGTGACACCAGCATTTGGCGATTACTGGCGGGCACTCCGGACGTTTAGCGCCAACGTACATGAGTGCCCGCTTCCCGATTTTCGAGCTTCGATTTTGGATTTAGAATTCCCAATCCAAAATCCAAAATCCAAAATCCAAAATCCCACTGGTCTACTGGTGAATAACCCGCACAATCCCACGGGTCAGATGTTTTTCAGAGAGACTCTGATCCCTTATCTGGAGAAATTTGCGCTGGTGGTGATGGATGAAGCCTTTATGGATTTTCTGCCGCCTTCCCAGCAGCAAAGCCTCATTCCAGTGGTGCAAGACTACCCAAATTTGGTGATTCTGCGATCGCTCACTAAGTTCTACAGTCTGCCAGGGCTGCGCTTAGGTTATGCGATCGCTCACCCAGACCGCCTGCGGCGCTGGCAACAGTGGCGAGATCCTTGGCCTGTCAACACCTTAGCCGCAGCCGCTGGTGTCGCTGTGGTACAGGATACACAATTTCAACAGCAAACTTGGGATTGGTTGGAACCGGCAAAGTCCCACCTGTTCCAAGGTTTGGCGCAAATACCGGGATTGCAACCGCTACCGGGTGCTGCTAACTTTTTGCTGGTTGAGTCAGAACAACCCAGTTCGCAAGTACAGGAAAAACTCCTCAAGCAGAGTAAAATTCTGATCCGTGACTGCTTGAGCTTTCCAGAATTGGGCGATCGCTATTTCCGAGTCGCCGTGCGTTCCGAAGTTGATAACCAGCGCCTAATCGACGGTCTAGCAGCAATTTTGTAATGGCTAATCGCTAATGGCTAATTGTTCATTTTTCCGATTAGCCATTAGCAATCAACACATTAGCAATTAACAACTGACAAAGAACAAATCATGGCAGTTGAGTACGACTTAGTCGTAATAGGCGGCACGGAGGCAGGGCGTCATGCCGCAATTGCGGCTGCCAACCTGCAAGCCCGCGTCGCCTTAGTCGAACCCCAGCCGCCTCCTGAGGGACGCTGGCAATCGTCCTTACAGTTAGGGTCTCTCTATACCAAAGCTTTGACTCAGGTTAGGCGAGTGATTCACCCGCAAAGTGACTTCAATCGATTCGGTATTCCCTGGGATCTGGCTGATTCTACAGAACAGCAACCCGTTCCAGGGGTGCGATTGACTGAGGCAATCCAGTGGGCGGATGGCGTCGTCTCCACCTTAGAAGAACAACATTCCCCAGCGATTTTGGCTTCTTTGGGTGTTGATGTCATTGTTGGGGAAGGTGAATTTTGCCGTAAACCTTACCTCGCTTTTGTCGTCAATGGACGGAGATTGCGATCGCGTGCCTACCTGATTGCCACGGGTTCTCGTCCGGGGATTGCAGCAATTGACGGACTCGAAGCTACTGGCTATCGGACGCCGATAGATATTTGGCAGCAATCCCCCGAACAGATAGCTGTAGACGCATCTCCTCGCCTCTGCTGGGTGGTCATTGGCGGTGGCGCATCTGGCACCGAACTGGCACAGACTTTATCTCGATTGGGCGCTGATGTCACCCTAGTGGTACGCAGTTCCCACATTCTGCCGAAAGAAGACCCAGAGGCGGCGAGAGTGGTGCAAGCACAGCTAGACATTGAGGGTGTCCGCGTCCTGACTCAAACAGAGGTGACGCAAGTTAAACGAATTGATGGTAAAAAGTGGGTTCTCGCTGGCAACAAAGCGATTGAAGCCGATGAAATTGTGCTATGTACTCGACCGCAACCGAATGTCACCTCTTTAAACTTGGAAGGTGTTGGCGTCAAGATGAATCGCCGTGGCATGGAGTTGAACGAGAAACTGCAAACAACGAACCCCCGGATTTACGCTTGTGGTGACGTTGCTGGGGGTTATCAAGCTGCCCACATTTCCCGGTACGAAGCCTGCATCGCCCTCAAAAATGCTTTGTTTGCGCCTATTTTCAAAGTAGACTATCGCGGCATTCCGACAGGCGTTTTTTCTGAACCGATGCTGGCGCGGGTTGGTTTAACCGAGGCGCAAGCGAGACGCCAGTACGGTAAAGATGTCTTAGTGTTGCGACAATATTTCAAGGCAGTGGCAGCAGCCCAGATATTAGGGGAAATCACGGGATTTTGTAAAATTCTGGTGCGTCGCAATGGAGAAATTCTAGGCGCAACGCTAGTGGGGATGGAAGCGGGTGAGTTAATGGGAGCGATCGCGCTGGCTATGCGGCAGAAAATCAAAGTGGATGCTCTGTGCCAACTGCCTGCCATTTCTCCCACCTTATCAGAAATTATTCAACAAACTGCTAACGAGTGGCACCGACAACGACTTCAGAAAAATACCCGCCTGGAAGACCTCTTAGAAGGCTTTTTTAACTTCAGGCGGTCATGGTCTTCATAACCATATAAAGTTTATTTTGGCAAGCTATGGAGCTAATTTTGCCTTTTTTGCTCGGTTTTCCAAATACCATTGAGCGATCGCAGGTGTCCATTGTTCAAAATGAACCCAGAGCAACTCGCAAAACTTTTGCGCCTCTAATTGGGCATCTTTTTTCCATCTCAAGTCTAAAAGATGCATGAGCGATCGCACATTACAACTCAGCACAAAATGCTGTCTGGCATCAAAAGGAATAATTCCTCTGGCGTGTTCTTCTGAAAGTCCTTCATCTATGCGTTTTTTATAATGTTTGCAGGCGTCTTCGCACCATTGCAAATCAGCCTGACGTTGTTCCTCGGAATACAAATAGCGTTTCCCTTGACGGTTCGTATAGTTACCAACCGGACGTAAATAGAAAGCTTCTTCTATATCTAATTTCCCCTCTACAACATCAACAATTCTCTGTCCGGTATAACGGAAGGATTGTACATCAAAGCTCACGCCCACGCGATGAGTGCGGAGTTGCTGCATCATTGAATGCGGGAAATAACCCACATTAACAGTAATTTGAGGATGTTCTAGAGGGCCGTAATGTCCGCGATCGCCTGATAATAAATGTTTAATAATCAGTTCGCCGCTCCGCTCCTCATCAGGCCAGCGATCGCAACTATTCCAAACCAACTCTTCGGAGTAATCTTGATGCATTGCTGCCCAAATAACTTGTTGGGGATTTGGCGTGGCAGCAACTACCTCAACACGAAAGTATTTCACCTGCGTATTTCCTTATATCCGTGCTATAACAATTTTTTCCGGCTGATCTTGATATTTACCCTGACGAGATTCATAGCTCACCTCGCAAGGTTTACCCTCAAAAAATAGCAGTTGCACAATTCCTTCATTGGGATAAATACGGCAATCTGCATTTGATGAATTGGAAACCTCTAGGGTTAAATGTCCTCTCCAACCAGCCTCAGCAGGCGTTAGATTGCAGATGATCCCGCATCGTGCGTATGTACTTTTTCCAATGCACAATACAGTAATATTTTCAGGCACTTCTAGTCTTTCTAATGCCACGCCTAATCCATAGGTATGAGCGGGCAAAATGAAATAGCTACCATTCGCATCGGTATGGAGTTTTGTCTGCTCCAAATTTTCAGGATTAAAGTTTTTGGGATCGACGACTGTGCCGGGAATATGCCTAAAAATGCGGAATTCCAGAGGCGAGAGCCTGATATCGTAACCAAAGCTGCTCAGACCAAATGAGATAACAGGTAAATCGTCCACACGACGAACTAATTTAGGCTCAAAGGGCGAAATCATACCCTTTTGAGCCATTTCGGTAATCCAGATATCGTTCTTAATCACAGGTTCACAAGTAATCCCAACCGGAATACTAGGATAACGTGAAGTGTATTCCTTAGGGTCGGTGACTACGACGTATTTCAGTAATTTGGTCGGCGACATCCAGAAGTGCTTGGGGCATTTCTGGGCCAGTTAAAATGATATCTACATGAGCAGGGCGTTTTTCGAGCAGCGCTAGTACCTCAGATTCGGGAATTAAGCCAAAGTTAATCGCTAAGCTCAATTCATCCAGAACGACGAGGGAATATTTGCCTTCGGATATTACTTTCTGGGTATGCTGCCAAAGCTGGAGTAAAGAGTGAGTTTCCGCTTCGTCGAGGTGCGGGGTATCAATGCAACGGGGTAAGTCGCAACGAACCCAATCTAGATTTTGCCCTAAGCGCATGGGATGCTCGTGTCCCTGATTAATTCCGCCTTTGAGGAACTGAATCACTAAAACTGAGGTTCCTTGACCGGCAATTCGCAGCGCTTGCGCTATCACGCCGGTAAAAAAGCTGCGGTGAGCGCCGGTAAAAACTTGCACCAGTCCTTCAATAGTGGGGAGCAGGCGACGATCTGAATGAAGCGCTGGGGTTTCTAGCTGGGCAACCATAAGACGAAGTTTAATCGTGAGGAATCTTGACGCGCGTATCGCTTGCCCCAGAAAAGTTTGGTTAGCAAACGATATGTAGTGTGTTTTTTTATTTTTCCTCATAATCAAACACTAGATATATCCATCCGTCAAGCCCGTCAAGTGCTAACTATCCTGTATTAGTTCTTGTATTAGTTCTTGGCTTCCTCAGTCTCGCTGAGCGCCCGATCAATGGCAAAATAGCCAGCATAGGCTTGGTTGAAAGCTGATCAAAGTTCAGCTTCCAGGCGATGCTTGATTCAATCACAGCAGGAGCAAGGTGCCGTGAGACTGATAATTCTAGGAGGGCCTGGGGCAGGTAAGGGAACGCAGACTGCATTGCTATGCAGTCACCTTGGGATTCCTGGAATTTGCACGGGCGACATTTTGCGACAAGCGATCGCATCCCAATCTCCCCTCGGTGTCCAAGCACAATCCTATGTAGAAAAGGGTGAGTTAGTGCCCGATCGCCTAATGATCGAATTCATGCGCCAGCGTCTCCAACAGCCGGATATCAAAGGCGGGTGGCTGTTAGATGGCTATCCGCGTACTGCTTTTCAAGCAGAAGAATTAGATTTTTTGCTGGAAGATTTGGGACAACATCTAGATTGGGCAATTTGGCTAGAGGTGCCAGAATCAGTGTTGATAAGCCGTTCCCTAGAGCGATCGCGTCCAGACGATCAACCAGAAATCGTACAACGCCGCCTCGAATTATTCCAAGAACGCACAATTCCCATCCTGGAATACTACGAACATCGCCAACGGTTATTGACTGTCAACGGAAACCAAACCCCAGAGCAAGTGCAGCAAGACATTTTAGGCAAAAACTTGGCGGCGAGTGCTGAGTAATCCAGGGATTCTTCCTCTGCGTTACTTTGCGCTTACCTTGGCGTTCCTCTGCGTTGAAAATACAAGTATCATCTGGATGCAGCAGAGCGGTTTTGTCCCAGAAAATGACCCAGTAAATAAAGTGAACCGCACAAAACCAATAAACTTTCTGGGGAAATCGCCGCTTCTAATCCAGCCGTGAGATCCGGGTAGGTGCGACAATCGCCTAGTTCTGGGCAGATATTTTGAGCCAAGGTAGCTAAATATTCAGGATCGGCGGAACTATGATCCGGAACGGGGACTAAATACAAGCGATCGCCCTTTCTAAGTAATGCACTAAAAATATCCGCATGATCTTTCGTGGAAAGCATCCCCATCACCCAATGGATCGGCGATTTATCCAGGGTATCGACATATTGACGCAACGCGATCGCGGCGGCTGGATTATGGGCACCATCGATCAATAACCGATGATTTTGCCAAATTGTCCACTGAAGACGCCCAATCCATTGAGTTTTTGCCATACCAGAAGCGATCGCTGCTTCTGAAATTTCCCAACCTTGTGAGGAGAGAATTTGGAGAGATGCGATCGCTAACGCCGAATTATTCAGCTGAATATCTCCCAATAACGGCAAAGGATACTTTATCCCCTGATACTCCACCCTTCTTTCTTCTCTTTGCGTCCTTGGCGTCTTCGCGGTTCTTAACTCCACCGCTGGTTCAGCCCAAACAACCGGACAACCCAACTCAATAATCCGGGCACGTACCACCGCCCTTGCCTCCTCTGGCAACTGTCCGACAACAGCAGGACATCCCGGCTTGAGGATACCGGCTTTTTCTCTGGCAATATCCGCTAAAGTAGGGCCAAGGTTCTGCCAGTGTTCTCGGCTGAGAGAAGTAATAATTGTGACGAGAGGATTAGGGCATACATTCGTCGCATCTAGACGCCCTCCTAAACCCACTTCCACCACCGCCACATCTACCTGAGCTTGAGCAAAATACAACCAAGCGGCGGCGGTGATGACTTCAAACTGCGTGGGTGACTCCTCATCCGGTTGGATAGCTGCTTGGACTTGTAGCAGCAATTTTTCTAGCGTTTCCAGCGATATGGGCTGTTCGTTGAGACAGATGCGCTCGTTCCAATCAACTAAATGAGGGGAAGTATATCGCCCCACGCGATAACCTGCCTCAGTCAGCACTGCGGAAAGATAAGCACAAACTGAGCCTTTGCCATTCGTTCCAGCGACATGAATCACTGGCACTTTGTGGTGCGGGTTGCCCAAGTCTGCCAATAATTTTTGAATGCGCTCTAAACCGAGATGAACACCAAAGCGCTGAAACGGTTGAAGAATTGAGTCGATATCCACAAGCCACCAGATACTAACTTTTTTTTAACCAAACTTAATGTTTTAGTAAATTGGCTTTTTTTCCGTGTCTCATCGCAATTTGCTTGAGAGTGACGGGAACTATAACTTTGGTTAGATTGAATGGGAATACTAATTGTAGATCGCAATTATCTGGAATTACTGAGATGACAACAAAAGAAAAATCAAAAGATACCGCTAAAGGGTTAAAAGGTACGGAAGCTCATGCTAAAACTCGCGTCCTTCTTGCTTTGTGGGATTTGGGAGGAACTGATGAGGAAGTTAAAAAAGGTGAATTAACCGAAAGAGTTAAACGGACGAATGAGAAGGCAGGGGACTATCAAGGCGTTTTTGAACAGTTGCAAACATCTGGAGCGATCGCTATCTCCAAAAACAAAATATCCCTGTCTGGTAAAGGCGTTGAGATGCTTGGTGAGGGACTGAAAAACGCTGATTTTCAGTTTGACAGTCAACTTGGGGCAAAAACTGGCAATGCTTTGTTGAAGTGGCTTAGAGAGATGGGAACGCCTGTAAATGGGGCTACTGCTACATCGAGTAAGGCAACCGAGAAAGCGATCGCATCCTACGACGAGTTTAAGCAAGTGGCATCGGATGTCTACGACCAGATGAACCGCGACTACAATCTGAACGATCTGGTGCCAATTTACCGAATTCGGCGGGAGATTGGCAATCGTGTAACTCGTGCTCAGTTCACCGAGTGGATGATGGAGATGCAAGCAAACGACATTTTGCAACTTCAGGGTGGCGGGGTAGAAGATAGTGCCCCAGATAAAATCGAAGACTCGATTAGGAATGAACTGGGCAATTTACGCTGTTATGCTAAGCGTCTAATTTCCTAACCTTAGTTGAGTAATTTTGCTGTCCTTTTATCTTTCTGGAACTTTAGCCCTTATAAAACGATGACTAGCACTGTATCTTCAATCGAAGACTTAATTAGAAACTACAATGTATTTGACGGACATCAAGTTGTCAAGAAATCACAAGTATGGGGAAAAAGTTTCCCAGAGGTTTCTGCAATCAATGCCCATGCTTCTGATGCTGTTTTTGAAGCAATCAGACAAGTTCGCGCAGGTCAGTGTCAAGTTAGAGGTATTACTATAAGGGCTGACAGGGGGCTAGGAAAAACGCACATTATTAGTCGGATTCGCCAGCGTCTTCAGACTGAAGGCAGTGCTTTCTTTGTCTACATGGCTGAGTATGAAGATTTAAATCAGATTAAGTCTGAGTTTCTACAGACCTTGGCATCTAGCCTCAAACAGGTTGGCAGTCAAAATGTAATGCAATGGCAAGAACTAGCAGCCGCCTTAGTCAGTGAAGTCTCCAGAAAAAGCTGCACACCTAAGGATCTGATTAATAAATTTCTCCCAGCTTTGGCAAAAGATCCCAAGCTAGTTGATAATCTGACTAATAGAGTTATTCTAATTAAGCCTGATATTGACCCCTACATCATACGAGCTATTCTGTGGACGCTTTCCCAACTACATGCACCCTTTGCAATCAAATGGTTGGCAGGGGAAGAATTAGCACAATTACAAGCTGATGCAATGGGTTTGCCTACCATTGCTGTCGATTCTTCTAAAACACTCTGCTATATCCTAGACATAATTAGTGATTACAGAACACCGCTACTTTGTTTTGACGAGTTAGATGGTGCAGCAGGATGCGATGACAAGGGTTTTACAAGGGCGCAGGTAGTTGCCAGCTTTGTTAAAGATTTATACAACAAAATAAAGCGTGGTGTGTTGCTTACCACTATCTATCCTGCTACTTGGGAAGCTGAGATTGCATATATGTCAGATGCAAATGCAGTGATAGATCGCATGGCTGAATTTAACTCTGGTAAGCCGATTGATTTAAGAAATCTCAATTCTGATGAAGTTGTTGCTTTAGTTTCCCAACGGTTGAAAAAGCTCTGTGATGAGCATGGAATTACTCTACCTTATCCAGTGTATCCATTTGACGAGGGAGAGCTTAGAAAACTTGGGAAACAAGGGCTAACTGCAAGAGAACTTTTGACCTGGTGTGCCGAAAAAATTAAAAAGGGTAAGGATAATCGAGTCGAGCTAGCTTTTAACGAGGAACTTGAAGGTCTTGCAGATTTTCTAGACGATGAAGCTAAAATTGCTCAAGCTCTTACCTTTGCATTCAATACAATTGTTGGCAAAACAATAGAGCGGGTCAAAGTTGATAAGATTGAAACTCCTGTTAAACCCAAAAATAATTGCATTGATTTCAAAATTGTTGGTGAAGAGGATAGCAATGTAGTCAAGATTGGAGTAGCCGTTATTCAGGCATCTGGTGGGGTAGGTATAAAAGCTGGATTGAAAGCTCTTACTGAATATAAAACCTACGATCTAACTCGCGGGTGTTTTGTCCGTTCTAAAACAATACCTCCTAAGGCGGTAGTAGCCGAGCAATATCGGAAACAACTTGTAGAACAGCAAGGTGGAGAGTGGGTGAAGTTGATGGAGGAGGAGATTAAACCACTAATAGCGATTTGGTCTGTTTATCAGAAGCATGAAAGCCTTGATTTGAGTGAAAGTCAAATCTTTAACTTTATAACCGAAAAAGAGTTAACAGTAAATAACCCGTTAATTCGGGAGATCCTGAGCGATCCATCCGGTCAAACTCCTGAGGGTTTAGTCGATGAGGATGCTTTATTTGAAGAAGCTTCGACTATGTTAACTGAAGCATCGCAGCCAACTGATGATTCTCATCTGGATGCCTTATTAGCGTCGATTATGAAGGACTAATTTGACTTTGATGAACACTGCACTGCGTCTACCTGCTCCAGACGTTGAAGCCTTAATTCAAGGGCGAATGATTGCCGCCATGTCCCAAATATTCCTCAATCCGAGGCGGCAATTTGCTCTCTATCCTTCAGATGCTTCAATTAACTTACTGCCAACTGAGCATTACTACCGCTCAGCTTTCTTGCCAATTGCCCAAAGTGCGATCGCTCAACTAAATTCTGAAACGGTTTTGATTAAAGCTTGGGCAAAATGCGAAACCTGCCAAATCCTAAATGATGCTGAGTCTTTAGCTGCCTTGTCGCGGTTAACGGTATGGACAGATGAAGCATTACAGGAAATACTTTCTCAACGGGGTCATATTTTCCTGGCATATTTGCGCGTCTATCTGCTACCTCAACCGCTTGAAGTTCCGGTAAATCCCAAGGGGAATTTTATTTCTTTACCGCATCTCCTAACTATTACCGAATCTTCGCCTGTATTGAGCGATCACATCTTCACTGAACGCTGCCAGCAACTAGAACACAGACAGCCTCCCCTGCATCCAGAATTAGAAGAGTTGCAGAATGCGATCTCGCAGGTATCTATTAACAACCCCTCAGCTAAAGAACTAGATCGAGACATCAAAATTTTTCTGGGTTGGACTGAAGATTCCCTAGTAACACAAGTTGACCCCGATTTAAATTGGATTAAGACAATTGCAGCCGTAGGAAATTCTAGCGACGGTCAAGAATTTGAAAAATTAGTCCGTAAAAGCTTAATCAAGCTAGGTTTCAAAAATTCTAACGCCAAGCCAGAAGCTAGTCTCGATCCTGATTCTACTGGTGGTGCTGGAGGTTTAGATTTTTATTGTGAAACTCCTTATCCGGTAGTAGGAGAGTGTAAGGCTACCAAAACTGACACTGTAACTGATGGAACTCCTGCACAGCTTGTTAAGCTGGGATATAAGCATCTTCAGCAGCAATATGACTCTTGTATCAAGATAATTCTAGCGGCTGGTGAATTAAATAAACACGCTAATAAAACTGCTACCGGAAACCAAATGAATGTACTTCGCCCTGAAACCTTGCAAAAGCTAGTTGAACTGAAAGCGAAGCATGAAGGCTCTATCAACTTGTTAGAGCTAAAACCTTGTTTAGAGCAAGCCCCATTTGGCGAGGATGCTGACGATAAAGTTAAACTTTATATTGACAAGGTATGGCAAAATATCAGATTGCGATCGCATCTAGTCCAGCTTGTAAAAAATTACCTGCAAAACACAGGTTTAGATAATGCTGGAGTTGAAGCTTTACATGGCGCATATTTTGGCTCCCATCCTCCTCAGCCATTAAAAACTGAGGAAATGCACGATATTCTGATTGAGCTTTCCTCACCTTTAACGGGATACTTGGGGCGAAAAAAAGGGGGTGATGGGAGCGATCGCTTCTATTTCCTCCGTGACTTGCCAGCCGCATAAGCTTTATTAGTCAGGACAATGGCAGGTATTCGTTGTATAGCATCTTTGGCGACTTCCTCTCTTCTTTCCGTCTCTGTCGTAACAGTCTCCATCGTCCCGACATTCTAATTTTTCCTCACAGATGGTATCGCGGGGAAAAACTCCAACATCTTTGACAGAAACTTCCGCTGTAAAAGTGCCTTGTTCAATTATTCTTTCTCCTTCTTTAATTTCATACTCAAACTTATTTTCGCCTTCTAAAACTGCAAAAGTACGAGTTTGATGGCTATTTCCCAAACTCAAATCAACCCCTTGAGAATATTGCCCTTCACTGTAACCTCTGCTCGTGTAGGGATAAGGATTACTCTTCATGCCCTGAGTCACGTTCCGGATTGTCACTTTCCTTTTCGGTGCGGGTGGAGTTGATTTAGAAACAAACTGAGCTTTCCTTGTGCCGGGATTCATTACAGTTCCCGGACATTGTCCGACATATTCAACTCGCTTAAATTGAATTTCATTGACATCGAAATTATTGCCGTTACTTACCAGGAACTCCGCCCCGTTTGCATTTGCCCGATTCACAAAAACCACAACCAGCACGAAAGCCGCAATGATTAGAATGGCGGTTCTTTTGATTAAAATTTGTAACGCAGAAAAGCTTTTGGGTTTCATAATTTTTCTTGGCACCACTAAAATCGAGTTGTTTATCCTTCTGAGGAGGTAGACGAAGTTTAATACTTCCGATAGAGGGTTCTTGACTAATTTTAGTGTCGTTGATGAACCATTGATTGTTTCCCGATTTGTACAGCTACTTTTCGCTTCTCCCGGCAACTAAATCAAGTAAAGCAATAGGCATCAGCAGCCAGTAGAGTCTAGTTGGACGATTTCCCAGCGATCGCTCAAAAGATTTTCTTAAAATCTCTTAAAAATTGACACTTTAAAAGGAAAAATGTAAAAATAGATACAGAAATAAATTAGCTAGTTCACCACTGACTGAGTATTCATAGCCGTCAGTGGCTCTGGGGAATAAAAGTAGAGCGCGATCGCGAAGCAGCGTGCCTTGCTTAGTCACAAATACTCAGGAAACTCAATCGGAGGCGAAACTTATGAAACTCTCTTATCGCGGCGTCAGCTACGAAAAAACTTCACCCACGCTGGAAGTAACCGAAAGCGAGATTGTGGGGAAGTATCGGGGACAGACTTACAACGTTGCATATCCCAGACATATTGCAGTTCCCGATGCGATTGTTAACTTGAACTATCGGGGAGTCCCCTACTTCATCGGCAAAACCGGCACGACTAGGGATGCTCTAGAGAGGCAAATCTCATGTGAAGGGATGGCATCTCTAGGCGATCGGAAATTGCCAACCGATACAAATCGGCGAAAAGTGTTGGATAACGCCGCTAAAAGTCACTTAGCGAATATCCACCGCAGCTTGGAACATCGGATACAAGTCGCTAAAGCCAAAGGTGACGAAAATCTAATTCGCCTTCTAGAAGCAGAGTCGAAGCAACTGACATTGTGCCTCTAGGAGTTTCCGGAATATCTGGCGGTGCTTGCGGTTGAGTCAGCAGTAACTGCTGACTCAACCGTAAAGAGTGAAGGAGCGCACTCCTCCCCCTTTAGGTGTAAAATCTTATCTAAGCACGAAATCTTCAAAGCTGAAGACGACGGATTCCTGGTTTATAAAGCTACGTGGGCGATAGAGAGCGATCGCCCTTTTTTTATGGGAATGTATCCTGCCAGATCAACCGTTACGGGTAAGGGTAGTTGCAGCGAATCCTACAAATTTTATTCCATTTTTTCACAATAATTAATAAAGTTGATCTGCGACTTAAGTAGTAGCGCCATACCTTGTGTTGACTTCTACCTATCGAGGGCAAAAGCGTGTGAATCGCATCCTCCCGATTGAGAACACAAAAGCGATGCGATAAAAGCGCTACCGCCCCCAAATTTTGCTGAGATTAGGAGACTTAAAAATGCTTGAATCTTATCGTCAACACGTCGCTGAGAGGGCGGCACTCGGAATTCCACCACTGCCGTTGGATGCCCAACAGACTTCTCAATTGTGCGAATTGCTGAAAAATCCTCCCACGGGTGAAGAAGAGACGTTGTTGGAATTGCTGCGCGATCGCATTCCTCCAGGCGTCGATCCGGCTGCTTACGTGAAAGCTGGCTTTCTCACCGCTGTCGCCAAAGGCGAAACCATTAGCCCTCTAGTTACCCCCATCTATGCAGTAGAACTGCTGGGAACAATGGTAGGTGGTTACAACGTGCAATCGTTGATAGATTTACTCAAATCTGACGATGAATTGGCATCAGCCGCCGCAACAGCTTTAAGCAAAATCATGCTGGTGTATGACGCCTTCCACGATGTCTTGGAATTGTCCGAGACGAATTCCTATGCCAAGCAAGTCATTGACGCTTGGGCGGCGGCGGAGTGGTTTACCAGTCGCCCCACCTTGCCAGAAGCGATTACCGTCACCGTCTTCAAGGTGCCCGGAGAGACGAACACCGACGATTTATCTCCCGCAACCCATGCCACAACCCGCCCGGATATTCCCTTGCACGCCTTGGCAATGCTGGAATCTCGGCAACCGGGAAGTTTGGAAACAATTGTCGAGTTGAAGAAAAAAGGGCATCCCGTGGCGTATGTCGGGGATGTCGTAGGAACGGGTTCTTCCCGCAAATCTGCGATTAACTCCGTTTTGTGGCACATCGGGCACGATATACCCTTCGTACCCAATAAACGGGCTGGGGGATATATATTAGGGAGTGCGATCGCGCCGATTTTCTTCAACACCGCCGAAGATGCCGGTGCATTACCCATCCAGTGCGATGTCACCCAGATGGAAACCGGCATGGTAATCACCATTCATCCCTACAAAGGTGAAATTACCAACGAATCTGGCGAAGTGATATCCACCTTCAGCCTCAAACCCGATACCATCACCGACGAAGTACGCGCAGGCGGACGAATTCCCCTCCTGATTGGACGCACCCTCACCGATAAAACCAGAATTGCCCTCGGATTAGTAGAACCCAGCCCAATCTTCATCCGTCCTCGACCGCCCATCGATACCGGCAAGGGATTTACTCTAGCGCAGAAGATGGTCGGGAAAGCTTGCGGACTCAATGGTGTGCGTCCCGGCACTTCCTGCGAACCGCTGATGACAACGGTTGGTTCTCAGGATACCACCGGCCCCATGACCCGCGACGAGTTAAAAGAACTCGCCTGTCTCGGCTTCAGTGCAGATTTAGTGATGCAGAGTTTCTGCCACACCGCCGCTTATCCGAAGCCCGTTGACATCAAAACCCACCACGAACTGCCCGATTTCTTTGCCTCTCGCAGTGGCGTCGCCTTACGTCCTGGCGATGGCATTATCCATTCTTGGCTAAACCGGATGTTGCTACCCGATACCGTAGGAACGGGCGGCGACTCCCACACCCGCTTCCCCTTGGGAATTTCCTTCCCCGCAGGTTCCGGCTTAGTTGCCTTTGCAGCAGCTTTAGGGGTAATGCCTTTGGATATGCCAGAATCCGTCTTAGTGCGGTTCAAAGGCGAGTTGCAACCGGGTGTGACGCTGCGGGATATCGTGAACGCAATTCCCTACGTGGCAATTCAAAAAGGTTTGCTAACAGCAGAGAAGCAGAATAAGAAAAACATCTTCTCCGGACGAATCATGGAAATTGAAGGCTTGCCAAATTTAAAAGTCGAGCAAGCTTTTGAACTTACTGATGCGAGTGCTGAACGTTCTTGTGCAGGCTGCACAATTAAGTTAAGTATCGAGACAGTTTCTGAATATCTGCGTTCTAACGTAGCGCTGATGAAAAATATGGTAGCGCGGGGTTATCAAGATGCCCGTACCATCATGCGCCGCGTCGCAAAAATGGAAGAATGGTTGGCAAATCCCGTATTAATGGAAGCCGATTCAGATGCAGAATATGCGGAAATTATCGAGATTGACTTGAACGAAATCAAGGAACCAATCGTCGCCGCACCCAATGACCCAGATAATGTTAAGTTGCTGTCCGAGGTTCAGAATGACCCCGTACAAGAAGTATTCGTCGGTTCTTGTATGACGAATATTGGTCATTATCGCGCTACTGCAAAGGTACTGGAAGGGGAAGCAGCAGTTAAAACCCGCCTCTGGATTTGTCCTCCAACCCGCATGGACGAACACCAACTCAAGGAAGAAGGTGTTTATAGCGTATTTGATGCCGCAGGTGCGCGTACAGAAATGCCGGGATGTAGTCTCTGCATGGGAAATCAGGCGCGTGTGGATGACGGTACAACCGTATTTTCAACTTCCACTCGCAACTTCAATAATCGCATGGGCAAAGATGCGCGAGTTTATCTCGGTTCGGCTGAATTAGCTGCTGTTTGTGCGATGTTAGGACGCATTCCCACAGTGCAAGAATACATGGACATTGTGGCGAAGAAAATTCATCCTTTTGCAGGTGATTTGTATCGCTATCTCAACTTCGACCAAATTGCTAATTTTGAGGATGAAGGTCGCGTAATTTCCCTGGAAGATATGCCTAAAATTGAGGATATTTTGGGTATTCCCTCTGGTGCGTTGCGCTAGTCGATAATTAAAGTAGGGTGGGCATTCCCCACCTTACTTTCCTAATAGTGAAGATGAGGCTTAAAGATGCTGTTGGAATTAAAGCGATTTAATATCCCGCCTGGTCATAAAGTTTTTCTAGAAGATATAACCTGGCAAGAATTTGAAACCATTTTAGAAGAGTTAGGCGAACATCGGGCGTCAAGAGTAGCCTATGACAATGGAATATTAGAAATCATGACACCCTTGTCAGAGCATGAAACCAATAAACTGTTTATCAGCAACTTTATTGAAATTATTTTAGAAGAACTAGATATTGATTTTTATCCTCTTCGTTCTACTACTTTTAAAAACCGGGATATGCTGAAAGGGATAGAACCCGATAACTGTTTTTATATTCAAAATGAAGCAGCACTAAGAGGAAAAGAAAGATTAGATTTATCCATCGACCCACCTCCAGATTTAGCCTTAGAGATAGATATAACTTCTCGCACTCATCCGAGTATTTATGAAGCATTAGAAGTGCCTGAGCTTTGGCGATTTGAAAAAGGGAAGTTACAAATTAATATATTACGAGACGGTAAGTATATCGAGTCAGATTTTAGTCTGATTTTTCCTAATTTACCACTGGCTCATGTAATTCCCCAATATTTAAGTCAGGTAAAAGCTATTGGTAGGAATAAGACAATGAGAGCTTTTAGAACTTGGATACGAGAACAAATTACAGTATCGTAAAATTTCAGGTTTTACTTTAACTAAATACTTGATTTTTTTAAAGATTAAATTCCCATAATTTCGTTAAAATGAATGCCTCAAATTTAATAGATTTTGGCTATCTTTACTAGGGCAGGACGGCAGGGCTAGATCAAATCAAGTTACGATTCGTGATAGACCTTTTGGTTTATAGGAGGGATTCCACTCTTGTAAAGCTGCAATTGCAAGGGTAATGTTCATCCGGATTTTTCGTCACTTTTGAAGAACCTTCAAGAAGTATTTCTATATTTCTGTGTTTGTATAAAACCCCTAGCCCCTTCCCTTATAGAGAATAGGCTAGGGGTTCGCTCTTGTATTTGATTCAAGTGAGAACCACGATATCCTTTGATTTTGCGATGTTAGGTTTCCGCGTCGTCGAAACGGATGATGTCATCTTCTCCAAGGTATTCTCCATTTTGGACTTCAATCATCACGAGAGGAATACACCCTGGATTTTCAACCCGGTGAGCTGTAGACATCGGCACGTAGGTTGACTGTTTTTGAATTAAGGTTGTCTCTTTACCATCACAAATCACTTTGGCGGTGCCAGATACAACGATCCAGTGTTCGCTTCGGTGATAGTGCATTTGGGTACTAATGTGATGACCTGGGTTGAGTTCAATGCGATTAATCCGGTAGCGTTGCCCTTCTTCTAAAACAGTGACTGTGCCCCAAGGTCGTATCCGCATTGTGTCACTATCTTCAGGTAAGGGCAGAATCGAAGCCTGCCCCTCATTTTGGTTGCTATTCATCCCTGCTTGTCTCCGAAGATTCGCATCTCAATTTTGCCGCATTTTTGAAAGTTCCTCTGCACTAATTATCGGTGGGACAATATATCGAGGGTGCTAGTAGCTGGTAGCGGCATCCGAAGCGTGCAAGCAGGCATCCTGCGGTTCCGATGAGATTTCTACGGCTTCTCTCCGCTTGTTTTTGCCACAATTGATTTAGTTGCAGCAGCTTACAAACATGGCACAAACACAACAAAGCACGATGGAAACTGCCCAGCGTGCATTTGGGCACTTCACTCAGGGGATGGGAACCGGCAAGTGGGAACCGTTTTTGGAAATGCTTGCGGATGACTTTAGCTTCTGGTTTCCAGTGGGGCAATATCAGGGGGAAAATGTCGGTAAAGCACGGGCAGCTGCTTTCTTTGAGTATGCGTCTGAAGCTTTCAACAATGAGCTGGTGGTGACGCTAGATGGCGTCACCAGTAACGAGACGACCGTTGTGTTCGAGATTCGCTCTCAAGGGCATCTGCGGGGGAAGCCTTATCAGAACCGAGGGGCAATCTCTTTCGATGTTCGCGGCGACAAGATTTGTCGTTACCGCGAGTATCTTTCGGTTGTGGTTCAGCCCAAGGTAGAATCGCACCCAGATCGGTCTCAGCCGATTGGCTAGTTGTGTGATTTATATCACTCAGCAATTAGCGGCTCATCACCTTTTCTTAAACCTGCGATCGCATGATTATCTAGGGTATCGTCACATTTTTTACAGTGGTTAATCACTTAGTAAACCGGGCAAAAGCGTGATATTAGAAGTATCGAGTTAATGTCCGTAAGATGCCTGTTCAAATCTGCCCTCTCGACTCTGCGATCGCTGAACTATTTGCTCAAGCTACCTACACTGGTAGCATTACCCTGGCTGACCGATATGGGCTGATGGCTGCACTGTTGCAAGATGCAATCAGCGAAGAAGACCAGCGAGCAATTGATCGGCTACTTTACGCTGTCCGCAAGAACCGGCTGAAAGTTGTAGATGAAATTTCTGCCCTAATATAAATAGTGCCGGTGATTAAAATTTACTATTACTTTATTGTTAATTTTTTTAGTATTTTGCTGCGCTTTGATTCTACAAATATACAACATTGAATATTTAGAGCAGCCATTAAATTTTACCAGAATTTTTTATAAACTAAAAATAAATTCTATAAAAATAATAATTTGATATTTATCCTATAAATCTCCTGCTAATTAAATCCATAGTAATCCTATTGGATTTGCGAGATGCTACCCTTCATATCCCCAGCTTCTCTAAGAAGTTGAGGTCTCATAATTCACGAATTATTTAGGACGGCTATAGCCGTTATCGTACTCTAGTTTGTGCTTTTCATCTACCAATCAAAATAATTACTAAGTATTATTAATATAAATTCCTGGCTTTAAGATGTGAATACGCTGCCATAATTCATCTACTCACATACTTTTACCTTTCAAGAACTGCCGCTAAATTTTAATCACTTTGAGGTTTTAATTCCCAATTAAGAAGCCGGGGAATCTGCGACAAGTGTACGCCGTAATTAAAAATCCAAAGGACAATTTCCAGCACTAATAATCTCTGTATCCAGATTGTCCCACTCTCACAATTCAGAAGCGTCAATCCACTATATAATTGCCAAACGCGATAAGGAAGGTATAAGCAAGGAACCATCACGAACGTACAGGATTGAAACCGTCTCGTTGTCACGCTTTCGGATAAAATTTGTAACCCCAAAATGACAAAGTACGGCACCAGTACCTGAAATACGCTGGGATGATTCCACCATATGCCCCACAGAACCATTGCTACTAGGGGAAGCGCCACTCCCACTAGCAGTACAACAAATAACCACGCTCTAAACCAAGGCGGAAGTGGTTGAGGAATCGTGAAGGGAGGTGAATGTCTCCAAAGCCAACCCGCAAAGAGAAGAAAAGACGTAACAATTACTAGGAAAAGGAGGTTTTCTAAAAGAATATTCAGGTTGGTAGATGCGGCTGTCTGTAACATAGGATTAAAAAAGAATTTCAGCAGTATAGCGCACGATTAAAATGGCTATAGTGCATGAACTAAAAAAGACACAGTAGAGTAGGGGGATTGTCAAAATGTCTAAAGAAAGTGCCTGTCAATTTCTGGAAGCTGCTACCTACGATCCAGGTTTACGCGAAAAATTCCAAGAAGTAGCTAGTCCAGAGGAATTCGTAAAAGTTGCTCGTGAATTAGGCTACGCCTTGACCACTGAAGAATTGAAGGATGTCGTCAAAGAACATAGTGAAGGTGTCATCTTGAGAAGGCAGACGGGCGTTTGGCCTTGGCTGCGGAGGGTTAAATGGATTTAGTGCATTGTGAACTAGCTAATGGTTAAAAGCTATCGTGAGCTTAGCTATTAGAGTTTGGGGTGGGCATTGCCCACCCTATTTTATACAGCTTCAAAGCAAAATTGAATCTATTACACAATCAACAATTTTTTTGTAGATATAGTGAAAAAATCACCTATTTTATGGCTTATGTAGTAACCACGGCGGATTAATATAACAGGAATTTTACACTTGTTCTAGATAGCGATCGCTTTTATATATATTTTTTTTGAGTTACGATAGTGTGCTATTTAACACATGAATCGTAAGAATTTACAGGTAGAGACAGAGCAAATGTACTTTCTTTGCTTGCCTGCCTAAAATTTTTTAACTAAATTTTTTCTAATTTGCTCTAGTCAGTTGCGAGGTTCCGAGGTTAAAATTGACGCTAATAATCACACACTTTTATAAGCCTATACAGTATAAACACTTATGAATTATCCAGACAATAAAGATAACGAACTTCAACGCAGGGAACGAGAGCTTCAGGAGCGCAAAAGAGCTAATCGACTCCGAGAGATAGAGGCAGAAATTAATCAACCGCCGCTGCATCAAACTACTAAGCATCAAGACTCTCAGCGTTCACCCCAGCCGTGGTACAAGAAACTGGCGAACCTTGGAAAGTTTGTAGCCATCGTTGTTACCATCGTTGTCAGCATTCAGCTAGCAGGAACCCTTTCTTATGTGATTATAGTTGGGGCAGTGGTTTGGGTTGCTTATAAACTCTTTTTTGAGAGCGATCACTCCAAAAAATAAGGCAGAATTTTCACTTCGTCTGTGCTATCGAATCTGAACAATTTAGACCAAGGTCTCAAGTTCTTAGGGTAAAGGTATCCGTTGCACGATTACGGATTATGGTCAGTCAGCTCAAAACCCGATCAAAATAGTAAGCGGTTGACCATCTTGATGCACCTGGCGTAGATCCTACACCCTATCTGGTGTCTGTGCGTCAGTCTTGAGTTTGTAAAAGACTTGCAGTTATGGCGTTTGGAGCAGAGCAGCCGGAAAATAGTAATTACCCATTACCTACCTGCCCTAATTTGTAAAACTACCCGCAAAAAAATAAAGCACGAAGGATAAAATCTTATCCTTCGTGCTTTATTCTTCATGCTTCACTCAGGGGCGTTTTGCGGTTGTCGAGGTTCGTTGTCATTTTGGGCAATTGTTTCCTGAATTCTGGGAGTTAACAGGAACTTTTTCGTTTCTGTGAGCAAGCGATCGCCCCAAAGATTTTCTTGGAGAAATTTTACATCGGCGTAGCGACTGTCTAACCGAATCGCTGCTTCTCCCAAAGACAAACCCTGTTCGCGATCGCCCTTCGCATACAGGGCTACCGCCATCGCCAACCGGGGTTCTGCCGCCTCCTTATCGAGAGAGCTAGCGGAACGCCAGTGACCAAGCGCCCCATCTATATCGCCCATTTCGTACTTAACTAGCCCAATATTATTAATTGCAGGCCAGAATTTCTTTTCCTTAGCAACCGCCTTTTGGTACTGAGCGATCGCATCGGGATACCGTCTCAATTTATAGTAAGCATTGCCTAAATCAAACAAAGCTTCTGGGACATCGGGTTTGATCTTTAACCCAGCTTGCAAAACACTAACAGCTTCCTGATACTTTTCCTGCTGAAAGTGCCCGCTTCCCAGAGCAAATAGAATCCCCGGTTCGTTGGGTTGAAGGGTTCTCGCTCGTTGCAAGGCATCAATAGCGTTATTAACCTCCTGCGCTTGCAAAAACAAACTTCCTAGTAAAAACCAGGTTTGATAACTGTCGGGAGCCAGCTGAGTCGCCAATCGCGCTCTGGGCAATGCTAGATCGTATTGTTGGAATCGCGCTAGCTGAGCCGCATCTTGTGCCAGGTTCAAACCCTGCTGCTCTAGCTCTTTTGACTCCATTTGTAGCGTATAGGGCACGAGTGCTTGCCCAGAGGCGGGGAGAGCAACGCTCCCTAAACCAAGGAAAACAAGAAGCGGGAATATTGAAAAACGTTTAGGCACGGTGCAGCCTCAAAGAAATAAGCGAAGAAATGTTCAGCAACCTTACCAATAATTTAACTGACCCTAGCAGAAATCGAGAGCAAAGCCACACGTTAATTTGGGGATCGCTGTAACGGATTGACGGGAAACACTAAACAAGGTTCAATCCGTCAGGAAGTTCAAACTCGCTAAAATAGGGAAACAATAAGCAACTTGCTGTAGATCGATACAGGTGAGTGTGACTCCTTGGTGCTAAAGCTGAATCCCATCGTCATTAAAATTACCCTCATTAAGCAATCTGTTCATTCGTACTACCGGACTTAAAAACTACGCGAATGCAACTTCCACTAATAAGCAAAGTCAAGAACCCTTCTCGGTGGGTCATTGGGCTGATAGCGTCTAGCATCTTGGTAGTTGGCTCTACCACTTATTTCATCCTGGGTCGGGCAACACCCAAACTAGATATCGAGAGCCTGACCGTACCTGTTAAATCGCAAACCTTGAAAGTACGGATTACCGCTAGCGGTACCGTCGTGCCCGTTCAAAGCGTCAATCTCAGCCCTCCCACATCTGGGCGTTTGGCAAAGTTATACGTCGAGCAGGGAGATAGAGTCCAGCAAGGGCAAAAAATCGCCCAAATGGAGAATTCCCAGCTTCAGGCTCAATTTTTTCAAGCCAAAGCCAATCTGGCGCAAGCTCAAGCCAAACTGCAACAAGCTCAAGCGGGGAGCCGTCCCGAAGAAATCAATCAGGCAAAAGCCCGTCTAGAGCAAGCGAAAGCTCGTTTAGCAGCGGCGCGGGTGGGTCGTCCTGAAGAAATTGCCCAATTCAAAGCCCGTCTGGATCAAGCCGAAGCGAATCTAGCATCGGTGCAAATTGGTCGTCCTGAAGAAATTGCCCAGACCGAAGCTCAAATCTCTGCCGCCGAAGCGCGGGTAGAGTTGGCACAAAAACGAGCCAATCGCAATCAACAGCTAGCTTCTCAAGGAGCCATTTCTAAAGACCAGTTGGATGAGGTGCTGACAGAGTACCGCAATGCCAGCGCCAACCTGAGAGAAGCCCAACGACGGTTGGAGCAACTCAAAAACCGCACTAGCCAAGAAATCCAGCAGCGTCAAGCGGCAGTAGCAGAAGCGCGATCTGCCTTACAGCAAAGCCAAAAGGGTGGTCGCAGCGAGGAAATTTCTCAGCGAGAAGCGGATGTCGCAGAAGCGCAGGCGGCTCTACGACAGTTAGAAAATGGGACGCGCCGAGAGGAGATTGCTGGGTTAAAAGCAGCCGCTGACGCTGCCAGAGCTTCGATGCAGGCGGTGCAAGTCCAGCTCTCCGACACGGTAATCATCGCTCCCTTTTCGGGGATTGTGACGCAGAAATACGCCACAGAAGGCGCTTTCGTCACTCCCACAACTTCTGCTTCCACTACGGCTTCCGCCACTTCAACTTCAATTGTTGCTATTGCCAGAGATTTAGAAATTCTGGCGAAAGTCCCAGAGGTAGATGTTGGGCAGATTACCCAGGGACAGCCGGTTGAGATTGTGGCAGATGCCTATCCCGACCAAGTGTTTAAAGGCAAGGTCAAGCTGATTGCGCCGGAAGCGGTGGTCGAGCAAAATGTCACGTCTTTTCAGGTGCGGGTCGCTCTGGAAACGGGTAAGGAACAACTGCGGTCGGGAATGAATGTTGACCTGACTTTTTTGGGGAAACCTGCGAATAATGCCTTGGTCGTTCCCACCGTGGCAATTGTCACCGAGAAAGGAAAGACGGGTGTGTTAGTCCCTAATGAAGAGAACAAACCGCAGTTTAAAGCGGTGACGATTGGCCCATCGATTGAAAACCAAACGCAGATTTTAGATGGTATCAACGAAGGCGATCGCGTATTCATCGATTTGCCCAAAGATAGCAAACCCAAGCCAGAGGAATAAGGAGAGTTGGTAATGGGTAATAGCTAATTAGTCATTAGTCAGGTTTCTGATTACCCCTTCTCGATTACCAATTACCGATTACCGAATATGGATATTGTAGAAAGCGTCAAAATGGCTGCCACGACGCTGGTAGCAAACAAACTGCGTAGCAGTCTCACCATGCTGGGCATTATGATTGGCAATGCCTCGGTGATTGCGATGGTGGGAATTGGACAAGGAGCGCAAAGGTTAGCCGCCGAACAGTTTGAGTCGTTGGGGCCAAACGTGCTGTTTGTGGTTCCTGGTTCCCAGAAAACTCGGAATACGACCTTTGAGGTGCCGAAAACGCTAGTTCTTGAAGATGCCAGAGCGATCGCGTCTCAGGTTCCTTCCATCCAAGATGTCGCTCCCCAGATCAATTCCAGACAATTAGTTACCTACCGCAGCAAAAACACCACTACCTTGGTTCTCGGGACAACGCCAGAGTATCTCTCAGCGAGAAGTTTTGATGTGGATCGAGGACGATTTATTACCGATCTTGATATTAAGCGGAGTAATCAAATTGTCATCCTGGGGTCAGAATTAGCAGATAAATTATTTGACAATCAAGATCCGATCGGGCAACAACTGCGGATTAAAAATATCAGCTTTCAAATTGTTGGCGTGATGAAACCCAAAGGTTCGGCGCTGGGAGATAATCCGGATGAAGCGGCTTATTTACCTATCACCACCCTAGCGAATCGGATCGTGGGAAATACGTCTCCCTATGGTCTTGAAGTGACAGCAATCTCTATCTCCGCCAAAGACGAAGCCAGCATTGGAGCCGCTCAATTTCAGGTGGCAAATCTGCTGCGGCTACGGCACAAAATCAACGGTGAAGATGACTTTACCGTTCGCAGTCAAAAAGACCTTTTGGGCATTGTAAACACGATTACTAGCGGCTTGACCTTCATGTTAGCTGCGATCGCTGCTATTTCCCTGTTTGTCGGAGGCATTGGCGTCATGAACATTATGCTCGTCTCCGTCACCGAACGCACCCAAGAAATCGGGCTTCGCAAGGCGATTGGCGCACGAGAGCAAGATATCCTGATTCAATTCATCATCGAAGCGGTAATTCTCTCAGCGGCGGGTGGCTTATTAGGGACTCTGATTGGCGTTGGCGGGATCTCGCTCGTCAGCGCTTTCACCCCTCTGAAAGCTGGCATTTCACCCGTGGCAATTGTTATTGCTGTCAGTGTCTCCGGCGGTATTGGGCTATTCTTTGGCGTCGTCCCGGCGCGACGAGCCGCTAAACTTGACCCAATTGTGGCTTTGCGGAGTGCTTAAAATGGACGAACAATGTTTAGGATTCCTCATTCATCGCTAAAGCTTTTAAACAATTAGCAATTATTCGATTCTTCAATGAGCAATCAACAACTCACTCCTGAGTCCTCAGCCTTCAATCCTTCAAAAAAGCCTGTCGTCATTCGTATGGAGGATGTCACCAAGGTTTACGGGATTGGCGATACAGAAGTTCGTGCCCTTGGTGGTGTGAGCTTAATTGTCGAGGAAGGCGAATATTGCGCGATTATGGGGGCGTCTGGATCGGGCAAATCTACTGCCATGAATATTATCGGTTGTCTCGACCGACCCACCGACGGACGATATTACCTAGATAACGTGGATGTGTCCTCTCTAGAAGATGCTGACTTAGCGGGAATTCGCAATCGAAAGATTGGTTTTGTGTTTCAACAATTCCATCTTTTGCCACAACTAACCGCGTTAGAAAATGTTATGTTGCCGATGGTTTATGCTGGGATTCATAGCGCTGAAAGACGCCAGAGAGCAACCGTTGCTTTGACTCGCGTCGGTTTAGAACATCGACTGAATAACCGACCGAATCAACTATCTGGGGGACAACAGCAGCGGGTCGCGATCGCGCGTGCGATTGTCAACAAACCCGTCTTACTACTTGCGGATGAACCCACTGGCGCACTGGATTCCAAAACGACTGAAGAAGTGATGGATATCTTCACAGAACTCAATACCAGTGGCATCACTGTGGTTATGGTAACTCACGAGCCTGAAGTCGCTCGTCTCACCAAACGCATCGTCTGGTTCCGCGATGGAGAAGTACTGCATTCCCATCTCACCCCAGCAGAGATTGGAAAAGTCGCCGTTTCTTAATTTCTAAAAAAGAGCGTTCAATCCCAAGAACGCTCTTTTTTTATGGCATTTCGGCTCAAATTGTGGGACGCATGGCTGTGCGCCCCTGCGATCGCGTAAGGAAATAATTTACAGGCTGGCAGTCTTACCAGTTTCAGCTTGAGAGGGAATTGGCTTCACGTCTGTATAGCCCATGTTGCTAACGATTGTCCGGAACATGGAAATTTGTCCCTCAAAGTCAAGACCTTCTATTTGACCCATCAGGTCGTTAACGGGGTTATTTGCTTGGTAGTCCGAGGGCACGTCTACGACCGTATCACCCATACCCTGTGCCCAGGCGTACCAAACCATTAACTGATTATTCTCTTTCAAAGCCCCATAAGCATGGGAATATTCTGTGTTTTCGCGATTGACAATTTCTCGCATAATTGCCAACTGGCGATCGTCATCCAAATCAAAAAATTCTCCTAACAGCTTCGGAGCTAGTTCTGGATCGGTTGCAGTTGGGGCAGCGGGAGTAATCGAATCTCCCATTTTTTCATAAACGTAATAAAACCATGCTAGTTTGTCATCCGTGTTCAACGCTTCAAAAGCCTCAACCACTTTTTGAGTTTCATTGGAAAGAGCTTGAGATTTTTGGTTTGTAGTCATAAATTTTATCCAAGAATGAGGTTAATATTTCCAAGAGTTACAAACTTAGTGGGTTAAAATCGCCCTCCAAGAGAGAGAGTTTGACTAACTCAGTTTTGTAGATTGAGAGTCGGGTAAGGATCTATCTCAAGAGGGTCAAAGGAACGGGGATCGCTCCTTTAAAATCTAAATTGCAGATAAAAAAGTCTAAATAAATAGGAGTTACTTATGACTGAAGAAGTGAAACCCGATCCGCAACAAGCGACAACTCAAGATGCCCAGCTAGCTGCCGAACGCATGGCTGCGGGTGAAGAAGCAACGCAAAGTGTCGATTTCGACGCTGACTACGCAGCATCAAAAGAACTTAGCGTCAGTGAAGTTGACCAAAGTGGTGGTGGTTCTCAAGCGGCTGAAGCGGCAACAGGTGCTGCTCGGAAAATGCCCCAGCCAACAGAGATGAAATCCTCACCAGAGGCCCATAGCAATCCGGACGACTACCGGGAAATGGCAAAGGATGTCAATCCCAGGGTTTAAGAAAAAAGCAGCCAATAAAAGCGATAAATCGTGGAAAAAGCGATAGAACTGGATAAACCAGGGAAGTAAAGCCGTATTCACTTAAAAAAAATCAGGATAGCGATCGCGTAGACGATGCCGCAATGATTCGGCTCTAGGCTAGTTTAGGGTCACTGCGACGTATCCCAATCGCTCAAAATGCAAAAATATGGCTCAACCAACGCTTGGTTGAGCTTTAGTTATTTTGGTGCCAATGTCAGGAATTGTTAGGGGTTCCGTAGGTTCAGCCCCTAGCAGTTTGAACAGAATTACAAAGAATGCAGGATAATGGGCAAAGCTTTCACATTTTGTTACCTTTAAATCCCAATCTTTCAGCAAGCATTCGATCGGCAACCATGCGAACCCATTACTGCGGCGAACCTAGAAGCGAACATATTGGACAAACTGTCACCTTGTGTGGATGGGTAGACCGTCGCCGCGACCACGGGGGGGTGATATTTTTAGATTTGCGCGATCGCACCGGCATCGTTCAAATTATCAGCGACCCAGTGCGGACGCCTGACTCTTACGCAGAGGCAGCAAACCAGCGCAACGAATACGTCCTCAGAATTACAGGTCGAGTCAGCAAACGTCCCGAAGACTCACTCAATCCCCGCCTTCCGACTGGCGAGATTGAAATTTACGCAGATAAAATTGAACTGCTCAATCAGGTATACAAGCAGCTGCCCTTCCAAGTAGGGGCAGGAGACACAGAATCTCTGCGCGAAGACTTGCGACTGAAGTATCGCTATTTGGACTTAAGACGCGATCGCATGACTCGCAACCTCCAGTTGCGTCACCAAGTCGTCAAAGCCATCCGTCGCTACCTGGAAGATACCGAAAACTTCATCGAAATCGAAACGCCGATTCTCACCAAATCGACTCCCGAAGGCGCACGGGATTACCTCGTACCCAGCCGCGTCAATCCCAGCGAGTGGTATGCGCTGCCTCAGTCGCCGCAGTTATTTAAGCAAATGCTGATGGTATCCGGCTATGACCGCTATTACCAGATTGCTCGTTGCTTCCGAGATGAAGATTTACGCGCAGACAGACAGCCAGAATTTACTCAGTTAGACATGGAGATGAGCTTCATGTCTCAAGAAGAGATTCTCCAGCTCAACGAAAGTTTAGTTTGCCATATCTTCAAAACCGTAAAAAACATCGACCTACCCCGTCCCTTCCCGCGTCTGACTTATGCAGAAGCGATGGACCGCTACGGGTGCGATAAACCAGACACCCGCTTTGGCTTAGAACTTGTCAACGTTTCCGATTTGCTGAAAGATTCTGGGTTTAAGGTATTTTCCGGCGCTGTCGCCTCTGGCGGTATCGTCAAAGTATTGCCCGTTCCCGGCGGAAACGACGCCTTCTCCAACGTGCGGATTAAACCAGGCGGCGACCTATTTAAAGAAGCTAGCGAAGCTGGTGCTAAGGGTCTTGCCTATATTCGCGTGCGAGATGACGGCGAACTCGACACCATTGGCGCAATTAAAGACAACCTCACCGAAGCGCAAAAACAAGAATTGCTAAGTCGCACAGGTGCGAAACCCGGTCATCTTTTGCTATTTGGTGCGGGCGATACGAATACGGTTAATAAAACCCTCGACAGATTGCGCCAAGTGATTGGTCGCGAACTCGGACTTATCGATCCTGACAAAAACAACCTGCTTTGGGTGACAGACTTCCCCATGTTTGAGTGGAATGCTGATGAGAAGCGCCTAGAAGCGCTGCATCATCCGTTTACCGCTCCCCATCCCGATGATTTGCACGACCTGAAGACAGCACGGGCGCAAGCTTATGACCTGATTCTCAACGGCGTGGAAGTTGGCGGTGGAAGTCGGCGGATTTACCAGCGCGAGGTTCAAGAGCAGGTGTTTGAAGCTATTGGCTTGTCTAAAGAGGAAGCTTATGGCAAGTTTGGATTTCTCCTAGAGGCATTTGAATACGGCACGCCGCCACACGGCGGAATTGCCTACGGTTTAGACCGCTTGGTGATGCTCTTAGCAGGGGAAGAATCGATTCGGGATGTGATTGCTTTCCCGAAGACACAGCAGGCTCGTTGTTTATTGACCGATGCTCCCTCTAGTGTCGATGGAAAGCAGTTGAAGGACTTGCACGTTGCTTCGACATACAAGCCGAAATCCAGCGAAAAAGACAAGCAGTAACTCGCGCGATCGCGACAAAGGTTTAGAGGCGCACAATGAGAATTGTGCGCCTTCAAAATGCTTGGAAAGTAAAACAGAGGCGTGAGGAAAAGATAGCGATCGCTTCCCTATCTTCCCAATTTCTCCAAAGACTATTAAGCTTCAAAATCAAAGATGATGAAATCGTCTAAGCATTCTAATATCGCAGACTTCACTCGTTCGTGTTCCGGATGTGGCAGATAGAAATCGCGGGCATCTGCGCTCTCAAATGTCATCAAAAATCCGTGGTTGTAGCCCTGGTTCAGCCCCTCGTGACTAGAGTAGGCTCCCCCTGCATAGTAGGTAATGCCTGGAATTAATTGCTGAAGTTCACCCAGTTGGTTTAACAAATCTGCAATCTTTTCCTGCGTTATTTCTGGTTTAAATTTGAGCAGAACCATGTGTTGAATCTGAGGCATTTGCTTAGGTTACTGATAGCAGAGTCTCTAAAAGCTTAGCTGGGAACAGAAAGAACATACAGCCAGACGCGATCGCTCTCAATAAAATTCTGTCACAAGCGCTCGCCCCTTAACCCTGCTTCTTTGGGTGCTTGCTGTCTTCAACAAATTCACTCGCAAGACCAAATGGTTCTCAATTATTCTGCGGCTTGTGAGCTGCTTGCTGCACTTGCTCTATGGTTGAAAGTCGCGGCTGTACAGACAAAGGCTACAACCTAACGTCATCCGCTTCGTGCCTGTGAAGAATAAATTGCACGGTATACATCTATAGGGGCGTACAGCCGTGCGCCCCTACAATAATTGCAAGTAGATAGCCAAAAAGCACAAACAAGGAGAAATATTCATGCGATCGCGCTTGAGATGGCTGTTGTCAGTTATCAGCGTCCTCAGTGGTTGCGCCTACATCAGCGGCGCGACCCCTTCTGTACAAGCCGCTCAAACCATCGTGGTTCGGAAAGGCTCCTCTACTGAATCCATTAATATCGCGGATCTCCGCCAGCTTGCGGAAACGGGAACGACCCCATCGTCTCTGAGAAGTTTTGCAAGAAACCTGTCTTCGCAACAAAGAAGCCAAATTCTGTCAGCGCTGAGGGCAAAATTTGATATTGATGTTGTGCAAGTGAGTCGGTTACTCGATACTCAGATTGGCAGCGCGATCGCATCTTCTTTGGCTAGCACAACATCGCGTCAGGATAATGTCGGAGTGCTAGATGTGCGATCGGGACTCGTATTAGGGGCTAGGGCACCAGAAGGACTGTCTTTACTCAGTTTTATCGAAGCTTATCCCCGTCAAACGCTTGATATAGACTTAAGTCGGGCGTTTAAAGTTGTCGAAAATTTTAACAGCGCTTTTTGGCAAACTCAGTGGTTTATGGCAGAGATTGCCCCCCAACTGACTGTCAAGCGCCCCCAACTTAATTTACCTTTCGATCCCACGCTACCGGGAACGGCATCCGTGCAGGTGCTGAACTTGAAACTCAATGATACCCAGCGCCGCCGGGAAATTCCCCTTGATGTTTACTGGTCGGAAGCGGCTTCTCCGGCTAAACCGATAATTGTTCTATCGCATGGCTTAGGTTCGGTTCGCACCGATATGCGCTACCTGGCAGAGCATTTGGCATCCTATGGCTATGTAGTGGCAGCCTTAGAACATCCTGGGAGTAACGAAAGTCATGTGAAGCAGGTAGTTAGAGGCAAAGCTCCCTTATTAGATGCTCAGGAGTTTTTGAATCGTCCCAAGGATATCAGTTTTGTTATCGACGAACTAGAAAAGCTGAATCAAGCCGGGGAACTTCAGGGGAAACTGGCACCCGATCGCGTCATGGTAATCGGGTATTCTCTGGGGGGTAGTACAGCTTTATCGGTTGCGGGTGCCGAATTGCAATTGGCGTCTTTAAAAGAGCGCTGTAAAGGGAATGTAATTTCCTTTAATCTTGGGGAAGCTTCCCAGTGTTTTGCCAGCGGACTTCCAGAAGACCGCTATCAACTGCGAGATCCCAGAGTCAAAGCAGCGATCGCGTTCAATCCCACCACGTCTTTGCTCTTTGGCGAAACAGGTTTAAGCGCTGTGCAAGTCCCCACTTTAATTGAAGCCGCTTCCGCCGATAAGACGACTCCGGCTTTAACCGAACAAATTATTGGATTTTCTAAAATACCCGCTCCAAAATGGCTGGTGGGTGTAGTGGGAAGCACCCATTTAAGTGTGAAAGATCCTAGCACTACCCAAGATCAAGCGAGACAACCAAATACACTTTACACGGGCGGGGAAATCGTCGGCGAACAAGCAGTTGCCATCCGCAGCTACATGAAAGCGATCGCGCTGGCAATGGCAGGACAACTCACCGATGATGCTGCCAAGTACGCAATTTTCCTCACCCCAGAATATGCTCAGTTGGCTTCAACCGATGCTTTCCCGATTCGTCTCGTCACTGAGATTCCACCGGAAGCACAAGCCGTGGTGGACGATTTTCTTGAGAATCAATCCAAGAGATAATTTCGCGCCAAGACGCAAAGACGCTAAGAATAACTTCTTTGCACCTTGGCTCGAAATAAAATCACCGATTACCCACTACTGCAACTTGATGTACTTTTCCACATCTTCAATCTGGGGATCTGGAAACTGAGTTAGCACTTGCCATAAAACCGTGTAACTGCCATCAGCGCGGCGGCTGACGGGACGGAAGGCGACCAGGACATCGCTACTGGGCAATTCTAAAATTTGGTCAAGATAGCGGCGTTGTTCCCTAGAAACGGTACCTCCCGTCTGAACCACTTCCGGCACCTGGAATTGGACTAATCGCATTAAGTAGGTGTGGTTCAGCATCGCTGGTGCATTTGGAGAGAGGCGGTCGATCGAGGATGCGATCGCTCTCGTCTGTTGCACGGGTTCGCTGAAAGCCACCTGACCCAGCTTTCCCGTGATAAACCGCTGTCGATCTACCTGAATCGATGCCAACTGATTCGGCGGACGATAATTCAGGAAAAACTGGCGTGTTTGCGGCGATAAGGCGCGGACTTTCTTCAAGGTGGGATCGAGGTTTTCTAAGGGGACTTCTCCCAAATCCACCATGAAGCCATAATCTAGCCCTTGCTGGGCAATCTCAAAGTTGCCCCCTTCCATCCGAACCGCAAAGCGTGGAGTAAATTCCTCCCCAGGACCAATTCGCACCGATGAGGGAGTAGATTCCTCATCGCTACCGCCGCCAACTCCCCGCAGCAAGGCTGGAAATGGGAAACGCTCTGCTACGCTGGGCGAGAGCCGATTTCCTAGCGGATTCAGTTGTTGACGGTAAGCCTCAGATGGTAAAACGCGGGCAATGCCGGTGTTGGGCTGAGAAAGAAATTCGGTATACAGGCTTGGCTCTTGCCGATACAGGGCGTAGGTGTTGCGTTCGTTTAATTGGTACGTTTCCGCAATATCAGTAAAACGGGCGGAGGGGGGAAATGCTGCCACAGCTTGCCCCAAGAACTTTTTGGCAGTTTGTAGGGTTGTCGCAGTTTGTTGGGAAGGCGCGATCGCTGGCTGAATTGGCGGCTGATAGCCAGAAATCGGTGTCTTTGCCGCTACACCAACGACTGGCGGTTCCGGAGCGGGAAATCTGGGCACTGGAACCGCCAAACGCTGAGGAGGTACGGTCAAAATCGACGGTTGACCAATTGCCAAAGGATTTCCTCTGGTAGGAGCGAGAATGGACTGTCGCCGTTCTAGCACCGGACGCAGGGGCAATAATTGCTGCGTCGAAGCATAGAGAGCGCAGTACACCTGCGCCTGCTCTAAGGTTAAATTAGAGCCTGCCGGGGTAACGCCGTTCGTGCGCGTACACAGCAAAGCAGGATTGGGATATTGGCTCTTGAGAAAGCGGTCTACTTCTCCCTGGTGGAGGAGGATTTGCCCCTCCGCCGCAAAAGCCGGGTAGGGTTCGGGAGACGCACTCGCTCTTTCGATTCGATTAATTAAATTGATTTGAGTTTGTACCAATCGCTGAGCTTGGGTCCAGAAACTTTGATCCGAAGCTGAACTCGAAGGGATTTGGCGGCTTACACCCAGCCTTTGGGACTCTGCCTGCGCGATCGCCTGTCCGGACACCAAGCTTAGTAGGGAAGACACAAAAATTAATAATAAGTACCGCATCTGAAACTCCTCAATCTGACAACTTGATAAAACAACCCAGTAGACCTTATTTATACTTCCCTGTTTTGACCCAAAAATTAAAGTCCTCTGTTTTTAATAAAATCATTGAATAGGAGAAAAATTTTTTTGTCTATCACTTCTTGCGCTTCCTATTTAACAGTCTACAGAACTCTAACTATTTGTTTTCTTTTTACTAGCGTTTCCTAATATATGTTTTTTTGTTAAGAAAATAAGCTTTTGTTTCTCAAACTCTTACTGTGCTTGCTAGTTGAAGGCCCCTAAAAAGATTGTTAATAAAGAGCAGACGGTCAAAGTGCAACTCCCTCAATTAGTAACGATCTAATTCCTAAGGAAGATGGGGAATTGCAAAAAACTAGAAAATTGGAGATTGAAGTTATATCTGAAGATTGATGGCTTCGGTCAAATAAAAAGCAAGAATTGAACTGTTACTGACAGACTAATGCTGCTGTGTTAGTAACACAATTTGGTTAGGTTCAGTGGCAATCGGAGAAAACACTGATGTTAGGACAACATAAGCGTGCTGTTGGCGTATTTTCAAACTATCGAGACGCCGAAGTAGCACTGACTGAACTAAAAAATTCTGGTTTTTCTATGGACAACGTGTCCGTAGTAGCTCGTGACGCGGACAAAGGAAACGACATTGCTGGTGCCGATGTAAGCGATCGCGTTGGCAATAAAGCCGACGAAGGTGCGAAAGCAGGTGCCGTCACCGGCGGTACTTTGGGCGGTCTAACAGGCTTGCTCGTTGGTCTGGGAGCCTTGGCAATTCCGGGACTTGGCCCTGTCATGCTAGCGGGAGCAGCAGGTACCGCTATTGCTACAACCCTTTCTGGCGGTGCCATTGGTGCAGCCGCAGGAAGTCTTTTAGGTGCATTAATCGGTTTGGGAATTCCTGAAGAAAGAGCCAGACACTATAGCGATCGAGTATCCCGTGGGGATTATTTAGTAATGGTAGACGGCAGCGACGACGATATCCGTCGTGCCGAAGCGATTCTCAGTCATCGGGGAATTCAAGATTGGGGTATCTACGATGCTCCTGCCACCAATACAACCACTACAACGACAACTCGCACATCTGATATTGCCGATCCCAGTGGTACTTATCAAACTCCAGTAGTTGATACAACTCCACGCACGGATACCCCGGTTCAAATTATCGACCGTCGGGAACAGACTCTTTAGGCTGATTTGAGAACGATTGAATGGGGTGGAAGGAAAAATACTTCCACCTCTTATCTGCTCGAAGTGAGGAATTGAAAAATGAACAAGTTTTTAACATTACTGTTTAGTGGCGTCTTGTTAGTGAGTGTTGCGGCTTGCGATAACAACGAGAAAACGTCTCCTGGAGCGGATTCTGATTCAAGTCAGACTTCTTCGCCTGCTGCAACCGGAGCCGCCAGTCCAAATGCCAGTGCCCCAGCATCACCCTCGGCTGATGCTTCAGCACAACCCGATCAAGGCGCGAAGAATGATGCATCGAGTGATGTCCGCAAAAGACAGCTAGAATCTGATATTCGGGCACGCGAGCAACGCAATAATGCTGCTGGCGACCCCCTAAAAAGAGCTGATAGCGACTTGGAAAGCGAGGTTCGTAGCAAGTTAGAAGCGAACTTGCCCAGCAGCAAATTAGAAATTGATGCTAAAGACGGAGCTGTAACAGTTGTAGGAACTGTAGAAAAGCCAGATCAAGTGGCAAAAATAGAACCGTTGGCGAAGGAAATCAAGGGTGTTAAGACAGTAGCTGTTCAAGCGAAAGTTGCCCCAGCGCAGAAACAGTAACTTTACTAGAACTTACGGACTGGAAACCAGGAAATCAATTTCCTGGCTGAAAGCCTAAGTCAGTTTAAACTGACTAAAAAAACTCAAACCAATCCATTTCATGGCTTTGAGCGATGAAGCTGGAACTTTAGTGGGCTTTAGTTCACGGCAACTGGATAAGTCCTGTGTAATAACGGTGAAACTGTAATTTGATTTCGCTTGTGGCAAAATCACGAATAGATTCCTAAAGAGTTAGAGAGGAAAGGGTAATGGTGCTTACTCAGCCAAAACGAGCTTTTGGCGTGTTCTCAAGCTTGCAAGATGCAGAAGGCGCAATTCAGGAATTAAAAGCCGGTGGGTTTCCAATGAATCAGGTTTCTGCAATCAACAAAGAGCCTGAGCCAGTATCCCCGCCACCGGCTTCTAAAGCGCAAGAAGGCACGACCATTGGCGCGATCGCGGGTGGTGCAGCCGGAGGCGTCTTGGGTTTGGCGCTGGGACTAGGCACCATTGCCGCCATTCCCGTATTAGGGCCAATTAGCATTATTGGGGTGGCAGCCACGGCTTTAGCGACTACTTTAACCAGTGGTGTGATTGGTGCAACCGCAGGCGGCTTATTAGGTGCCTTGACTGGCTACGGGATTCCTGATGAGCAAGCCGCAATTTACAACGATCGCATTCATCATGGGGACTATTTCTTGATCGTTGAGGGCACAGAAGCAGAGGTGCGTCAAGCTGAAGCAATTCTCAACCGTTGGAACGTCCAAGAATTAAGAATTTACGATGCTGCGGCATCACCACCGCCATCCATCAATGAAATGCCTCTTTAATATTAGAGATTCTTGTCCAGGTAGTAACAGGTGCATCTGGCTTTAAAAACCTCTTTTCCTAGCGAAAAGGGGTTTTCGTATTTTGTATCTCTATTGATTACCATAACCTCCCCCGCTCCACGTTTCCTGCTTCCAGTGGCAAGGTGCGACCAAATAATTGCACAATGGAAGCAGTTTATTAATGTTGCTGCAAGACAAATGCCGACCTTACTGGCTGATGCCAAAAACTTGCTCGCCGACTTAATCGCTCGTTACTCACCTCAAGTCGATTATTTGGCAGTTCGGATAGAAGAAGCCGAAGGAACTGATATCTTTTTGCGCGGCGATAAGGTCGAAACCCTCACTGAAGGCATCTCCATTGGTGGACAAGTCCGGGCTTGTTACCAGGGCGGCTGGGGCTTTGCCAGCTTTAATCAGCTTTCTACCTTAGCAGACCGAATTGAAGAAGCGATCGCTGCCGCTCGGATTATTGGCGATGAAGAAACCCTGTTGGCTCCGATTGAGCCAGTACAGGCGACTTGCCAACTTCCCCTAGAAGGCAGCGATCCGCGAGAGATATCGCTGGAAACCAAGAAGCAATTGTGCGATCGCTACACTGAAATCCTCAAAAGCGCTAGCCCTTCAATCACCACCACCTCTGTGCGCTACAGCGACAGTTCCCAGCGAATTATCCTCGCCACCTCAGACGGAACGCTGATTGAGCAGTCTTGGGTAGATATGGAAATGCGCTTTGCCGCCACTGCGCGGAATGGCGAAACCGTGCAAACTGGACGCGAAACGACTGGCTCCCGCAAAGCCTACGAAGACTTAACAAATTTGGACGATCAGGTTCGGAGTGCTGCTCTCCGTGCCGTGAACGCCCTCTCTCTGCCTCCTGTGAAAGGCAATACCTACACGGTCGTCATCGACCCCATTCTCAGCGGTTTATTTGTCCATGAAGCTTTTGGGCACCTTTCAGAAGCAGACATGGCTTATGAAAACCCGGATATCTTAGAAGTGATGACCCTGGGACGCCGATTTGGACCCAAAGAACTGCAAATCTTTGACGGTGCTGCTCCTCCCGGTCATCGTGGCAGCTACTTATACGATGATGAAGGGACGCCTGCTACCACGACTCAGCTAATTAAGGATGGCATCTTAGTTGGACGCCTCCACTCCCGCGAAACTGCTGGAAAGCTGAGCGAAGCCCCCACTGGCAACGCCCGTTGTCTGAATTACCACTATCCCCCCCTTGTTCGGATGACGAATACTTGGATTGAGCGGGGTACAACGCCCGTGGAGGATTTATTTGCAGGGATCAAAGAAGGTGTCTACGCTCGTAACTGGCTGGGTGGTATGACAAATGGGGAAATGTTTACTTTCTCCGCCGCTGAAGCTTGGATGATCCGCGACGGCAAGATTGCCGAACCCGTTCGGGATGTGACGCTTTCGGGGAATGTTTTCAGCACCTTGGCGGATATTGAAGCAATTGGGGATGATTTCTACTGGGATGAATCCGGCGGCTGCGGGAAGGGAGGTCAGAACGGCTTGCCAGTCGGTTGTGGCGGGCCAAGTCTCCGCATTCGCAATGTCATTGTGGGAGGCGATGCAGAATAGTTAAAAATTAGAAATTTCGTCAGTGTCATGAAGTTTTCACGATTGGAATGACCTAAACCTCGGCATTCTTCCTTTCAAGAGACAGAGAAGAAGTCAAGATATAGACGATAAAAAACTCATGACACTAACAACTCCCACATTTTTAATTTTTAATTTTTAAGTGCGTATCTACCTGTTTGAGCAAATCTTCAAGCGTAGAAGAATTATCTAAAACTACATCAGCGCGATCGCATTTCTCCTGAATGGGCATTTGGCTAGTAATCCTGGCTTGCGCTTGTTCTAAAGTTAAGCGATCTCGCTTGATTAATCTCTGAAGTTGATGTTGTTCGGAACAGTATACGACCCAAGTTTCCGTACACAGAGTCGTCATCCCCACTTCAAACAGCAAAGGCACCACCAACACTACAGTCGGATGCGAGTTGAGTGCTTGCATTTTTTCAATCATGCGATCGCGCACGTAAGGATGAATCTGTTGCTCTAGCCAACGCCGCTCTTCGGGCGAATTAAAGACAATATTGCCCAGCTTTCGGCGGTCAAGCGTTCCATCCGGTAGCAGAATATCGGCTCCGTAACGCTTAACAATTTCGCCGAGAATCGGCGAACCCACTTTTACAGCTTCTCTAGCATAAATATCCGCATCCAAAACCGGCAAATTGTAGTGACTGGCAAGATAATTTGAGACAGTTGTTTTGCCAGTACCAATGCCTCCCGTCAGACCAATAACGCGCATCATGAATTAACTTGCAACTGTGCCAAAATCAACTGTCCCGCAGCCCCATTATCTAAAGGTTTCGAGAAAAAATATCCCTGTCCTCGTTCGCATTGCAATGCCTTGAGTTGTGCCAACTGTTGAGCCGTTTCTATCCCCTCCGCCGTCACACTCATTCCTAAATTATGAGCCAACGCCACGATTGCCTTGACAATCTCTGCATCCTTGCCACCCGCTCCCATCCGGTTCACAAAAGAACGGTCAATTTTCAATGTATTAACGGGAAAGCGGTGCAGATAATTCAAGGATGAATAACCCGTACCAAAATCATCAATCGATAATTGAATATTTCGATCTCGCAATTGCCAAAGCAGGATGGCGGCAGCTTCAGCATTTTCCAGCAAGCAGCTTTCAGTAATTTCCAACTTTAAATAGTGTCCATCTAAGCCAGTCTCCCCCAAAATACGGTCAATCTGCTCAATCAAATTTGGTTGCGAAAACTGCTTACCAGAGAGATTCACGCTAATTGCCAAACCCTGAGTCGTAGAATACTGCTGCTGCCAAACTTTTAGCTGACGGCAAGCTTCGTTCAATACCCAAGTACCCAAGGGAATAATCAGACCCGTATCTTCTGCCACAGGGATAAACTCGCTTGGGGGAACCATGCCACGAGTCGGGTGATTCCAACGCACCAGAGCCTCAAAAGCCTTAATTTTACCCGTCGCCAGCTCGACGATTGGCTGGTAGTAAAGTTGAAATTCCGTAGCGATAATCGCTCGTCGCAGATCCGTTTCTAACTGCAAATGTGCCACGGCAAGGGTATGCATGGCCCGATGGAAGACAACATAGCGACCTTTACCCTCTAACCGGGCATGATACATAGCCGTGTCGGCTGCCCGCAGCAGGTCTTGCGGACGAGGCAAGAGGTTATTGTGAGAGGATGCAGAAGGACAAAGCGGCATAGGGGCAGATTCTTTCCGAACCGGCTCCCATCCCTCTTGTCCCTTTCCGGCAAAGGCAATCCCGATGCTAGTCGTGGTGAATACTTCGCGCCCATCCAAGTTAAAAGGCGAATTGAGTTCCCGCTGGATCTGCTCGACAACGCGAATCGCATCGCTAACATCGTGAATATCCTCCAGCAGAATTGCAAATTCGTCTGTGCCAATCCGAGCTAGGGTGTCCGTGGGACGGAGACAGGTCATTAGTTTGCGAGCTGTAGCGATGAGCAGTTGGTCGCTTACCAAGTGTCCTAGACTATATTTGACCATCTCGAAGCGATCCAAATCCAGAAACAGAACAGCAAATAAACTATCTTTGTATCGTTGGGAATGCTTAATCTGGCTGGCAAGACGTTCGAGAAATAAGGTCCGATTTGGCAAACCGCAAAGCGAATCGTAGAACGCATGGTGTCGCAGTTGCTCCTCGGCTTGCTTGCGCTCAGTAATGTCGTGGCAGTTGACGACAATCCCCTGCACCGCCGGATCGTTCAGGAGGTTAGTGGTGACTGCCTCGAAGATCCCCCAAGAGCCATTGCGATGCTGCACGCGATACTCACCGAGTCGCTGAGTCACATTGGGATTTTGAATCGAATTTTTCAGCCTTTGCTTAACCAGTAGCACATCCTCTGGATGAATAAATGTCAAAGCATTTTTGCCTATGAGTCCATCGGGTGCGTATCCTAGAATCCGATTGACAGAGGGACTCACATAAGTCACTTGACCGCTGGCGTTAACAATGATGATGATGTCGGTCGCATTTTCGATCAGCGCTCGAAATCGTTGCTCGCTCTCTTGTGAAGCGGCGATTAATCTGGTTTTTTCCACCTCAGTCTGCCGCTTTTGGTCGCGCATTTGTTTGGCTTGTAGGGCTTGCGCTACTGCCGATCCTAGCCGCATCAGACGGTCTTTCAGTAGATAATCCGCTGCCCCTTGCTTCATGCACTCCACTACCACTTCTTCGCTCACCGTGCCCGTGATCACGATGAACGGAATATCTAAGCCGCGCTCTTGCAAAAGTTGTAGCGCTCTGAGGGCGTTAAACTGAGGCAAGCTATAGTCAGCCAAAATCAGCTCGATACCGGGATGCAGTTGGGCGAGGTAGTCGGCTTCTGTCTCTACACGCTGCCAGTCGGGTTTAAAGCCAGCCAAACGTAGTTCGTGCAAAGTTAATTCAGCATCAGCCAGGGAATCCTCAAGCAGTAAAATCTGGAGCGGAGCGGACATGATGACCTTCTTGTAAGCAAGGGAATTGAGCCGTGGGCGGGGTTACACCACTGTTCGCTTTTAGAGAGCGTGCAGTCTGAATTATGAGGTGTTGAGCGTAAATTTAATTGCGGTTTTTAGAATTTTTAGCCTGAAGAATGCTAGCGGCTTGGCAGCTGGTTTAACAGCAGCCAGTACAAGCCTAATTGCTGCACTGCTTCGGTAAACTGTTCAAAGTTCACCGGCTTAACGATATAACTATTGACGCCCAACTGGTAACTTTCTACGATGTCGCGTTCTTCGTTTGACGAGGTGAGGATGACGACTGGAATCATGCGGGTTTGGGGGTCAGATTTGAGGCGTTGCAAGACTTCCAAGCCGTCTACTCTGGGGAGTTTGAGGTCGAGGAGAATGACTTTGGGGTAGTTTTCCGGATAGCGATCGCGATAGGCACCTGTCCGGAAAATGTAGTCTAAGGCTTCCGCACCGTCGCGGGCAACTTGAATGCGATCGCCAAGGTTGTGCTTTCGCAAAGCATAAAGTGCTAATTCTAGGTCGTTGGGATTGTCTTCGACCAGCAAACAGTCTGCTGTGCGCTCACTCATGAATATTTCCCTCTGCCAGGGTAAAGTAAAATGTTGTGCCTTGGTTAACGCCTGACTCAGCCCAAATACGTCCGCCGTGGCGATGGATGATGCGCTGCACGATCGCGAGTCCGACTCCGGTTCCTTCGTAATCTTCCGCACGATGCAGCCGTTGGAAGACGCCAAAGAGTTTATGAGCGTATCGCATATCAAAGCCTGCGCCGTTGTCTTTGACGAAATAAACGACAGTGGTTGAAAAGTCATTTGTCTCTAGTTCTGGGTCATTCGTAAATGACTGATGACGATAGCCAATTTCAATCTGGGCGACTTCCCGACCGCGCGTGAATTTTAGAGCGTTTGTCAGCAAGTTGACAACTACTTGCTTAAGTAAAGCAGGATCGCCTTCGCAGGCGGGTAAATTGCCGATATTTATTTCAAATTGGCGATTTTGCTGTTCGTGCCATAAGTCTGCCAGTACTTGACGTACCAAATCAGCGATCGCTACAGTTTGTTTTCTCAGTGGCTGGCGCGAAAGGCGCGAAAATGTCAGCAAGTCATCAATCAGCTGTCCCATTTGCTGAGCATTATCCCGCACCAGTTTCTGGTAGCGTTGGGCTTCCGGATCGAGTTGTTCTAGATATTCTTCCAGCAAAATCCGCGAAAATCCGTTGATAGCACGCAAGGGCGATCGCAAGTCGTGAGAGATGGAATAACAGAAAGCTTCTAACTCTTGATTTGCAGCTTCCAGTTGCGCGGTTCGTTTGATGACTCGTTGTTCAAGTTCCGCGTTCAACTGTCGAATTGCTTCCTCTGCCTGGACTTTTTCGGTAATGTCGGTGCAGGTGCCGATCCACTCTCGCACATCGCCGTCTTTTGATAATACTGGAACCCCACGGACATTGAAGTAGCGGTAAATACCATCAGCACGCCGCAGCCGAAACTCAGTGTCATAGAGGCTTTTCGTTTGGATAGCGTTAGACCACTGCTCGGCAATGCGATCGCGATCGTCTGGATGGATGGCATCTAGCCAGTGCCAGCTTAGTATTTCTGCCTCGCTTTGACCCGTATAGGCTCTCCAATCCGGTTGATCCGTCACAACCTCACCTTGGGGGTTGGAAGTCCAAACCATCTGTGAGGTCGCCCGTGCCAAAGAACGATATCGTTCCTCACTCTGCCGCAACGCTTCCTCAGCCACTTTTCGTTCGGTGATGTTGCTGACTAAGGCAATAAATCCTTTGACTTCACCGTGTTCCCCAAAATGTGGCAGGTAAGTAGCATTGACCCAACGCATCCCTCCATATTCATAGGATATAGGGCTTTCGTAGGTTACTTCCTGCCCGGACAATGCTGCCTCGACATACGGCTGAATTGCCTGATAAGCCGAGTCCCCTAAAATTTTTCTAATGGGCTGTCCGATGACTTCCGCCTGAGATTTGCCGAACCATTGTTCGTAAGCCCGATTGTTAAAGTGATAGCACTGTTCCGAATCGACATAGGCAATCAGCACCGGCAAAGCATCTGTAATCAAGCGCAGTTGATCTTCACTCTGTTGCAATGCTGCCTCTGCTTGCTGGCGTTCCAGAGCAATTCCCGCAATTTGGGTCGCAATCTCGGTCAGATATAACTCATCCTGATTCGGTCGCCTCGCGTCGGGATGATACATTACAAAAACGCCTAATACCTTACCGTTACTGGAAAAAATAGGCGTAGACCAACAGCTTTGCAGTTGATGGCTTAATGCCAAATCTCGGAAATCCGCCCAAAGGCGATCGCTCTCAATATCTGAGACAATCACGGGTTTACCGAAATACGCTGCCTTACTACAGCAACCAAAACCAGGACCAATCGCGATACCATCAATCGCCTGAGTGTAGCTTTCGGGAAGGCTAGGAGCGACTCCATGCCGTAACTTGTTCTCTTTTTCGTCAACTAGCAGAATCGAACAAAAGCCCTCACCGGATTGGGTCTCGATAAACCGAGCCAAAACATCCAGAACATCACCCAGTGCTGCGCCGGTGGCAATCATTTCGAGTACCTGTTTTTGCCCTGCGATCAGCGCCTCAGCTTGCTTGCGTAGCGTAGCGTGCCGCAGGCTTTCGCTGATGTCTATCATCGCGCCGATCATCCGCACTGGATTCCCCTTATCGTCATGGGCGATAAATCCCCGATCGATCGCTAAGGCATAAGAGTTGTCGGCGCGACGGTAGCGGTATTCATCCGACCAGATTTGTCTTCCACTGTCAATTGCAGCATGAATCCCACTGACAACCCGCTCTCTGTCTTCTGGATGTATATTTTCGTACCACCAACTGGCATCAAAACCTACTTCAGTTTCCGCATAGCCGAAGAGTTTTTGCAAGGATTCGTTCCACTCTACGCGGTTTGTCAGTAAATCCCAGTCCCAGATTGCATCGTTGCTGGCTTTAGCGACGAGGCGGTAACGGGTTTCGCTTTCCCGCAGCGCTTCCAGAGCGCGATTGCGTAGCGTAGCGTGCCGCAGGCTTTCGCTAATATTGGCGAGGATGCCAATGCTGCCGCTCATCTTGCCATTGACATCTTGCAGCAGGGCTGTCCAGAGGCTAACGTCAATCAAGGTGCCGTCTTTCTTTTGGCTGCAAAATTCCCTGCCACCGCTACCACGATGTCCCTCGCCCTGCAAGTCAGCCTGAAGCAAAGCATGGAACGCTTCCTGTTGATCTGGGGGGAAAATCGGCAGCGGATAGCCGACAACTTCTGCTGATTTCCACTCAAAAAGACGCTCAGCCTCTGGATTCCACAGGGTGACGTTCCGATTAACATCGAGCGTTACGATCGCTAACGGTGAAGTTTCAATCAGGGTTTGCAGCGTTTGATTTGTGGTTAATAGGGCTTCTTGTGCCTGTTTTTGCTCCGTAATGTCGCTCAGGGTGCCGGACGTACCGATAATTGTCCCGTCGGGAGCCAATGTTAATTTGGCGTGTCCTTCCAGCCAGCGATAGTCGCCGTTTGCACTCAGATATCTCGCCTGATACCGATAAAATTCTTGCTGGCGTTCAATGAGGGAGCGAAATTCTTCGCGGTGTTGTGGGCGATCGCTTGGATGAACAAAATCGATTAAATTCTTACCGATACTTTCTTCGAGGGCGAAGCCGGTAATTTCTTTCCAGGCGGGATTGAGAAATGTCCAATATCCAGCTTCATCAGTCTGGAATAGCACCTGTGGCAGGCTGTTCACCAAGGAGCGATATTTTTCCTCTTGCTCTTGCAAGGAGGTTTCTGCCGACTGGCGATCGCGCTCAGAACGTTCTAGCGACGCCGCCATCGTGTCAAAAGCACCCGCCAATTCCCTGACTCCGAAACCGTGAGTCACCCCGCTACGAACGCTCAAATCGCCTTCTGAGAGCTGCTGCATTGCCTTCAGGAGCGCCTTCACCCGACGCAACATCAACACCTCGCTACCCACCCAAGTGGCAGCGATCGCTAACACGGCGACTAATCCTATGCCTGCTAAGTTGCGGTACAACTGCCGATCCGCAGCAGCAACGGCGACGGTTTCGGGGATGCCCGCTGACACGTAGAGGTTGCAGCGATCACCCTGATTCCTACAAGTGCCCTCCAAGGGCGCGATCGCATACATGCGCGTTACACCATCCACGCCGGAAGCCTCCACCGTGCCTGCCCTTTTTTGCGTCAGCATCGTTTTAACCAAAGGTGCTTCCGGTGCGGCTTGCCCGACCCAGGTTTCGGGGTTAGGATAGCGAGCTAAAATTATCCCTTTGCTGCCAATCAAGCGCTCTTGGTTAGCGGTAGCTACCCTAGCCATCTGTAGCACCTCTGCCTGAATTTGAGTTGTTTGGTGTCGGCGTTCCTCAAAGTTTGTGTATATCAACGCCAATACCAGGACGACAACCAGCAATACCAAGCCGATGAGGCGCGATCGCAGTGAAACTGCGTATGTTTTTGCTTTTCGCAAATTCGGTTCAACAGAGTTCGGTAATTTTGATTGCGATCGCTTAGGCCAGCCCATTCTTCAACAATTTCCTTTTGTGCAGGAGCAAGGCTATACCCCGGTGAATGGCTGCCGCTTCGCTAAGGGCTTTTTAAAGCTTGGGGTGAGATGAAACATAATATAGCAATCCTATTTTAGTTTTGAGATGCTAGTGTTTCAGCTACCCAATTTTTTTACAAAAGTCGGGTATCTCGCTTCACAAATTATTTAAAACGACAACATCTCAACATCAAAGAGTGATTCAAGCAATATTATTTAGAAGTTAAAAAAGGCGATTGAGGTAGAGGGACAGAGAAACAATATTTTTCCAAATCTTGAAATGTACTACTTCCCTATTCAATCCTTAGTTTTGCCTTCTGGTAATCTGTATAGCACTAACCTGCGAATCAAGGGTTCTTTATGATGACGCTGCCGCAATAAGATAACTTTTACTAATAATTTCCAGGCAGCAAAGGAAAATATAGCCGGGAATGCCATTTGAGACGCGATCGCCAATTTTCCTTGCCGAATCGCTAAAAACCCTGCACGCAGTTTGAAATAAGCTTGCCAGTCTTGAAGGTTGGAAATAGTAGATTGGTGTTTTTCGCTAACTAAAGCATAGATTTTTTCCATCACTAGAATATTTTTATCTAGTAACCGATTTTGAATCGGGGGTTTCTTACTAAGAGATTGAGGAAAATCCGTTATCCCGAAAATCTTCCATGCACCTAGCGAAACGACACCATTTACAGCCATTTTAATAGCGCTGAAAAATTCTCCTTGCTTGAAAGCAATCCGGCTACAGCGGAATTTTAGAGAAATGCGTAATTCTTGAAGTTGTGCTGTTTTAAACCGATTCTTTGGAACGATGGAGCCATGAATAGATTCCGAATAAGGAATCGATTTAGACAGCGAACTATTGGCATCAACTTGCTTTTGAGCCAAGAAGACTTGCCGAGGATTCGATAGATTATTAATTACTAAAATCTTCCATGCACTTAGTGAAAAAACTGAGGGAAATGCCATTTTAATAGCACTCAATATTTTTCCTTGCTTGAGAGCTACCAGACTCCAATGTAGTTTAAGATAAGCTTGAATATTTTTAATTGGTGGAGTTTCAGCACGGTGAGTTTCACTCACCAAAGCATAGATTTTTTCCTTCATCAAAATATTAGTATCCATCCTCGTTTTAAGAGGAAACTTTTGATTGTAAGCTCCAGGCCAAATTGTGCGATAAGCAAGGCACTGATTTACAAAAACAGCATCTCCAAACTGGGCAATTTTGATCCAAGAATCAATGTCATCAAAGTTCGCATCTAAGCTAGAATCCCAGCCGCCGGATTTCAGAAAAGCCCAACGAGCGAAGACAACTTGAATGGGAGTGCCAAAAGGGATAAGTTCTAGTAGCATCCCAAAATGAAGGTCTTCTTGGGGAATAGAGAAAGCTTTGCCGGGACCAATTTGTCGGGTTCTGTAAAGTTCGACCTCGTTGACATCAACCTGCGCCGCCTGACAAGAGGCAATGACAGCGTTTGGACACAGCGCGATCGCCCGATTCATTTCCTCTAGAAAATTCGGTGCTAAATAGTCATCATCATCAACCGGCTTAATCCACTCGCCTTTAGCAAGCTGCACTCCAGCATTCATCGTCGCCGAGTGACCCAGGTTAATCTGATTGCGGTGATAAACGAGGCGTTCGTCACCTTTGGCACGAAGCGCTGCCACTAAACCGCTTACATAGGCTTGGGTGCCATCCGAGGAGCAGTCATCCGCAACAATGACTTCACAGGGGAATGTTTGGGCAAGAGAAGTGTCAATTGCCCGTTTTAGCAAGGAAAGGCGATTATAAGTCGTAATAACGATGCTGAATTTCATCCCAGCTCCGCTTGGGATACTTCAGCCAAAGGTATCCTATCTTGATGCAAAAGAGAAGGTGGAGATTACTAGGTTTGCAAAGATTTATAGTACAACGGTCAGCCAATTTTAGCTTTTAGAGCAGCGATCGCTCCTCCATAACCGCTTTAAAATCCAAAATTGGCTGACTAGATATCTAGTGGCTGGGCGCAAAGCAGTGGGACGTAAAGTTGCCATGCAACCCATAAGGGATATGATGCTTCAAGTGCAATCGCGCCACCGGGCCTCGATCGACGTGGGCGGCATCTAAAATAACGACATCAGAGCGGTGGTGAGAAGAGTCGTAAACTAACGTCAGCACCCAACCCTCATCTTCACGGGTAGCACCCGGACGAGGGACAAAGATCGGTTCGCTAACATAGCCTTGGGGTGCTGCACTCCAGAGTTGGCGACAATCTGATTCTAAATCCACCTTGAGGATAGCTTGGAGAGGCGCATTGCCCTCGGCAGCATGAGCTGCACCCAGATATAGATACTGATAAGGGCGTCCGACTCGTTCGGGATGAACGAAGGGAAACTCGCAGCAACGGCTTTCTAAAAGCCTCCGCCGTACCGTTTTATCTTTATCCTTTAAATTAAACTGGAACCGCCACATTTGTCCGGGGGATAGTGCCTGAAAGTCTACCTCCCGATAGTCTGATTCCGGCTCAACTTCTGGAAAAGACTCATAGCAAATTGAGTCAATACAAATTTCGTCCCCTTGCTCAAAGGCATTGGCATGGTGGAAGACAAAACCCGACTGAGTTTCAAAAATTTGCATTTTTTCCCCTGGTTGGGGGTTGCGGGGAATCACCACAATCCGGGTGAGTTGCTCCGCCTGGAACTTGACACACTCACCCGCACCGCGAAATCCCAGCAGGAAAGGCACCGGGTTGAAGGAAACCGGATTTTGGAAGAAGATGCAGTAATTGGGCGTAATCGCAAAATCGTGAATGAAGGCGAAGCCAGGAACGCTGTGAGAGTTCTGCTGCACAACTTTGCCAGCCGCGTCTAATTCATAGATGATGATGGTGCTGGAAAGACCCGGTTTAATGGCAAAGTTCACCAGGCAAGGGGCACCAGCCTGGCGATCGCATCTAGGATCAATGCGAGGATGGGCGGCAAAGGCGTCACCATTTTGCAAAACCCCGTCCAAATATTCTTTCCCCAGGGTTTCCAAGGTGTTGGGGTCTAAAAGATGAGGTTCGGCAGCTTCCCAAAGCGCCAGGAGTTTGCCCCCCCAGTAAATGACGTTGGTGTTGGCAATATTTTTGAGTTTCACATCAAAAGCATTGGCTAGCCAACCACCGGGCTTCTGGGTGCCAAAGACGCCGCGATAGAGAATTTTACCGGCTTTCTGTTCTTCCACATAGCCCTGTGTGCGGACAAAGCGATTGCGAAAGTGGGCGCGACCTTCTGAAAAGGCGATCTTGGCAATCATGCCATCTCCATCAAATGGGTGATGGATGCGTTGACCCTTGACATCCAGCAACCCGGGGCCATTCCGAAACAGCGTTCCTTCTAGTTCTGCGGGAATCTCCCCTTCAATATCATCAATCCAATAATCGAATTCTTGCGGCAAAGATTCATAGCCCTTTTGCCACTTTTTAATGTGGTAGGGAAGTTGATCGGGCACCTCTGTGGGCACCGGAAAGCGTTCTGGTGTGGGTATTTGCATATTAAGCGGTTCGGCTTAGAAAAACTCGTAACGCGATCGTGAACTAGGACAGACGTGTTAGCGCCGCTGCACGTTAAGTCGCACGGATGAATGATTTGTCGGATGGGATGGCGATCGCTACCCTATGCAGGTGTTGGGTTTCCTGGCGTCCCAACCGACGAAAATCTTCAATTTCATTGCATCCGCCTAGTGAGTGCAGCAGCTTTCTGATTTTCGTTTCCAGTCTGAAACGGGAAGCGGAATCAGCACTGCCTACTCTCGATCCTTCCTCTTTTAGTCGGCGGGTTCTTCTACTGTGGGGATGAGTTCTGGAAGAAAGTCAGGAACAAAAGACCGTTCCCGATGCTGAATGGGGGCTGACTGAATATGTATGGCTGATGACGGTTGCAAGCTTGGCATCTCGCCAGATGGCTCGGTTTCCGGTTTGCCTGCGGGTAGCCAACCAATCAGTGGCAGCGGCAAAAGGGTTGATAGATTCGTAATCACGACCAACTGCCAGAGATGGTCAAAATTCCTTTCGGTGATGCCCAGCCAATAGGTGAGGACGGCTCCCAGTTCGTGGGACAATAACCCTGCCATATTTGTCACCGACATCAGCAGCGCAAACAAGGTTGCTTCTACTCCAGGCGGACATAGCCGCGCCGCGAGTACCAACAAGGGCATATAGGCAATCTGTCCCATAACGGTCAGAATCAGACTGTCTCCCAGGCTGAACCAGCGATCGTCGATGCCTAAAGAGCGGTTGGTATGAGTCACCAGCAGCAGCGTGGTCATTCCGAGTGCCGCTGCGATGATCGTTGTCCAGGTGAAAATGGTACGAAAGGGGACGGCTTTGAGAAATCGTTGAAAAATTGCAATTCCGAGCAGGGAGGCGAGACTGGTGACGAGACGTACCCGTCCCAAAAATTCTGGCTCAAACCCTAGTTCGTTGGTAGTGAAGTAGAAAAAGGCGCTATCTGCGGTCGGTGTGGCTTGCAAAAGGAACAGAAAGGCGGTTGGTAGCCAGATTGATTTTTGGCTAACCGCTTTTCCCAGTTGTTTGATCTGGTTGGCAACGGTGGAGACATCTGGGCGATCGCTAATTGGCTCTTCTGCAATTAACCAAGCAACCGCTGACACAATTAAGGGGAAACCAGCGGTAATGGCAAAAATAGTATGGCTCCCGAAGTGTTGCAAAAGGAAACCGCTAAAATAAGCAGTTACTAAGCCTCCCAGCGATGAGGCACCCCAGGAGAGGGATTGCAGGGAACCGGCATCACTCTGAGACTCTGCCCTGGCTCGTTCTACCACCAGCGAGTCTACAATTACATCGCTAACCGCTACCGAGAGGGACGAAAGCGCGATCGCCACTGTCGCCGCCCAAGCTGTATGCACAATCGTTGCCAGACTAAACCAGGAAATCGCTCCCAATAGTCCAGATAAAATCAGATAGGGTCGCCGCCGGTAGCCAAACAACGGTAGACCATCTGACAGAAAACCAAATAACGGCTTTACCACCCAAGGAATGGCAGCAATGCCCATCAAAGCCGAAACTTGAGCCGGACTTAGCGACAGTTCATCTTTGAGAAAAAAGCTGACTGCTAGACGCGCTAAACCCAAGATTCCCTGCACCAAATAGACCGTTAGAATGGCGCATAACTCAGGAGTCGGCTCATGACCAAAGAACACCTTTTTGATCGCGGAGTTCTTGATTTCGGACATACCAGAGGGGGAAAACTGCATTGATAACTTTTTTTAAGAAATATCAACATTCACCCTATGATAACCTCCCACTTTGGATGTGTTGTCAGTCCAAAGCCGGGATGATTCAGTGGTTGGTAGCCCTTAATTCCTTCCTCTCAAGAGAGTACAAATTAGGCAGGATAGGAACTTCAGAGGCTTCTAGGGAGAATGTGGAAATAACTGCATTCGGTAATCTTGTTGTGGGAAAGAAGTCGTCTATAAAGATTGACTTGTATAGGGTTGGCGATATTTGTAAGTCGCTTTCCTCTCTCGATCGAACCTATTTCTAGAAATTAGCGATTTTTTCTTTTTCCATGATTCCTGACTGTTTACCCAGAATGAGGGGTGTAGCCCGTCACTATCCAAGTGCCATAATGTGGTAATGCCAAATCAGCAGTCGGTAAATTTACCAGTTTTCAATTCCCGAAATTAGCCCAAAAGCTACAGTAGAAAATGCTATGGCTCTGTCTTTGCCTCTGTTTCTCCCCATGTTAGCTCCACTAAGGCTAGGGCGATGATGAAAGGCTTTTTTAAGTCCCAGACATCCACGCTATTGGATCTAAGCGATCGCCTCAAGATTGCGTTGTCGGAATTCACGGGTGTGCGAGTGGTAGCGATCGCTAGTCTTGTTGTGAGCGGGTTCGTTTTAGGAGTGCGTCATTTGGGCGGTCTACAACCTCTAGAACTCGTCGCTTTAGACCAACTGGTGCGGTTACATTCCGATCCAGGTCCCGACCCTCGGCTCTTAGTTGTGGGCATTACAGAAGGCGACATTCGCACTCAGAAACAATGGCCTTTATCCGACCGGACAATGGCGCAGCTATTGGCAAAGTTGCAATCATTGCAGCCTCAAGTAATTGGCTTAGATGTGTATCGGGAAATCCCGCAACAGCCAGGAAATGCCGAACTTAAGGTGCAACTCCGGGAAAAAAATATCTTTGCCATTAAAAAATTTGGCGATACGGAGCTGGAACTGGTGTCGCCGCCGCCGGGATTTCCAGAGGATCGAGTTGGTTTTAACGATTTGCTGCTCGATCCGGATGGCGTTGTCCGTCGCAATCTATTGTTTGTCTCGGATGATACAAGCACTTATTTCTCGTTTTCCCTGCGGCTAGCGATCGCTTACTTAGAAAGTGTAGGCATCACACCAGAGTCCAGCCAACAAAATCCCGATTATATTCAACTGGCAAAAGCGGTATTTGTCCCGCTCCAACAAAACTCTGGCGGGTATCACAACATCGATCCGCGGGGATACCAAGTTCTGCTAAGTTACCGATCCTCAAACGTGGCGCGGCAAGTTACGCTCACCCAAGTATTAAAGGGACAGATTGACCCGAATTGGGTGAAAAACAAGATTGTGCTGATTGGCACAACGGCACCCAGCGCCAAAGATACTTTCTCAACCCCCTACAGCCCAGCCGAAAAGACAATCGCCAAGATGCCCGGTGTCTTGGTTCATGCCCAGATGGTCAGCCAATTCCTTGACGCTGCCACGGGGGAGCGACCCCTATTTTGGTTCTGGGATGAACGGATAGAGGTGTTATGGATTGTCGGATGGACGCTGCTGGGAGCGATCGCGGCTTGGTGGTTGCGGCATCCCGTTGTCTTAATTTTGGGCTGCGGCGTTGGGTTGGGGGTTTTGTTGGGCACCTGCTTCTATCTGTTTACTCTGCAAGGATGGGTGCCTCTGTCGGCTCCCGTACTGGGATTTATCCTCACCAGCGGGGTAGTTATCACCTACCGCTCTTATGATGCACAGCAGCAGCAACAAATTATCATGAAGCTTTTGGGACAGAATACTTCACCGGAAGTTGCCAAAGCTCTCTGGAAAGGACGCGATCGCTTGATCAAATCTGGGAAATTACCAGGAATTAAGCTAATCGCAACCATGATGTTTGCAGATATCAAAGATTTCAGTACCATTGCCGAACAAATGCCTCCGGAAGCTTTGCTGGAATGGTTAAATGAAATGCTGGATGTCGTCACCCACGAAATCATCGGCCATGAAGGCATTATCAACAAGTTTACCGGGGATGGCTTCATGGCTGTGTTTGGCGTGCCGATGGATCGCATCCACAAGGAGGAAGTCGCTCTTGATGCCCAGCGCTCGATAGAATGCGCTCTAGCAATCGGCGAAATTCTGGAGGAATTGAACCAAAACTGGAAAACTCGTGGCTTGCCAGTCATCCAGATGCGAATTGGAATTTTTACGGGTCCCGTCGTCGTTGGCAGTTTAGGAGGCAAAGACCGCCTAGAATATGGCGTCATTGGGGACAGCGTTAATACTGCCGCTCGCTTGGAAAGTTGCGAGAAACACCGCCAACCAAGCAACTGCCGCGTCCTGATCGGCAAGGAAACCCTGGTTCATCTTGATAACCAGTTTCTGGTTGAATCTTGGGGACCATTGCCACTGAAGGGCAAACAGCAAATGGTTGATGTCTATCTTGTGGTGGGGCGTCAAAGGGAAAGAGCGTCAGAAGTTTGATGACTAGCAAATTTTCTAAGATACAGCGAGTGTAGATGCTCCTTTGACGTGTTCCGATTAATTAGGTTACAAAAATTAATGAATATTTTTTGCGCTTATTAAAGCAGTGTCATAAATCGTTAAAAATTAACGGCACTATCAGAAGTATGCTGAATGATGAAAAACTCACTTCCCAGATAAATCGGTTACTGTTGTTAGCAGTTATCACACTTTCATCAACATCTACTTCCCGATTCATTGGGTCAGAAAGCAATAAAAACAGAGCGATTTTTTCTGATAAAGAGGCATTTCGATGATTGAAAAAATTTTGTTAGCAGACTCTGGAACTGGACATTCTGAAGAGATGCTCAAGGCTTTGATAGAACTGCCTTCGATCCAACGGGCAGCAGTCACTATCTTGCACGTCGTTCCTTCTCAAATTACCACTGAGTCCATGACTTCAAAGTGGGAAGAGGGAGGCAGGATTCTCGCTACAGCCATCCAGACTCTGAACCTAGACCCAAATCACGTTAACACCATGCTGAGGCAGGGCGATCCGAAGGATACGGTTTGCCAGGTAGCAGAAGAAATAAATGCTGATTTGATTATTATGGGTTCGCGGGGTCTGAAGCGTCTGGAATCCATTTTAGAAAATTCGGTCAGCCAATATGTTTTCCAATTGTCTTCCCGCCCAATGTTGTTGGTGAAAGACGATATTTACGTCAAGAAAATCAACCGCATCATGGTTGCAATGGACGGCTCAGAATCGGCACAACAATGCTTAAATCTGGCTTTGTTTCTGTTGCGAGATAAAAAGGGTGGGCAGTTGGTTCTGGTTCACGTCAACAAAGCTCGGACAGGTTTTGAAGAAGCCGCTAACGCTGAAAAAGATCCTGTACTTGCTCCTGCGATCGCTGCCGCTAAAAAACAAGGCATCTCTTATAAGTGTGTCACCGGAAATGGGAAGGCAGGCCCAGAAATCTGTCGTTTGGCAGAGGAATCAAATGTTGATTTGTTGATGTTGGGTTCTCCCGATCGCCGTCCTTCGATTGCCAAAGGTTTACCAGATTTGGATCGCTTGCTGGGAACCTCGCTATCCGACTACGTGCGAGTCTATGCAAATTGTCCCGTTCTCTTAGGACGCACAGCGACTACCTAAGAAACGCCAAACCTAAGCCAAGCCTAACCATAAAAAAATTCCCCTCGCCAGAAGGACATGGCAAGAGCCTTGTCCGTACTACAGCGGGGGGATTTTGTTCGATACAGATGATTAAGGATTCTTGTTGCTTTCGCGGCTAGCAGTTTGGATGTACAGAATCAACAAGAAAACTGTGGGAACCAGCACAAACAGGATGCTGGCGACAAAACCAAGATCGTTAACTTGCATTGAACCCAGCCTCTAATTAACTTTAAAGCACCACCCTTAAGCATATCATCCGGTGTCTGTCTTGAGGAGAGTGCGATCCCAAGAAGCCAAAATAGCGATCGCATTTTCCCATGCAAGCGCGATCGCTCTCCTGGAGCAGACATTGAGGCGATCGCGCTCTCACCAATATAAAAAGCGAACCGACAGGTCGGCCCTTCGCGATCGCGCTTTATTCTTAAAGGAAAGAGAAAAGCGATCGCATATTTTACGCAACAACCTTACTCAGACTCGTCACCCAAATAAGCTTGGCGACTGTGCCGAACATGAAGAACGGCTACGACATCTTGTTCGACCACAAATAGAATGGGATATTTCCTTGGTTTTCCGACCCATAATTGCCGAATTGCACGACCAATCATCGGCGCTTCTGGTGCTGCTGTGCATCGGTTGGGTAAAGTTCTGAAACGATGCGATGCGATCTCAAGATGTTCCCTTATTTTTAGGTACGACTTTTTAGGTACGACCGGGTATGCTCACATCCAACCGGGGAAGATTCTAATTTATCAAAAGATCAAGCAAAAATTTTTCAAGCTAGTGCCTCTAGGAGGATGGTTTTAGGCAGTAGAGCGAGAAAACTTAAACGCAGAGGATGCAAAGGAATCGCAGAGTCCGGCAGAGAATTTATCATTGCCTTTGCGTAACTTTGCGAAATCCTTGCGATCTTTGCGTTAATAAACCTTCAATTTTTTATCGCGGCTTTGTTTTCACACTTGTTGGGCCATTTACAAGAGTTTGACAAGCTAAGCGATAGGTTTCTGGCTTTTTCTTCAGTTTGCGATTTTCCACCTCAGTGCGAGGCGAAAGATTTTCCATACCTTCCACAATTTCCACAATGCAGGTACCGCATTGACCGTAGCCCCCGCAGTTCATCATCTTTCCCCTAAAGGTATAGATATCAATGCCGTTCTGGAGGGCTTTTTCTCTTAAGTTAGCCCCATCCGCTGCGATCGCTTCTTGATTTTCATTGACAAATGTAATATTAGCCATCCGCCTTTTAACTCACCTCGCTTCTATTAAAAAATCTTAAGAAATTATACAAATTTAGCAAAGCCCATCTCTACTGAAATGCCAGTGGTGTTTTGAGACACCGTAGGATCGATTTACTTTGATCACCCTATTGGGGCTGATCGAAAAGTTGACTATCTGGGAGATTGCTGATCGCCCGTTCGAGAGCTGCCAGAGAGCGATTGTAATCCAGAACCGCTGTAAGACGGTTTACTCTAGCACGAGTTAGCTCGGTTTGAGCGCTAATGACATCTGTCTGGGTGCCAACGCCGGATCTAAATCGTAACTCTGCTAGACGCAAGCTTTCTTCTGCCTGGGTAACGGCAAAAAAGGCAGTTTGAATATTCTCAGCATTCGACCTTAAGTTGAAATAAGCTTGTTCCACCTCCAAGCGGATTTGGTTGCGCTGGTCGGCAAATTGAGTTTCAGCGATCGCTATGTTTGTTTCTTCCTGACTGGCTCTCGCTCTGGCGGCTCCCCCATCGTAAAAATCCCATCGGAATTGCGCCCCCAGGGTTAAACCATCGGCTGGACCGATATCGTCATTTAATACCCCTAAAACGCTGTAGTTGGCAACGAGGTTGACTTGCGGTCTGGTTGCCGCCAGGGCAATGCGCCTTTGCTCTTGGCTGATGTTCCGTCGAGCCAAGAGCTGTTCTAGCTCGGCGCGATTTTTCACGGCGAGGATAATACTCTGTTCTAGTGTTAGATTCCATTCACCAGCGACCTCAATTTCATCTGCTGCCGCCACCTCAACGGTTTCCCCTAGACTCAACAGCCTCGTTAATTGCCTGCGGGCAATGCTCTGCTGACTCCGGCTGCGAGTGAGATCCTGCACGGCATTTGCCAGCTGCACCTGCGCCCGCAGTACGTCAAATCGCGTTCCAAGTCCAGCTTGTTCTAGCAATTGAGCATCCCGGAGACTCCTGGCGGCATCTGTCACTGCTGCTTGGGAAATCTCAGTTTGGGAATCGGCTTCTTGCAGATCGTAGTAAGCATTGCTGACATCCAGGCGTAGTTGCTCGGACTGGCGTTCTACTTCTAACTGATCGAATCGCAGCTGTTCTTCTGCCGCCCGGATACGTGCCCCGCGCCGCCCGGAGGTGTAGAGTTCGTAACTCACTTGCAGGCCGGTGTCAAAGGATGTCGAAACAGTATTATCGTCGTCATTCCCCAAGAATGGGTTTAATGGCGATGACTGTTGTCGCCGATTTTGTAGCTCAGCATTCGGGGAATCTGACCTAGTAAAATTTGATTCTACGCCGATTGTTGGAAACTCAGCCGCCCGAAATTCTCGCACGGATGCCCGCGATCGCTCTAGGGTAAGAATTGCCACTTGTAAATCCCGATTGTTGCGCCGTGCCAGCTCCAGAGCTTGTTGTAGGGTAATTCGTTGGAAGTTTTGAATTTGCACTTCCTCAGATCTGGTCGGAAATTGTAGGGGATTAGCGCTGGGGTTGAGATATTCAGGGGGTAGGCTTTCCAGCGTGGCGGGTGCTTGTGGCGATTGTGCTGGAGCCGACTGGGAAACACTTGTCTTGGCTCCCGTTGAGTCTGGAGGGTTAGCTCCATCTCGGCTAACGGCTTCCTTTAGCGTCTGGGAAGAGATTGCGGGAAGCGCTGGGGTAGGGGCAACCGACGGGGTTCCCTTACTTTCAGCGGAAGTAGGATTTGGCTGAGTAAGCGGAGGCTTTTCTTGTGCAACACTGACTTTTGCACAGCTCATGGCGATCGCTGCACTCGCACCCACAGCCATGAAACCAGTTCCTACCCAGTGAAACGGATGACTAGAATTTGGCATAAGTTTTTGAATTTGGTCTGCGCTGTTAGAAAAACTTCTTTTCTTTAGCTCAAGCACCTTAAGAAGGATACTGGGTTGCGAATGTGCTTGGCAAACGAATTTTTGTGAATTGGGGCAAGAACCTGAAAATGCAGAACCCTAAGCCTGATATTGGTGCATTCTGCCAGAAATAATTGATTTCCTTAGCCCTAAAGCAGATAGCCCCTGTATTTCCCTTGACATGGCTTTGCCATTATTTGATTGCAGTATTCGATGTCTCTCAAGTGGCGATGATTTCCGCCTCTACGTGGCTTTGCCCCGAACTTCCCAGAGAGGGTTCGCTTCGTTCAGACGCCAGTCGTTCGTTCAACCATTCGATTTCGCTTTGAATCACTGCTTTACATCTGTGCCAAACTTCTGCCTGGTAAGGTTCTGCTGGCAGCGATTCTCTTTCTTGGCTTTCCAGGCGCAGCCGACAAACCATCAAGCGATGCTCCAGCAACTTAATCCGTTTGGCAGGTTCTAAGTGACCAAAAAAGAAAAACTTGATCGTGAAGCGAGAGCGAGCATTCACCCAGCTTTCATGGGGATATTCCATCATTTTGTGCATCCATCGCTCGCGCCCTCGATCCGTAATGCTGTAAATCTTGCGAATCGAACCCGCTTCTCCTTCCTCCTCTACCAGCACTGATATTGCACCCCGTTCTTCCAGGCGCTTCAAGAGCGGATAAATAGCTCCATAGTTGACGCTGATACAACCACTCATGAACAGCTCTAGTTGCTGTTTTAGGCGGTAGCCATGTAGCGGTTCGCGTTGTAGTAAACCTAAAGTAGCTAATTCCAGCATTTATATCAATCTGATACAATTAATAGTTGCATTTGATTTTAATATATGTAGATGTTATCTGCTGTCTCTCTTTCGCAATCATCCGGCTGAGGTGGGGTGGCGATGAGCGCAAGCCGATTAAGAAAACTATATAAGCCAATCGCGACGTTGTTAAAAGTCGTTTAAGTACCGCTTTGTAAGCGTAGAGCGGTTTGCTATCAAACTTAAGTAAAAGGAGAGGAAACGACAATGCCCGATCCTGATTCCCCGTCTCCAGTTCCAATTGACGCAGAACCGTCTGCGATCGCAGACGATCGTCAGGCTCTTGAAAGCGATGAGTCTGCGTATCAACCAAGAAAAAGACAGCGTTGGTCTGTGGCGCTGGGAATTATCCTTTTAATTGTCGGTGCAGGTTTTGGTTGGCGGTGGTGGCATAGCCGTGCTAATGATGCACCGAATGCGACTGCGGCGGCGGCGGGTCAACCTCAAGGAGTTCCTGTCAAGCTATCAACGATAGAGACAGCGACAATTCAGGAAAGTTCCGAGTTTGTCGGCGCTTTAGAAGCGCAACGTTCAGTGGTATTAAAGCCTGAAATTGACGGACGAGTCAGTCAGATTTTTGTTGCTGAAGGCGATCGCGTTCCGGCTGGGAAGCCCTTAGTCCAACTCAGCCGCGAAAAGAGACAAGCAGAATTAGCTGGCGTCCTCCAGGCTGTTAACGCCGCCCGCGCCACCCGTGCCAATGCCGCCTCGCAAATTAAAGCCTTAGAAGCAGAACGGGCTTCTCGTGTCGCTGAAGTGGAACTACAACAGGAAAACCTCCGCCGCACTTCTACCCTCGTACAGCAAGGCGCGTTGCCCAGAGCGCAACTAGACCAAGTTACCCGCGATATCCGCGCCGCCCAAGCCGCCTTAAATGCTAGCAACCAAGGCATTCAGGCAGCTCAAGCCAGCCTTTCCGAAGCGCAAGCAGGGGTACGGCAAGCTGAAGCCAACGCCAATCTTTCCAATGAAGAACTGAAAGATGCCACAATTATCGCCCCCATCGCTGGCGTTGTCGGACTTATCCCAGTCAAGTTAGGGGACTACGTTAAGAGTGGCGATACGATTGCCACGGTTACTCAAAACCAAGCGCTAGACCTGCGGTTATCTATCCCGCTAGAACGAGGGCCAGATTTACGCTTGGGGCAGAGAGTTGAAGGGAAGGATTCTCAAGGAAAGGTGCTAGGTACAGGTCAAATTAGCTTCATTTCGCCTAGAGTAACGAGCAATTCTCAAAGCATCCAAGCAAAAGCTAGCTTTGACAATTCACAAGGACAACTGCGGGATGGACAATTTATCAAAGCTAATCTGATTTGGCAAGAACGGCCGGGAGTTTTAATCCCAACTAGCGCTATTTCTCGCTTGGGTGGAGCAACTTTTGTTTTTGTGGCGCAAACACAACAACCTCAACCAGGACAACCAGAACAATCAGGACAACCCAAACTTGTGGCTAAGCAAAAGCCCGTGAAATTGGGTCAGATCCAGAAAAATAACTATCAAGTGCTAGAAGGATTAGAACCAGGAGAAAAAGTTATCATCTCAGGCCTTCAAAATTTGTCGGATGGCGCTCCCATTCTTCCTGAGTCTAAGTAATCAGTAATGGGTAATAGGTAATGGGTAGGATAATGGAGAATCTTCTCCACAAATCTCTAATATCTAATACTTAATACCCACTAATTACCAATTACCAATTACCAACAATATGTTTGCCGATTTCTTCATTAAGCGACCAGTCTTTGCTACAGTCTGCGCCATAGTTATTTTGCTAGTGGGAGGAATTAGTATTCCCACTCTACCTATCGCCCAGTTTCCAGAAATTAGCCCGACTCAAATCAACGTTACGGCTAACTACAGCGGAGCTAGTGCTGAAGTCGTAGAAAACGCTGTGACCAACATTTTAGAAAGGCAAATTAATGGAGTCGAGGGATTAAAATATCTGAGTTCGAGCAGCAGTAACGATGGCACCAGTACAATTACAGCTACCTTTGACTCATCCCGGAACAAAGATATCGCCGCAGTCGATATTCAAAATAGAGTTTCCGTCGCCCAACCGCAGCTACCACAAGCCGTACAACAAACTGGGGTCACGGTAACAAAACAGTCCAGCAACATCCTCTTAGCAATTGGTTTGTACGCCGAAAATAAAGAGTACGACAACATATTTTTAAGCAATTACGCAGACCTCTATTTAACAGATTCTCTGAAAAGATTAAAGGGCGTTGGTGACGTGCAAATTTTCGGCGAACGCCGATATTCTATGCGTTTATGGCTAGACCCGAATCGGCTTGCTAGTCGTAGTTTAACGGCTCAAGATGTAGTCAACGCACTCCAAGAACAGAACTTACAAGTCGGTGCTGGGCGAATCGGTCAGGAACCTGCTCCAGAAGGGCAAATGTATCAAATTGACCTGCGTGCAGTCAGCCGGCTGACAGAAGCTTCTGAATTTGAGGAAATTGTCTTAAAAACGGATACTGACGGCACGCTTGTCAAACTTAAGGATGTGGGGAGAGCAGAATTAGGAGCGGAAAATTACAGCTCTTTTCTGCGATTTCGAGGCAATGATGCTGTAGGTTTGGGTATCTTTCAGCTTCCCGGTAGTAATGCTTTGGATGTTGCTAGAGCAGTGAAAGCAGAAATGGCAAAACTGGCTACTCGCTTTCCGCCTGGTTTGCAATATCGGGTGGCGTTTGACACAACTTTGTATGTTGAACAATCGCTCAAAGAAGTAGTTAAAACACTATTTGAAGCGATTGTTTTGGTCGTCTTGGTTATCTTTGTCTTCTTGCAAGATTGGCGAACAACTCTGATTCCAGCGGTGACAATTCCCATTTCCTTGATAGGAACTTTTGCTTTTATTAAGGTATTCGGGTTTTCGATTAATAGCTTGTCTCTGTTTGGTATTACATTAGCTACTGGCTTGGTGGTTGATGATGCGATCGTTGTAGTTGAGGATATCGATCGCTTGATACAGCAAAAGGGGATGACTCCTCGTGCAGCTGCAAGTGAAGCGATGCGGGAACTTTTTAGCGCCTTAATTGCAACTTCACTGGTGCTAATGGCGGTGTTTGTTCCAGTTGCATTTTTTCCCGGAACAACGGGAGCGCTGTACAAGCAATTTGCCTTAACAATTGCTTTTTCAGTTGCTATTTCTACCTTTATTGCTATTACACTGACTCCATCTCTTTCAGCTTTGTTATTGCGTCAGGGACAAAAGCCTGGAGGATGGCTTGGCTGGATTTTTGACCGAATTAATGGAGCCATCGACTGGACGCGGCGAGGATACAAGCGATCGCTTAACTTCCTGACACGCTTTCGAGGCTTTGTCGTCGGGTTGTTTATCGTTTCTTTGGGAATAACTGCTTGGCTTTATCTGAGCGTACCTACAGCGTTTCTTCCCGAAGAAGATCAGGGTTATTTCATCACGCTTGTCCAAGGGCCAGAAGGCGTTTCCCTGCAATATACAGGCGAAGTTATGGACAAGGTAGAAAAAGAAATTCTTAAAAACCCTGAAGTAGTCGGAACTTTCGTAGTAGGTGGCTTTAGTTTTAGCGGTAATACTTCTAACAATGGGATTATATTTACTACTCTCAAACCTTGGGAAGAACGCCATAAAAAAGAGCAGTCAGTGCAAGCGATTATTGGCAGTTTATTTGGTACGCTATCAGGTATCACCGAAGCAAGAGTCTTCCCCGTTAATCCTCCATCAATTCAAGGTTTGGGCAGTTTTGGCGGCTTCCAATATCAGTTGCAAGACCAACGCGGTAATAGTCCCCTAGAGTCTTTGGTTCAGTCAATGGGTCAACTATTAGGTCGTGCTAACCAGACACCTGGATTGCAACAAGTATTTAGCACTTTTGCTGCAAATACGCCACAGCTACTAATCGAAGTTGACCGCAACAAAGCTAAGGCGTTGCAAGTTTCGGTAGACGATATTTTTAATACACTGCAAACATTCTTGGGTTCGCAATATGTAAATGATTTCAATTTACAGCAAAGAAATTATCGGGTGTACGTGCAAGCAGACAAACAGTTTCGCTCTAACCCGGAAAATATTGGTAATCTGTACGTCCGCTCCCAACAAAATCAGATGATTCCTTTGAGCAATTTGGTAAAAGTTACTCCAACGACTGGAGCGCAAACTATTAATCACTACAATCTATATCGCTCCATTGAAATCACTGGTTCTGCTGCTCCTGGCTATAGCTCAGGACAAGCAATTAAGACAATGGAGCAGGTATCCAAAGAGGTTTTACCAGCTGGCTTAGGTTATGAATGGTCGGGGACTTCACTAGAAGAAATTGAGTCTGGCGGTCAAGCACCAATAATTTTTGGTTTGGGACTTATTTTTGTGTTCTTGGTGCTGGCTGCTCAGTATGAAAATTATGTTGACCCCTTCATTATTCTGCTTTCAGTTCCGCTGGCAATTTTAGGGGCATTGTTAGCTCAATCGATGCGCGGGTTGTCTAATGATGTTTATTGCCAAATTGGTCTAGTAATGTTGATTGGTTTAGCGAGTAAAAATGCAATTTTAATTGTAGAATTTGCCAACCAACTCCGAGAAAGCGGAATGTCAGCAACCAAGGCGGTGGTTGAAGCTTCCCAAGAGCGTTTGCGACCAATTCTGATGACTACTTTCGCCTTTGTCTTGGGTATTGCTCCTCTGGTAAATCCCGAAGGAGCAGGAGCCGCCAGCCGACGTTCTCTAGGAACTGCGATCGCAGGCGGTACCATTGTCTCCACTGTCTTAAGTTTATTCATTGTGCCAGTTCTGTATATCGTAATTGTGACGGCACGCGATCGCTTAAAAGGTGGTGGGAAAAAACCCGGTGGAAAGTCTAAACTGACTAAAAAACCAGAACCGAGTCGAGAAGCTGATATTTTGCACCATCACTAAGCGCACAAATTCAAACTGGCGATCCAGAAAGGATCGCCAGTTCTGAGGGAATTTTATTCCCAACTCCAATTTTGCACTGTTATCTGTTCTAGCGTTAGGGAAGCTTTGCGCGCTCGCCCTACATTAACGATCCTCAAGCTCCCTATCTGCCTGATTAGGATGCGACCTTCGCAGTCGAACGGCGGCGGCGTCTTCCCGCAGCCTTCGCAGGTGGCTCTTCTTCCGGAGTTTGCAGTAAGAAGACGAGCAACGGGCGAGAAGACTGGAATTCGCGGCGGATCAATCGCTGGAGGGCAGACTCCATTTGAGTTTGCAGCCCTATCCAGTCAACTTCTAAAAGTTCATCATCCAAGGTGCGGGCGAATTCTGACCAGCGATCGCTCAAAAGAGATTCTAGGGTTTCGCGGACAATTCCCTGTAGGCGATCGCGTTCCATTGATGTCACAACACCGCGCAGGTGAACTTCCGGCTTAGCACTCAGTTTGCCTTCCCAGTTCACTGCCGCTGCAATCGTGACAATTCCGTCCTCAGCCAACTGCTGCCGTTCCTTCAGCACATTGGCTTTCACCACGCCAGAATTATCTACCAGCTCAATGCCAGAAGGAACTTTACCTTTGACGCGGATGCCATCTTCCGACACCTCCACGACATCCCCATTGTCAATAATTACCATATTTTCCGCAGGGATGCTCATGCTCTGGGCAGTCTTGGAGTGCTGAATCAACATCCGATGCTCGCCGTGAACTGGCAAGAAGAATTTCGGACGAGTCAAAGCAATCATTAGCTTTTGGTCTTCCTGACAGCCGTGACCGGAAACGTGAATCCCCTTATCACGACCATAGATGACATTCGCACCTTGCATCATCAGCTTATCAATGGTGTTAACCACTGCAACGGTATTTCCCGGAATCGGGTTTGCCGAGAAGATCACCGTATCACCCTTACGGACTTTAATTTGTCGGTGTTCGCCGTTGGCAATCCGCGTCATTGCTGACATTGGCTCCCCCTGCGAACCTGTAGTTAGAACGAGCACTTTGTCTTCAGGCAGCTGATGAATCGACTGCAAAGGTTGAAATAAATTGTCCGAACACTTGATATAACCCAAATTGCGTGCTTGGGCAATCACATTCAGCATCGAACGACCCACAACGGATACCACCCGTCCCTGTTTTTGGGCGATTTCCAAAACCATATTGATCCGGTGTACAGACGAAGCGAAAGTCGTCAATAGCACCCGTCCCTTTGCTTGACTGATAAAGCGCTCGAGATTGGGATACACTGAGCGCTCAGAAGGGGTGAACCCTGGTACTTCCGAGTTTGTAGAATCGCTAATCAGGCATAAAACGCCTTTTTCGCCGTATTCAGCCAGCCTCTGTAAATCAAAAAACTCCCCATCTACGGGTGTGTGGTCAATCTTAAAGTCACCCGTATGGATGACGACGCCAGCTGGAGTATGGATAGCGACGGTGAAGCTATCCGCGATGGAGTGAGTGTTGCGAATAAATTCGACGAAGAAGGAAGCGCCTATTCGCACCATGTCGCGGGGCCCTACCCGTTTGAGCGTGGTGCGGTTTAAAACGCCCGCTTCTTCTAACTTGCCTTCTAGCAACGCCATTGCAAGGCGGGGACCATAGATGACTGGAATATCAAATTGTTTGAGGTGATATGCAATTCCCCCAATGTGGTCTTCATGACCGTGGGTGACGATCATGCCCTTAATCTTGTGGCGATTTTCTCGCAGATAAGTCATATCGGGCAGGACGATATTGACGCCGTGCATTGAATCGCTAGGGAAAGCCAATCCAGCATCTAATAGAACAATTTCGTCGTTGTATTCAAAAACACAAGTATTCTTTCCAATTTCATGCAGCCCGCCCAGGGGAATCACTTTCAGGGCGGGGGCAGATGATTCGTTCTTATTTAGGATGGGTGCGGATGATTCGTTCTTATTCAGGATGGGTGCAGATACTTCGTTCTTAGTCATTTGTTTCCTTCTATTAAGTCAATCAATGTCAATCAATACAAAATCGTTGAAAATTTGCATAAGATAGGGCAGCTTTGGCACGTAAAAAGCCCCAAGTAAAAAGAGAAGGTTGTGTCTTTGGTCTTTTTACTTTGTCTTTTTTTGCCGCTTGCCTTTTTACTCTTGCCTTTGTGGACGTATTCAGTTTTCCAAAAAACCGTCGCCTTACATCAAAGCCATCTGAGTCATTACAGCCTCTACCATTTGCCTATCTGACTCTGAGAGATGGCACAGTGGTGGACGAGTGGCCCCTACATCCCAACCTTGCAGTTGTAGAGCCGCTTTGACCGGAATAGGATTGGTTGAACAAAACAAAACTTTAAATAAGGGAAAAAGTTTCAGGTGAATCTCGGTTGCTACCTGAGGTTGACCGTTTTCAAAGGCTTGGATCATCTGTTGGAGCTGAGTCCCTACCAGATGGCTGGCAACGCTAATAACTCCAGCAGCCCCAATGGCTAATAAAGGCAGCGTTAGGGAATCATCCCCAGCGTATATCTGAAACTCTGCGGGGGTGGTGCGTCGAATTTGACTCGCTTGGTCTAAGTTGCCACTGGCCTCCTTGATTGCCACAATATTCGGAATCTCTGCTAAACGAGTCACGGTTTCTGGCTGGAGATTCTGTCCGGTGCGACCGGGTATGTTGTAGAGGATCAGGGGCAGGTCTGGGCAGGATTGGGCGACGCGGAGGAAGTGCTGATACAACCCTTCTTGCGGGGGCTTGTTGTAGTAGGGAACAACTTGTAAAGATCCATCTAATCCTAGTTTAGCGGCTTTTTCGGTGGCTGCGATCGCTTCTTTGGTTGAATTTGACCCCGTACCTGCGATTACCTTCGCTTTGCCAGCTACCGCCCGCTGCACTACCTGAAATAACTCGTATTCCTCATCCCAAGTCAGCGTCGGAGATTCCCCCGTCGTGCCGCATACTACTAAGGCATCGCTGCCATTTTGAGCCAAATGAGCCGCCAGTTGCTCTGCAACAGCGTAATTCACACTGCCATCTTCTTTAAACGGCGTCACCATTGCGGTGAGAACGCGCCCAAAATTTACCACACTCTTTGAACTCCTCCCTGTTTTCGTGATTGGTTTTGTGATGGGTTGTTTGTTGGTAAGGGTACACAACGACTGTGCCCCCTACTGTTGTAAATCGCTTAAAAAACTATTTAGAAAAAGCTGGGGTTGTCGGTTTCAGTAGATGCCGTTCTACCAATAATTCGGCAATCTGGATGGCATTAAGAGCCGCTCCCTTGCGAATTTGGTCTCCACTCAGCCACAGTTCTAACCCACAGGGATGAGAAATATCTTGCCGAATCCGACCCACTAACACTTCATCCCGACCGCTGGCTTCAATAGGCATCGGGAAATAATTGGTCTGCCAGTTTTCGACCAACTTAACGCCAGGAGCATTCGCTAACACTTCCTTTGCCTTTGCTACCGGGAAGGGTTGCTCAAATTCTAGGTTAATCGCTTCTGAATGGGCGCGGAGTACGGGAACCCGCACGCAGGTTGCTGTCACTCGCAGATCGGGCGCACCGAAAATTTTGCGCGTCTCGTTAAGCATTTTCAGCTCTTCCTCACAATAACCCAGATCGGTCATGGGGGAATTATGGGGAAACAAATTAAACGCTAAGGTGTAAGGAAAAATGCCTGGTTTCGGGTCTTCTCCCCGTAAAATTGCTGAAGTGTGGGTTTTTACTTCTTCCATTGCCCTCGCCCCCGCACCGCTTGCCGATTGGTACGTAGCGGCAACAATGCGTTTGACTGGCTGCACTTGATGCAGGGGCCAAACCGCCACTGCCAACAAAATCGTCGTGCAGTTGGGATTGGCAATGATTCCTTGATGAGTTGCTGCTGCTTCTGGATTTACCTCTGGAACCACGAGAGGCACCCCAGGATCGAGTCGAAAGGCGCTGGAGTTATCAATCACCACTGCCCCAGCGTCTACTGCTTTCGATGCCCAAGCTTTAGAAGTAGACCCACCGGCAGAAGCTAGCACGACATCCACATTATCAAACGAGCGATCGCCCACTGCCTCTACAGGCAAATCTTCGCCTAAAAATTGCAAAGTTCGACCGGCGGAACGGGGAGATGCCAAGAGTTTCAACTCAGCAACCGGAAAGTTACGGGATTCTAGGAGTTCTAGCAACTCCGTACCCACCGCACCCGTTGCTCCCAGAATGGCAACGCGATAGGAATCAGACAAAGATGGTTCCTCCTCTTGAATACATAGTAGGTGTCAAAAGTTTTAATGAGAGTGAGCCAAAACAGTTAAATATTTTTTTTCGTGAAATTTGAGCTTGTACGGAAAGATGCTTTTTATTGACTGTTGCTTGTTATATAACGAATATCTCTAAAGAAATTTTACACAGCTTAGCACCGACTTCGTCGAAGTTTCCAGTCCCGAACAAGCTAAATTGAATTCGCAACAGAGCGATGGCTTAGTCAATGTACTATCATCAAATATGTCAACGAGAGGGATAGGTAAGGTTTTATTTACCAAAGCTCCAACTGTTGCAAAACTAGGATATCACGGGGTTGAGACAGAAATTGTATCCATTTGGCTTGAACCGACCGTCCGAAAACGTCTGCAATACCCGCCCTCTCGAATTGTTATCAACCTTGTCGCTCTGAGTTTTGAGAGAAGTTAACTGATGAAAGTTACCCAGGAAAAGCTTCCCGCCAGCAAGATTGGCTTGGAAATTGAAATTCCAGCCGATATGTCAAAAAATGCCTACGAGCAGGTGATTCAAAAGCTCGCACGCTCAGCCAATATTCCTGGGTTTCGCAAAGGAAAGGTGCCTCGCCAGATCCTGCTACAGCAACTGGGAACGACCCGAATTAAAGCAACTGCTTTGGAAGAACTGATTCAAGATGGTCTCCAGCAGGCTCTCAAGCAAGAAGCAATTGAGGCGCTTGGTAACTATGAGCTGCGTTCTGACTTCGAGGAATTAGTCAGCCAGTTTAAACCTGGAGAACCTATCACTTTCTTAGCTGCGGTAGATGTCCAACCGCAGGTGCAGCTAAGCGATTACAACAACCTCTCTATCACAGCCGAAGAAGTCCCCTATGACTCCAGTGCGATAGAGAAGTTTTTAGAAGAGCGTCGCGTCGAGCAAGCTACGTTAATTCCAGTGGCAGGTCGTCCGGCACAGATGGGAGATGTGGCGGTAGTCGATTATACCAGCCGCTTTGTCAGCGAACAAGAAGATGAAGCACAGGAAGAAATTAGTGGGGGTCAGGCAGAAGACGCTCAAATAGAGCTGTTAGAAGGGCGGTTCTTGAGGGAATTTATCGATGGGATTGTGGGAATGAATCCCGGAGACAGCAAAGAAGTAGAAGTAAAGTTTCCGGAAGATTATCGCCAAGATTTAGCCGGTCGCACAGCGATGTTTACCATCACGCTCAAAGACCTCAAGGAAAAAGAGTTACCGGCGGTGGATGATGACTTTGCCCAAGAAGTCAGCGAGTTTGAAACCCTGGCTGAATTGCAAGCTGACTTAGAGAAGAAATTCCGAGAGAAGGCCGATCAAGAAATGTCAGCCAATAAAGAGCAAGCGCTTGTCAAGGAACTTTTGAAAAGAGTTGAAATTGACCTGCCGGAAACCCTGATTCAGCGGGAAGTTGAAACCATGCTTCGTCAAACCATCATCCAGATGGGGCAGATGGGGATGGATGTCAAGAAAGTGTTTACTCCCGACATGGTAAAACAAATGGGCGTGCGATCGCGTCCGGAAGCCATCGAGCGGATCAAACAAACTCTGGCACTTGAGGAGATTGCTCAGCGTGAATCCCTCAAAACCGAGCCGCAAGAGGTGACAGACAGAGTCAATGAGCTACTCCAGCAGTTCCCCGATCAAGAGATCGACCTAGAACGGTTGCGTACCATTGTCGAAGGCGATTTGCTCAAAGAAAAGGCGATTAAGTGGCTGGAAGAACACGCCACGATTGAACTGGTTCCCCAAGGCTCTCTCGCACCTGAGGAGACGGAGCAACAGGCTGAAACAAACACTCCAGAAGCAATAGAAGCGGCACAAGCGGAAGATTCGGAAGTAGAAGCAACCGCTACTGAATCCGTACTAGAAGCTGAGGTGTCTGAGGTTGAATAAACCTTGTGTCGGGGCAATTTAAAAATTGCCCCAACATCTGCACACGCAGTCCTGAATGGTCAAATACAGCGGATTCGGATATAACGGAAGTATGTGGTGACAAGCCACTCGCCAGTTCACCTGATAGTGCAGCGTTTAAATATAAGTTTCGCTCGTTATGGATTTATCTCTGTCCCGGAATTACGAAATCACAAACCTGAGGAAGAGTAATATTTACTCGCAACTCCCCAGCAACGTCGTCCCTATGGTGGTGGAACAGTCCGGAATGGGGGAACGGGCGTTTGATATCTACTCGCGGCTATTGCGAGAGCGCATCGTTTTCTTGGGAACGCCGGTTGATGATAATGTGGCTGACTCGATTGTGGCTCAGATGCTCTTTTTAGACGCCGAAGACCCAGAAAAAGATATTCAGCTATACATCAACTCCCCCGGTGGCTCAGTGACAGCTGGGATGGCGATCTATGACACGATGCAACAAATACGCCCTGATGTTGCTACCATATGCTATGGTTTAGCAGCCAGTATGGGTGCGTTTTTGCTAGCAGGTGGAGCGCAGGGTAAGCGTATGGCTTTGCCCAGTTCCAGGATTATGATTCACCAGCCCCTGGGAGGCGCTCAGGGACAAGCGGTTGATATAGAAATTCAAGCAAGAGAAATTCTATATCATAAGCAAAAGCTGAACGAGCTACTAGCTCAAAATACTGGTCAGCCGTTTGATAAAATTTCGGCAGATACCGAACGCGACTTCTTCATGTCATCTGCTGAAGCAAAAGATTACGGTTTGATCGATCAGGTCATCTCCAGACAGAACCTTCCCCACTCGGAAGCAACTGTTACTTCACTCAGGTAAGAGGCAAGTATGTCTAAGTACGACTCCCATCTAAAATGCTCATTTTGCGGCAAGTCTCAAGAACAGGTACGCAAGTTAATTGCAGGGCCGGGAGTCTACATCTGTGATGAATGCGTTGACCTATGTAATGAAATTTTAGATGAGGAGTTGCTGGACTCTGGGGCACCCGCACCTCAACCAGTACCTCGCGCCGAACCTCCCCAGAAGCGTCGAACCCGTTCGGGGAATATTTCTTTAAGTCAAATTCCCAAACCGAGAGAACTGAAAAAGTATCTCGATGAACACGTCATTGGTCAGGATGAAGCCAAAAAAGTGCTTTCTGTAGCGGTCTACAACCACTACAAGCGCCTGAGTTTTATCCAGTCTAAAGGTAGTGGCAAAGGTGGGCAGGAAGATCAAGTAGAGCTGCAAAAATCTAACATTCTTCTGATTGGCCCGACGGGATGCGGGAAAACTCTGCTGGCGCAAACGCTGGCGAGTATTCTGGATGTGCCCTTTGCAGTAGCAGATGCTACCACGCTTACAGAAGCGGGGTATGTGGGGGAAGATGTAGAAAATATCCTACTGCGACTGCTACAGGTGGCAGACCTCGACGTTGAGGAAGCCCAGCGGGGGATTATTTACATAGATGAAATTGATAAGATTGCCCGAAAGAGCGAGAACCCCTCAATTACGCGGGATGTTTCCGGTGAGGGCGTTCAGCAAGCTTTGCTGAAGATGTTGGAAGGGACGATTGCGAATGTGCCGCCGCAGGGTGGACGCAAGCATCCCTACCAGGACTGCATCCAGATTGACACCAGCAACATCATGTTTATTTGTGGTGGTGCTTTTGTCGGTCTGGAAAAAGTAGTAGAGCAGAGAACTGGGAAAAAGTCAATAGGCTTTGTCCAAGGTGGCGAAGGGCAACCGCGAGAAAAGCGGACAGCAGATATTGTGCGGAACCTGGAGCCGGACGACTTGGTGAAGTTTGGGATGATCCCAGAGTTTATCGGTCGGGTGCCCGTGGTGGCGGTCGTCGATCCGCTGGATGAAGAGGCGCTGATGGCAATTCTGACAGAGCCTCGGAATGCTTTGGCGAAGCAGTATCAGAAGCTGCTGAAGATGGATAACGTGCAACTGGAGTTTAAGCCGGATGCGCTGCGAGCGATCGCCCAAGAAGCGTATCGGCGGAAAACAGGCGCACGGGCACTGCGCGGCATTGTTGAAGAACTGATGCTGGATGTGATGTATGAGTTGCCGTCCCGCAAGGATGTGACTCGCTGCATGATTACGCGGGAGATGGTCGAGAAGCGATCGACTGCCGAACTCATCGTACATCCCTCCTCGATGCCAAAGCCCGAATCTGCCTAAAGCTTGTATTCGCCCTAGGGACAAAAAAGCTGAAAATAATATAGAAACCCGTTTTCTTTCTCGAAGACGGGTTTTTTACATAATAAGCATCACTCAAAACTCAAAAATTTCAACATGGCTCATATTCAAGTTCGCGGCATCGCCCATTATTACGAGTGGATTAAGACACCCAGCGAGGAAGGTAAAAACAAGCCGGTGATGGTCTTCGTGCATGGATGGGGGGGATCTTCTCGATACTGGGAAAGCCCCGCAAAGGCCCTTTCAGATACGTTTGACTGCTTGCTGTACGATATGCGAGGATTCGGGCGATCGCGTAAACTTTCGCCTGTGGGAAACGGTAGCGCCTTAGCAGAAGAAATCTCGTCTCCACTAGCAGACGAACCTGCGACAGCGGAAGAGTTTACTTACGAAATGGAAGAATACGCAGATGACCTAGCAGGCTTATTAGATGCCTTAGAACTGGAGCGCGTATACATCAATGCTCATTCTATGGGCGCATCTGTCGGGGTCTTTTTTCTAAACAGCTACCCAGAACGAGTATTTAAGGCAATCTTAACCTGTAGCGGCGTTTTTGAATACGACGAAAAATCATTTAAAGCCTTTCATAAATTTGGCGGTTACGTCGTCAAATTCCGTCCCCGTTGGCTGTATCAACTTCCGTTTGTTGACCGAATGTTTATGGCGCGATTCTTGCATCGCCCGCTACCCGGTGCTATCAGTCGTGCTTTCTTAGATGACTTTCTCATGGCAGATTACCAAGCTGCTGTAGGCACCATGATTACCTCAGTTAGCGAAAAAGCTTCTGAAGTGATGCCTAATGAGTTCGTCAAGCTTACCGTTCCAACACTTTTAGTTGCTGGCGAATACGACATTATCATTCCCGCAGCAATGGGGCGACAAGCAGCAGGATTAAGTGAGAAAGTCGAGTATGTTGAGATTCCCGATACCGCTCACTTCCCCATGCTAGAGGCACCGGAAGCTTACCTGAAGGTAGTGCGAGAGTTTCTGGGAACCCCAGCTTTAAATGAATAGAACACGCATTCTGTCTTTTTGGCGATCGCAGGAGATGATTTTGAACAGTTTACCTTAATTTTCAAACTGCATTCTACTGTGCCATTCGCTCTGCCATGCGAGACTTGAACGCTTCCATTAGCTCTGGTGTAGCCTCAGTCGCTTGCCACGTCTCTCGTGCGATTAGGCGATCGCACCAAGCACTCAGCTTTGGATAGTCACTCAAGGATACGCCCCCTCTCGGCAACCAGGGTATTACACTTCCAGCAACAACCTCGGCTAGAGTTAGGTTTGGACTACCAAAGTAAGAGCGATCGCCAGCATGAGAAAACCTCACAGCTTTATGAGTAGGGCTGGCATTGCCAATCTTACACCCTATCGCTCTTTTGTCACTTTAGGGAGAGGATAATAGGCTAAAACGGGTTCAAAGCCAGAATTTACCTATGACAGAACCACGTCCAGCCCAAGCCACCGTGAAATTTGTGGATGATTACTGCCAATGGTATCAATCCCTATTTCCAGAAGTGAGAAGCT
>NZ_JAMPKA010000016.1:0-168601 GCF_039961855.1 Trichocoleus sp. Lan | reverse complement strand
TTTCGGACAGCGATGTCTTTCCGTTTTATGGAGTGGGTGAACGCTAATCGAGATGTATTCTCAGCCTATAAAGCTGCTTTGGGTTTTATTTGGGCTTGAAATCTGTTTAAGTCCCGCTAACTACTCCAGTGCTTTTCCCTAATCTTCACCAAAAATATATATCTTTAGATAGGTAACTTCTGACTGAATACCAGTGTGAATGTGCAAGCTTGGCAGACTGTACAAGGTTTTCAGCTGTACTCAAACGTAGAAAAAGATGCTGAGGCTGTGTGAAGTTTAAGGAAAGGTTTTATGTTGAAGAGCGCACGTTGCTGACGATAGTGTACACCAGAGCGTTGCGCTGAAAGAGTCAGTTCGCACCTGGTTCATACACGCAGAAGAAGCGATCGCTCTGGTAGGGACACTCGAATTCAACATCCCTTCTCAAAAAAACTGCCGTGCCTCCGGATGGAAGACACAGCAGTTCTCAATATTGGTTTTAGATTCACTTGGGCCTGTTTTCCTAAACTTTGTTTTACTGTTGTTTCCGCAATAGCCACGAAACGGAACCTAACGCACCAAACGCTAATATACTCAAGCCAAAAGAGGATTCAGGAACAGCCGCAACTGTACGGGATGCCAGACGAAACTCAGCCATGCCAAACCCATGAGCAGCACCGTTCGAGAGATCAGTAATTTTGATGGTGGAAAGCAAATCTCCCTCAGTGGCGTAGAACCCAAAATACTTAGCACCTGACAAACCACTGACTTTCTGCAATAGGGTTGTCGAGGTACCATTCATACCCGTTACGGCGATGTCGAATAAGCCAAAGAGGTTTGGCTCCACATATAAATCAAATGCACTAATACCGCCAGGCAGTGTAATCGTCGTGGTTAAGACATTCCAGCCGCTAAAATATACCTCCCCGGTGTAGCCATGACTCCAGGTTGTCCAACCGGAATTAATATTTATTTTCTGAACCTGGGGGCTGAAGGTCAAATCGCCCAAGGGCGAGGAGAGAGTCGAGAGAATCGAAAACTCTGGTAGGGAACTATTTTCTACCTGAACCATATTGAAACCCAGCTTAGATAGGGCATTTGACCCTGTTGCCCATGACGCTGAATCATCCACTGCGAGAATTGCCGCTTTGAGGGGGGGTGCATTCGCGCACATCCCTCCCACGGAGAAACAGGCTACTCCAGCAGCAGTCATAGATAGTTTTTTCATAAAACTCAAGGCACTCATAAAACTTTTTTCTAAAAAAGTGAATATTGACTGTATAGGTTGCCCGTTCGGATTGAGGGAATCTTGAGGATTTCGTGGCGATCGCAAGTCCAAGCACCGGCAAGGATGACTAATGAGGATTTCGGTTACTCTCAGATAGAATCAATCGCTACAGATGAATTTTGAAGGTTTTGTCTCAACCGTTCGTCAAAGCCGCTCTGGATATAACTTTTTACAACTTCGTGCCTATACAGTTAAATGTTGATAACCGTATATTCTCTGACGTGCCAATATCACTGTTGTTTCAATAAAACCTACAAAGCTCCTTGTGTCTTTGTATACTTTTAAAAATCAAAATTTTGTTGTACATATTTCTGTGCAAAGTCTGGCATATTTTTTGAATAGATTACCAGTACCTTTCGATAATCTTTATTGAAACAATATATTAAAATCGCTAATTTGAATCAAAATCGGAAGCCGAAATCAGCCCTCAGACTGAATTTATATGACTCGGTTAATGCTAAATCGTAAAAAATTATACGCAGGCTTCATGAATTTTTAATAAAGGCTCGCTGTTGAGAATAGGAGTTTAATAGCCTTTCACCGCGATCGCCCTGCAACTTTACTTTCTAGAGGCGATCGCATCGGGTTTTAGGGATGCAGAACGCTGATTTGGCGCTGATTTGGCGCTTTTTCGGCTCGCGCCGTGCAGATACTCCCCAATCCGCCATAAACTACGCAAAGTCGTTATTGGATATCCCCCACCCCCCCTTAAATAAGAGGCTTTGACGAAATTTTCTCCTTTGAAAAAGAGGTTTGGGGAGAGCAGCCAAATCATTGCGGCATAGGCTAACTGCAAAGTAGCTGCTTTGCAGCTAGGGTGTTGGATGTAACGTGAAGTAGCAAATAGTATTGCCCAATACACCTCTCATCTCTGGGAACAATTGCGATGCCTTCCAAGGAAGATCCGGCAATTGCTAATTTTTCCTTGCAGTTAGTTAAGGATGTTTATCCCTAGCTTTCTGTTCCCATTTTCGCTTCAGCATTTCATTGTGATTATTAGCACTAATCACCCATCCCCTGAATGCAGAATCTGGTTCTCCAGACACTTCCTAAACCTGTGGATTCCACGTCATCCCATTTTGAACTTTAGATTTGGGATTATTGATTTGGAAATGCCGCTTGATAGGCAGTTTCAGAGATTCAAACCATACAAGGGTCGCACCAAATATATGACTTTCCCACATGGTTGCTACCTAGCCATTTGAAAAGCTACTGTACGATTTGTAACTGAAATTTTTCCCTTTTTTAGTCCTACATAAACTTATATGGAATTTCCCGTTTATAAATTGGGGAGAAGCAATATGCTCCTAGCATTCGCTTCGCTACGCACATTTAGGAAGACTCCACCCCAATCTAAAGGGGTCCTGCTTCCCTTTCCCTTTCGCTCACGGTGGTTGAGGGTGTTAAGTTTGCTGTATCCAAATTGGGTTGGAGCCGTTCAGATGCGTAGCGAAGCGGATGCTAGGAGCATATCGCTTTTTGACAAAATTTTTATCTAGATATGAGAAATCAGCAGGTTGGGCTGTGCCAACCTGCCTAACCAAGAAGCTAATTTTTTAGGGATGTTTGCGCTTGCGGATAGCACCCGCACCAACAGCACCAAACGCCAATAGAGCGATCGCACTCGAAGGTTCGGGGACGTGTTCAACCGTCACATCAAAAGCACTGAAAGCAAATCCACCATCGCCATCAGAGACTCTCAAGGCAACGGTATAAGTCCCGCTATTGCTAAAAGCCCACTGCCCCGCTGTGCCAGTGAAGTCATCAAAAACGCCATCATTATTGATGTCCCAATCAAAGCTGAGCAGATCCAGGATGCCCGGATCGGTTGCGGTAGCAGCAAAATCAAACTTCTGGTTTTCTAAAACCGTGAGTGCTGAAGTGATGCTAGTAATGGTGGGGGCAACGTTCTCAACCGTCACGTTAAAACCACCGTTAGCATACCCGCCATCGCCATCTGAGACTTGCAACCCGATCGGGTTGAAACCTTCATCGGCAAAGGAAGATTGCCCGTTGGGTCCAGTGAAGTTATCAAACAGACCGTTGTTATCTAAGTCCCAATTGTAGGTGAGAACATCATAGATTCCCGGATCGGTTGCGGTGCCATCAAAATTAAAGCGATCGCCTTCTTTAATGGTTAAATTTGGGGTCAGGCTAGTGATGGTGGGGGCAACATTCAGAACCGTCAGCGTTCGAGTGACGGGTACACTATTCTCACCTCGACTATCCTGTGCTTGCGCCGTTAAGGCAAAACTTCCCTCATCTGCATAAGTCCCTAAGGGTACGGACAATGCACGGACTCCTGAAGTATTTGGATCGCTACCAACGACATTCCCATTTAGCAAGAAGGCGATCGAGTCGGGATCGGGATCGGTCGCATACAGTATCGGCGATACCGATTGACCCTCATAAATTGTGTAATTGTCGAAACTTAGAACCGGCGCGATGTTTGGAGGTGGCGGTGGTGGTGGCGGTGGTGGTGACGGTGGCGGCGGTGGTGGCGGTGGTGGTGGCGGTGGTGGTGGTTCTAAGGGCTTCACTGGATCGGCGGTGGTGCCGCTATCCGTATCGGCGATAAACCGCATTGTCCCGTTAAATCCGCCGTTCCAGGACATCGAAAGTGCCCCAAATAAGTCGCCTTTTGAAATGTCAATCGGGACTGAGTAGGCATAGGCAGAGGGAGATTGCCCTGATAGTACCTGGAATTCCCAACCCTCTGCTGACCCAGGCGTATTCTGAGGGCCATCTAAATAAGGATAAGTATCAAAAACGGCATTTCCAGGAATTGCATTGATTAGCAGTGAGGCAATAGGGCTGACGCCGGAGTTGGTTAATCTCCAGCCGTATGCACCATAGTCTGGATCGTAACCGTATGTGTTACCCGCTTGGGTGAGAGACCAGCCACTCCCAAATGCGCCGCCCGAAATAGAATCTGTGACCCCCCAAGTTGCCGTTTGGGAAGTTCCATCCAGGAAACCAACTGTAATCTGCATCCCACTCATCATGTTTCCGGTCGTTGCATAACCGGAGAGAGTGGTTGCTAGGGAGGGTGCGGCTGTTCCCAAAGCGATACAGGTGGAAGCGATACAGGTGGTCGCAATACCGGCTGATAGATGTTTCCACAAAGAGGTAGTCATTAAACCGGCTCATCCTCAAAAGTAGATATTTTAATGCTGCAACGGGTTTTCTCGATGCCCTAATCAACCGACTCCTGAAAAGCTCTTTTTTTGTGGAAAAAGAGTTTTAAATGCTGGAGTGATTCTCTTTTTATTGTTAAAGGCAACCCATAAATTTCCTATCCACCCACAGCAGTAAAAACAGCCAATCCGTTTAAGTTTGGCTTTAGAGAGAGGATTAAGTTAGATGACAAATTAGACCAATTCGCCCTAAGTTTGCATGATAACTTAGTTTGCTCTTAGGAGATAGGAGAGCATAAAAGGCTGAAAAAGAAGCTGATTTATTTTAGTTTCAAGAAATAAAAATAGGATTAAAAACTTGGTGAAGGCATTGATAGGATGAGTGCCCCCCTCCCGCAGATGTCAGGAAGTTCCTATGCACAGTAGCGAACTGACTCTTTCAGCGCGAGGCTAACGCCTCGCTTCGCATGAGCGCGATCGCATTGAGCGCATTCAGGAGCGATCACTATTATGTATCCCCAGGCTCCGCATCTGCTTTGACCCGCCGGATGGGCAAATTGGCAATCAATGCCGTTGCCCGTTGGTTACTTTCTAGAGAAAACTCCAACCCCTCTGCCTCGATTTCGACATAGCGAGAGACGACTTCCAGGATTTCCTTCCGCATTGACTCCACCATCTCTGGTGTTAAATCAGCTCGATCGTGGGCAATGACCAATTGCAGGCGGCGCTTGACTTCCGCGCGGCTGTTGTCAGCACTAATGCGAGGAAAAAGTCGTTCTAAAAGTTCGCTAATCATGGATCGGGCAGATGTGAAGGTTAGATAATCTTAGACCACAATAATTTTCGGATGCGAGAAAAGAAGTTATCATTCCCAGCATCCAAATTCAGAAACTCAATTGGCTCCCCTTCTAGGCGGCGGGCAATGTTGAAAAATGCCGTTCCCGGTAGGGTGGGATTTTCAGCCAGTACCAGAGGTTCGCCCCGATTGGTGGAGACAATGACCCGCTCATCGTCAGGAATCACACCAATTAAAGGAATGGCGAGAAGTTCCTGCACATCTTCTACCGACATCATGTCATTGGCTTGCACCATTGCCGGTCGAATGCGGTTGACGATCAGGTGGGCACGCTTAATGTTTTGGGCTTCTAGTAAGCCGACAACCCGGTCAGCATCCCGCACGGCGGCAATTTCTGGCGTTGTCACAATCAAGGCTTCCTGGGCGGCAGCGATCGCATTCTTGAAGCCCATCTCAATCCCCGCCGGAGAGTCAATCAAGACATATTCGTACTTCGCAGCTAATTCATTAACCAGCTGTTTCATCTGATCTGGGCTGATTGACTCCTTGGTTCGGGTTTGGGCAGCGGGTAATAATACCAATCCCGGTTGCCGCTTATCTTTCACCAATGCTTGATCTAACCGACATTCGCCTGCCAAGACTTCAACCGCCGTGTAGACAATCCGATTTTCCAGCCCCAGCAGCAAATCCAAATTTCTCAAGCCAAAATCTGCATCGACTAGAGCAACTTGACGCCCCGCCCTAGCTAAAGCCATACCTAAATTTGCCGTTACGGTGGTTTTCCCCACCCCTCCTTTGCCGGAGGAAATCACAATAATGCGACTCATGTTGAAAAGTTCTTAGCTTCGTTTTAGTGCGTGAATGTATAGGGGCGAGTTTAATCGAATTGTCTATTCTCCCACAGCTATGCCTCGTAAATTCGCCCTTGAGAGAGTTTTGATTTTGGCGTTTTAAATTAGGTTAATCAATTATTTTTGAGTTTTTTTGTTTTGAGTTCAGTATATACTTACTCCTCAAAAATAATAATGCCTTCACTTAAAACTAGCGCCAAACTGAGGGCAGGCACCGAGTAGACACTGCCCTTACAACCCCTACAGAACTTATCACTCGCCCTAGATTGCCTCTTTAACGTCCAACCCCCATCGATAAAGACTGAGTTTTAGAAAACTCAGTCGTTCTAGCGATCCGAATTCCTTCCGGCGTTACGTAGGCAACTTCCGGATAAAATTGAGCGGGTGGATTTTCCGGTGCCCTCGCCAGATAATCAGCGATTCGCAGTTGGGTGGGTTCCATCTGTAGCGCCATAATTAAACACTCTTGATTGCCCTCGGCACCAGCATGAGCAATCCCGCGCAGACGTCCCCACACTAAGATATCGCCGGATGCGATGATGCTGCCGCCCGGATTCACTTCTCCCAGGATAATGACAGTACCGGGATGACGAATTTCCACTCCCGAACGCACGGTCGTTTGCACATATAGGGGTTCAGCTAATACAGTCGTTGGCGGCGAAGGCGGTTGATTGAGGGGGGAAACCGGAGGTGCCTGTTCCACCGAGTAACCGGCTGCTGCTGCCGCAACAGCAGTTTGACGGCGACTGGTGTAGACACGCTTGAGTTGCAACCGATCTTCGGCAAGGGCATCTGCGATCGCTTGCAGCTGGCGTCCATCTAATAAGCGATCTTTTGCCACCAAATGCACCTCTGTATTCGGCTGCCAGAAGCGTTCACCGGCATTGAGGCGCTGCTTCAGCTGTTGCCAAAGGTCAGACCAGCTAGCCGTGGTGGGTGTCTCCGCTTCTGGGGGCAAAATTAATGTCAGCCACCTCTGGTCGCTTTTGATGCGGACTTGTTCGTGGCAATTTACTTCCCCTGTATTTTCGGGAACAACTGAAACAGCGATTGGAACGGACGAATCAGAAGTCATGGACGAAAAGCCTGACCTGGGCGGATTGACTAATTATCCATGATATAGGCAAGCGGCATCAGGGCAAGGAGACAAGAGGGCAACAGGAGAACTTCTTATCCCTCAACCTTCAACCTTCCTGATGACTAACGATGCTGGCTCAGACGCCGATAAACCGTGGCTAATCCATCCGCATCCCCCACGTTGCCGGGAAACAGCACCACGGGCAAATTGGGAAATTGGGGATGATTCTCTGGAGTCCGTACCATCGAACATCCGGCCAAAATTTGACCGAGTAACCGCGCTGAGGTTAACGCCAAACCTGTACTCAGAACATCATTAGAAGTAATGCCGCCTTTGCTGATGAGAAACCCAATATTTGCAGGTAAACCCTGTACGATATCCATCAACAAAGCAGAAACATCTTCCCCAAACAGTAACCGCGTTTGCACATCCTTAAAAGTAAGTTCTTTGCGGCTAGTGTAAACTACAGGCGTTTTCCCCGAATTGTACGCTGCATGAACTTTTTCCAAAGTTTCCTTAAGGAGACTTTCTAACCCAGTGACAGAATCATCAAGTAAACGTTCAATCTCTACTTCAATGCCAACTGTACCCAGTTCTTTTAGCAGTTGTTCTAGCTGTTGTGTCGTCTTTTTGACATGAGAACCGACAATCACTGCGCCCGGTTTGCCTTCCCGCACATATTGCGCCATATCTTCTGCGGCTACAGGTTGCGGAGGCAAAGCAGCCAAGGCGGTTAAGATACTGGCAGCACTGCGAAATAGGAAGCGTTTTCCCTGACTGGCTGCTGCTAGAATATCTTCTGCAAAGCGGTTTAAATCTGCTTGAATTTCCCCATCTACGACGCCGCACCGATTGCCACTGAGGTTCATCAGCCGTTCCAAACTTCCAGCCCGAATATCTGCAAGTAAAAAGCGTTCTACTTCGTTAGCTGGAATTCTATCCTTTGTCTTTTCTTCCACATAATCAGGCAAATAACTATGGTGGTAGCCAAAGACTGAATCGCGGGCAAACTCAGTTTCATGAACAGGTGTCGGATCGCCGTCAATTATCAGATAATGTACGCTGTCGCGGGTCACTCGTCCCCCCTCGAAGAAGGCAGGAACCAGGAAATGAGCATCAAAGGAACCCAATTCTTCTGCAATCACATCCGTTTCGACTGGGTAATGTCCGCGCAGAGTGGAGTCAGAACGACTGACAATTAGAAAGTCATGGATGTTTGATTGGGTAATGGCTTCCTTCAAGTTATGGCAAGCTTCTCTAGTAACCTTTGCCGCTTCTTCTGGAGTCAGCGCCCTCGTATTCGTCAGTACAAAGAAAATCGGTGACTCGTCCGCCAACCCCAACCGCAAGGTATCTACATCCCAGCGCGTCAGCAGCAAGCAGCCGTGAACCGTCTGAGAACCAGTAGGGTCATCATCAAGGACAATAATTTTTGGTTTGGTTGTCATGCTAAATCCGAACGCTGCCCCTATAATTTTCTCATCTCTTTCTGCACGCTGACTCCAATCTCCAACGCTTCAAATTCGTGACAGGAAGTTTCAATTTATTAGTATAGGCGATCGCCTGTACTAATTCGTTTTGCTAGAAGGATGCGATCGCTCTTTTATAACCCATCACCTTCATGTACTAGACCGAGTGAATGATGATAGCAATCGCCTTAAAATTAAGTTAAATATTTATAGCTAAATCCAGTTTTCTAACTGTAGTCCCGGAATGCGCTCATAGTGACGAGTGTTATTAGTAACTAAAATATAACCTTCTGCAAGCGCAACACTAGCAATTAGCAAGTCAAAATCAGCAACGGGTCGTCCTATCCTGCGAAATTCCGCCTTAAATTCTCCAAAGCATCTGAGAGCAGTATCATTTAAAGGTAAAACAGGTAACTGTTGAATAAATATTTCTGCACGAGCTAGATTTTCTACGACTCGATTGGAATTGTATGCACCATAGTACAACTCCGCAGCGGTAATGACACAAATGCCAATCTCACCCCATCCTACTGCCAAGAGTCTATCTCTAACTGACTGACGACCATTGAGCCAATAGATACAAATGTCAGTATCGAGTAAATAGTTCACTGCTTATTTTTGACTATTCAGATAAAGTCCGACTGCCATAGATATCGTCAATTATTTCTTCTGTGGTACGTGTATCTTCCCAAGTTCCAAATGTTTCCAAAAAGGCTTCGGGTGGATTTTCCGCCTGTCCTGTTTCAACTTGCACCTCTTCGTCTTTTATCCTAAGTGTTTCTTGTTTGAGAACCTGCTGAACAATTTTGACGATCATACCTTCTAAGTCAGCTACCGTAAAAAGACTAGTAGGCTGGCTTGACTCTGATTTAGAGTTTTCCATAAAAACCAGATTGACTCCTTTTGAATCTAAAACTATTCTAGTGATTGCCTACAATAAATTTAATTTTGAGGAGGGCACTCTTTTCCAACCATTGCCTTCTCACCCAGTCAGGTGTGTGAAGGCAATAGAGAATTTTCTACAGCCAACTCGTTCTTTATTACTGCTACAAATCGCTTGCCTGTGATATTTCACGCCAAAACTCTAGTGCTGTTTGGGTTCGATCTTTAACGTGTCTACGTAGTGCTTTTGCTATAGCAACTCCATAGGGTGAATTAATGTTCTCACCTAATTCACGTGGTCTACCTTCACATATCTCTTGATGTGTAAATTGTGGCACATTGCCAAGAATTAAACTTAATAACAATAATCCTGTGTGATATATATCGACCTGTCGCCCAATCCGACCAAATTCCTCTGGATTAAGAAATTCCGGCGGTAACATCCATTCTGCGAGTATTGTATTAAATATGTTAATGTCGCTCTCTAATCTACTTATTCCCAAATCCCCTATTTTGAAAAGATAAATAGGCTTTTTATCCGCTATCATTTTATCTTTTACTTGAGAGATAAAAACATTGCCAGGATGTATGTCTTTGTGAACATAACCTTCGCTAGAAATAAATTCAACTGCTTGCAAAATATCTCGTGCCACGTAGGGCAACCAAATATTCCTGTCTTCTTGTGGCAGTTCTATAAGCTCTTTTAGTGTACCGAAACAGCGTTCAATTATTAGGTAAAATGTATTATTGCACTCAAAAGCATCATAAACATAAGTGATGTTTGGATGCCTTAAATGAACCAAATTATATAGTTCATGAAGCCAGTGTTTCTGAACCTCTTTATATGTCTGATTTTTAGGTACAACTACTTTTGCTACAAGTTCATTTCCCAATTCATCTTCACATTCGTATACCTTTCCAAAAGACCCTTGCCCAATCTTCTTACCGATAAAGTATGAATACCCATTATGTTGAATGACATCGCCATGCTTAGGAGGAGAAAAAACCTTTGGTAGTTGAAAATTAGGTCGATTAATCATTACTTTTTAACCCTCATCATTCAAACCACTATGATAGCAAACCCCCACCTAGAAACTAGGCAGGGGCATCACTTCCAACTTAATGCACTAACTCAATCGCGCGTTTCGTTAACGCTTCGGCAGTTAATCCATTAAATGCCATCAATTCACCCGCACTCGCTGTCGTTTCGCCACGCTTCCAGGCGAAAGTATCGCGCTTGCAGTTACTCCGCAGCATGATGGGTTCTAGCATCCCAGAAGCGCCACCTGTGACGCCAACTAAAGCATCACCATTAAATAGTTTGGCAAAGCCAGCATCGTCCAAGAAGCCGCCATCAGATTCGGAACAGGTATCCCAGGAGACATCATGGGGACGATACAAGCGGCGGGGATTAACAATCGAGACAATCCGCGCGCCAATTCCTTCGGTTTCTAAAAACGCAGCGGCTTCAAAGACTGGCATCAGCGTCATATCGCCAATCACGGCAAACACCACCATCTTGTCACCGGGGATTTCATGCAGCACAATGGCACCGTCGCGCAACCCTTGGCGAGTTTGTTCAAAAGTCGTGCGAATCGGTAGCGGTGACTTGCTGGCAGTAATCACAATTCCCTTATTCTTCGTTGTCAGCGCCCATTCGTAGCAGACTTGGATACTATTCGCATCGGGGGGAAACAGGGGGAAAACGTTGCCATTCCGCATCATGGCGGCGAAATACGCTTCAATTTCCGGACGTTGGTGCGTCCAACCGTTGCGCCCTTGTTCCAATGCTCCAGCAGTGTATAAAGTAATCGTAGAGGGAGTGGGACGGCGTAATTCTGCCATCGCTTGCGTTACGGTTTGCCAAATCGGTAAGCCGTTGATGGCAAAGGATTCGTAGGAACACCAGAGAGTTCTAGCACCCATGAGGCATAAGCCAACCGCTAACCCGGCACAAGCGTCTTCACTCAGGGGTTCGTAAACTTGCCCTTGGGGTGTTTGATTGTAGAGATCGTCCACTGTGGGGTGGATAATCTTGAGGGCTTGGTTAATATTGGCAATCCCAGAAGCTTCGTTGCCATCGGCGTTGGTAACGAGGAAATTGCGATCGCTTTCTCCCACTTTCCCCACCAAACGCCCCATTGCTGTCGTTGACACCTTTGCCTCGCCACCGACAGAATATTCTTCCAAGGGCAATTCACCCAAGTCTGGCAACGGTAACTCAAATTCTGTCACAACCGTCTTAGAGGCAGGGCCACCACCAGCGCGTTCGCAATTCGTCCGCACCAATTCCCACGCCGCAGATGATAAGGCGCGTGTTTTCAAAGCGTTGGAGATGTGGGCACTATCCAGGGTGTCTTTAGGATAGAGGTTGTGGGATTTTGCGCCTTTGGCGTGGACACCAGCACCCTTGAGCTGTTTAATAATCAGTACGGTGAGTTTGCCGCCGAGTGCAGATTTCGCTGCTTTATCTACTGCCAGTAGCACCGCTTTGGTGAATTCCAGACGCTTCTCGAAGGAAAAGGCTGTGCTATCAACATAATCTCCTGGCTGATTTTGATCGTCGAAGTCTTTGGCGTTAATTAAGACAACTTCTTCAAACCCATTGCCACGCCAGTAACCGATCATCTGCTCGTTGGATTTGGTGGACACCATGCTATGGTGTTCCTGGCTGTAGCCGTTCCAAACCAGTACGGGCAAGAAATTCGTGGCTTCGGGATAGGCGGTGTGGAAGTGTCCCATCCCACTCATAATGTAGGGTTCGCCTAAGCCTCCGTCGCCGAGGGTGAAGGGGAAAAGCTTGTCGCGATGCAGCTTTGCTGCTGCCATTGCGAAGTGTTGCCCTTGTCCCAAGGGGCCAGCGGGTGCGAGAATGCCCGGAATGTAGCCGGAGAGGTGTCCTAAGAGTCCGTGTTTTTCCCGGAAGCGATCGCGCAATTGCTGCACGGTCGTGATTCCCATGTCCTCTAGCGACCGATCCAAGAACATGGCACTATAAAATCCGGGGGCGTGATGCCCGACTTCGGTGATGATATTCTTGTAACCGAGCATAACCAATGCGGCATACGCTTCCGCTTGACTCGCAAAACCGCCAGGGTGCCCAGACGCCTTACTTGCAGTGACTTGCAGGGTCAAATAGCGTAAAGCATCTGCATACAATAAAGTTTGGAAGACAGCAGCCGGATCGGTGGGAGATGCGATGCTTGGCTTACCTTCTTCTATGGCAGGAGATTTTCCAGCCGTCTCAAATCCTGGCAAATTCTCGCCAAAATATTGAATTCCATCGCAAAAAGCAGGCGTCGCTAACATCGCCTCTTGAGTCGGTGCGGTCATAATCTCAGATTCCTCTTGTAAATTAAGTGCGCGAGAAGCTAAAAACGTAAAATGGCGTTGGCTTCCCGTAGGGTAGGTTCGTCAGCAGTGCTAGGATTGCGCGATCGCTACTCGCACCCATCCCATTGCTCGCTCTGTTGTATGGTTATTTCAGCCGGTAGGCGCTCATCAACCCAAAAACCGTTTTCCTGAAGACATTCGTACTCCAGACGCTAAGAAGTCCGTCCTTCAGCCAACTCCTAGCCTCTTAACCCTCGATCCTACAGCCTTCTAGGTCTATAAATCTCTTTTCTTTCTCCAGTTGTGAAGATTAAAATCTTATTAGAAATTAAACTTCTACTTATCTTTGTGTGAAATTCAATCAGAGGCTAACAAATTAGAATAATTTTTTACAACTAACAGGCAATTCCGGTTGTCAGTGCGGGTATAACTCAGATAGTCCGCGATTTTTTGTAAAATGGCGATACCCCGCCCCCCCGTGGCATTCTTGCTGATCTCCTCTGGTTTTTTAAGGCGGGCTTCTAAATTAAAAGGCGGTCCTTGATCCCAAATTCTGATTTCTAAACATTCCGAAAACAAATTAACTTCAATATCAATTGGAACATCTGAAGTTTTGCCTTTGTGGGCATGACGAACTGCGTTAGTAAAGCCTTCGGCCAAAGCTAATTGGCACTGTAGCCAAACTTTTTTAGGAATCTCAGGTTGATTTAAACCTTCAAACCATGACAAAACACCATCTAACGCCTTGAGGTCGCTGGAAACTTGTACAGAGATTTTTTTGATGAGTTTCAACTGTTCAAAGCCTTTTTAATCAACGACACTGAAACTTTGTATTAAACATCGGCACAAATTAGAGAGAATCCAGTCTAGCCTATAGGTAATCGTTGCGATCGCAATGAATTTTCTGGTTAGTGGGCAGCGTGCCACTTTCTCATTAGCCTCATGAATGGGTGGCATGAGTGAAGAAGTCGGAGGTGCTTAGACTGGAAGTATTGATAGCTTTGGGCGTAGAACTTGCTAGATTTGGTGATGACGGCTCTCAAAATATCTACATGAGCATTTTCGATCGCAGTAACAATGTTGATCATCATAATGCGAGTCAGTAACGAGTGGAAAGCCTAGATAACTTCGAGCAACCGATGACTATACTTGTTTATGATTGGGCATATTTTCGGTGAAGTTTAGCGATCTTCACACTTGCCTCAGGTGTCATCCTTCAGTTTTAACTGCCTTCCATCTTAAGCGACCTGTAGTCCCTCTATCTCATGGTTCAAGTTCTGATTATTGATGATGACCCGGCGATTCAGCTATTGCTCAAAAGAACGCTAAAAAGCGAGGGTTATGAGTTAACCGTCGCCAGCGATGGCGAAGCCGGTTTGACCCTAGCGCAAAAGTTACGACCCGCACTGGTAATTTGCGATTGGATCATGCCGCGCATGAACGGACTGGAAGTGTGCCGTCAGGTCAAGGCAACCGCAGAACTTTCAACAACTTTCTTTATTTTGCTGACATCGATGGGTTCCGTCGAGGATCGGGTGAAAGGGCTGGATGCTGGGGCAGATGATTTTTTGTGCAAGCCCATCGATATGTATGAGTTGAAGGCGCGAGTGCGCGCAGGCTTGAGGTTACACCAACTCAGCCACGACTTGCAGCACCAAAAACTGCTGTTGGAGGCGGAATTAGCAGAAGCAGCCGAGTATGTGTGTTCCATCCTTCCTTCTCCGCTGACCTCACCTCCTGTAACCATTGATTCTCGTTTTGTTCCTTCCCGCCAATTAGGAGGGGATGGCTTTGATTATTACTGGCTAGATCCAGATCATTTAGCGATTTATCTGCTAGATGTCGCCGGACATGGATTGCGGGCTGCTTTACCGTCTCTTTCTGTAATGAACTTACTCAAAAGCCAAGCCCTTCCTAAAATTAATTACTATGAGCCTAGCGATGTCCTGAAGGCGTTGAATGAAACGTTCCAGATGACTCAGCGAAATGATAAATATTTCACTATCTGGTACGGAGTCTATAACCGAGTTAAGCGCACCCTAGTTTACGCCAGTGCTGGGCATCCACCGGCAGTTTTAATCTCTGCAAACTCGAATTTAGTAACCCAAGTCAAACGCTTAAAAACCCCAGGGTTGCCAGTTGGGATGTTTCCTGATGCTGAATTTATGGATGGTAGCTGCGAGGTGGAAAAATCCAGCACACTTTACATTTTCAGTGATGGGATTTATGAAATTAACCAACCAGATGGCACGATTTGGGGTCTTGATGCATTCATCGAGCTGCTGACGGAGTTTCCGAAAAATCATCAGAATAATCTAGATGGGATAGTGAATTCTGTTCAAGATAAGAATCCAAAAGACTATTTTGACGATGATTTATCGTTGCTGCAAATCAACTTTGATTAGTCAACTGCTAAGTGCTAATTGCTAAGTGCTAATTGTCGATCGCGATTAGCCATTAGCGATTAGCCATTAGCTATTGACTAATCGCGTTATTAAATTCTTCACGATTCGGAAAGATTTCAAAGACGCGATCCATACTGGTCAGTTCAAATAACATTCTTACTTGCTCATTAATCGAGCAAATAAAGAGTTTACCACCGGCGGCGCGAACAGTTTTGAGTGCAAGCACTAGCGCCCCCAACCCAGAACTATCCATAAAGGTAACGTCCTTAAAGTCAATTAACACCATATTGCCTCCGTTTTCAACAATATCGCTAATTTCTTGACGAAACTGAGTCGCCTTCATACCGTCTAAAATGCCAGAGGGTTGAACAATTTTGACAACAGGATTCATATTCTGTAGTGCTGACCCGTTCCAAGACGATGTAGACCTAGCCAGTATAACTGCGAGAATTGCTTTGGGCTAGAGTTTAGCCGCGGTTAACGAAGAAAATCAGCGAACTGACTTTTTCTGCGCTAGGCTAACGCCTCGCTTGGCATGAGCGCGAACTGACAAGTCAGCGCTTCGCTATCGCGCCTCTTACCATCTCTCACCACCTCTCACGATTCTGTCCGCTTTGCCCTACGCCTCTCCGAGTAGACGCCATGCCCTTAGCGGCTGCTTGCCCTGTGCTTGCCCTGATATTCGCGCCTCATCACAAACAGCCCTAAAGGCGTTTTCTCCCGCGTCTAGCTGGCGGCTCCGGGCGGAGGATATCCTTCGAGTGATAGACCCTTTAAAGTTCTTAACTTTCTTAGAATCGGGGATATACACGGGTCTGAGAGTATTGTCCATGCAAGAGTACGATGTTGTCATTATTGGTGCCGGTCACAACGGACTTGTCTGTGCCGCCTATCTGCTCAAAGCAGGCTATAGCGTTCTGTTACTAGAAAAGCGCTCCATTCCGGGCGGCGGCGCAACAACCGAAGAAATCTTACCGAAAGAGGCACCGGGTTTTAAGTTCAACCTCTGCTCGATTGACCACGAGTTCATTCACTTGGGTCCGGTAGTCGAAGAGTTAGAACTCACTAAATATGGCTTGGAATATTTATATTGCGACCCAGTCGCTTTTTGCCCCCATCCTGATGGCAAATACTTTTTAGGTCACAAATCCGTTGAAAAAACTTGTGCAGAGATTGCACGTTATAGCGATCGCGATGCCAAAAAATATGCCGAATATACCGAGTACTGGCAGCGCGTACTGGGTGCAATGATCCCGGTGTTCAACGCACCGCCAAAATCGATCGTTGACATTGCTGGCAATTACGACCTCAAAAAGCTGCAAGATTTATTCTCCGTCTTGGGTGGGCCAAATAAGACGTTGGATCTGATTCGTACCATGCTCACCAGCCCGGAAGATATCCTCAACGAGTGGTTTGATTCCGAGTTTCTGAAAGCGCCCTTGGCTCGACTCTCCGCAGAGCTTGGCGCACCTCCGTCCCAAAAAACCATTTCTGTCGGTTCAATCATGATGGCGATGCGCCATGACCCCGGAATGGCGCGACCTAAAGGTGGTAGCGGCGCACTGGTTGATGCTTTGCTGAAGTTAGTGAAAAGTAAAGGCGGTGTCGTCCTGTGCGACCAGACCGTTGAAAAAGTATTAATCGATGACGGTCGTGCAGTGGGCGTGCGGGTGGCAGGTGGCACCGAATACCGCGCTAAAACTGGGGTGATCTCCAACATTGATGCCAAGCGCTTGTTCCTACGCCACATGGATGAGAGCGATGTTGATTCAGCCGACCCGAATTTAAGGGAACGCTTAGAGCGCAGAATTGTCAACAACAACGAAACGATTCTCAAGATCGATTGCGCCCTCTCGGAGCCTTTGCGTTTTGAACACCACAACCACCAGGATGAGTACCTGATTGGCTCAGTTTTGATTGCTGACTCGGTGCGCCATGTGGAAATTGCTCACAGCGAGGCTTCTATCGGCAACATTCCCGATGCCGACCCCTCAATGTATGTGGTCGTACCCACGGTACTCGATCCGTCGATGGCTCCGGAAGGCAAGCATACGCTGTGGATTGAGTTTTTCGCACCTTATCAGATTGCCGGTGCGGAGGGTACGGGTTTGCATGGTACTGGCTGGACGGATGAACTGAAAAACAAAGTCGCAGACCGGGTGTTAGATAAGTTAGCCGACTATTCGCCGAATCTCAAGCACTCGATTATCGCTCGTGCTGTTGAAAGTCCAGCGGAACTCGGCGATCGCTTGGGCGCTTATAAGGGGAACTACTACCACGTTGATATGACCCTCGACCAAATGGTCTTTTTCCGTCCGTTGCCGGAATTGGCGAACTACAAAACTCCGATTGAAGGGTTATTTCTCAGCGGTGCGGGTACTCATCCAGGCGGTTCTATTTCCGGGATGCCGGGACGCAACTGCGCTCGTGTGTTCCTGCATACTCAGCAGCCAATTGCCCAAAAGCTGAAGGATGCGGGAAATTCTCTCAAATCTACGGTTGAGTCTGTGTTTAAAATTTCGTAGCGATAAATCGGGGCACGGCATTGCCCGTGCCCCTACCAATGGAAGGATTAGGAGATAATTTGAGCTGAGCGATCGCTCGGTAACTCGAGGATAAAGCAGGTCTGACGATCCTTACTTTCCACTCGCAGAGTCCCTTTCAAATGGGCGATTAATCTTTTCACGATCGTCAACCCTAATCCCGTTCCCCCTTGCTTCCACGGGTCATTACTGGGAATGCGGTAAAACTTGTCAAAGATATGCGGAAGTTCGCGTTCCGGAATCTCCACGCCGGAATTGCTGACGCTAAACTGAACGCTCCCTGGCTGACTCTGGACTTTGAATGCGATCGTTTCTGATGCGGGGGTGTACTTGCAGGCGTTTTCTAGTAACTCGCTCAAAATCCTGCCTAGCGTCGTGGGGTCGCAGATGAAGCGAGGGAGGTCGCGAGGGAGGTCAAGGAGCAAGGTTTGCTGGTGGTTTCTGGCTCGCTCTTGAAAAGGTTCTACAATGGGCGGCAGCCATTCCTGGAGCTGAATCGCACTCAGTAATAAAGGGTGAGCGCCTGCATAGAGTTTTTGTAAATCCAGCAGGTCATCAATCAGGCGAATTTCTCGTTCGCACTCGTTCTGTAAAATCTGAAAGTAGCGAGCGACTTTGCTTTGTTGTTCCCTCGGCTTGCCCATTTCGGCAAATAAGGCATAGTCACGATTCAAAGCAATGGACAACATCTGAATCGCCATTTTCATGTTAGAGACTGGTGTGCGTAACTCGTGGGGAACGGTATTGAGAAAGTCATCTTTGAGGCGATTGAGTTTTTCCAGTTCCTCGACTTGCGATCGCGCTGCTTGATGCAGTCGGGCTTGCCGAAGGGCGATCGCGCACTGATTTGCGACTTGTTGCACCAGTCGAATTTCTAACTCGCTGAAGACTTCTTGCTGGGGCTTAAATAACCATAAATCTCCCAATACTCCTTGGTCGTCAACAATGGGGCAAGCGAATCTGGTCAGCGCACCTCGACTATCGGGCACCATCTGACAAAATTGGAAATATTTGCCTTGCAGCAGCTGAGAATAACCCTCCCAGAAGTCTGCCATCTGCACTACCTGTCCCTGAGCAGAAGGGATTCCTAGGGTGTATTCGTAGCTGATGGTAGACGTGGTCTGGTCGGCATCGTATAAACCTGTATCGCAGCCATCAATATTCAGCCCGACGCCTAATTCCCAGACGACGACTTGTAAAATCTGGTTTTCATCAAGGCGATCGCGGACATCGTCGGTGATGCGTTTGAGCAGTGCTTCAAAGTCGAGCGCTTGTTGCAATTGGGCAGTGCGATCGCGTACCTGGCGTTCCAGGTTCGTATTCAGTTGCTGGACTTGCCGATACAGTTCTGATTGCTGAATGCCAATAGATACTTGGATTGCCAATTGCTTGAGCAGATCGATCTCTAGCGGTTCCCAGTGACGCGGTGCCGAACATTGATGAGCTGCAAGTAACCCCCAAAACCGACCGCCATGCATGATGGGAACGCCTAAGGCGGCGTTGACTTGCGACGAGTGGAAAAACTCAGTGATATCTGCTGGAAACCCTACTTGTTGAATGTCATCAATTACTCTAGCGTTCCCCTGCCGATAGAGGGGCATACATTCTCTAAACATGGCTGCGGGTGCGGTATTGCCTAAGAATGAGAGCCAATCTGCATCTACTGATTCAGCCACCACGACGCCATCCCCATTCGGCTCTGTGCGGAAAATCAGTACGCGATCGCTCCCTAGAACTTGTCGAATTTCTGCTACCGTCGTGTTGAGAATTTCCTCTAGGTTGAGCGACTGGCGGATGCGTTCGGTAATCACCCGGATCGCCCATTCCCCTTCCGCCCGCTGCCACAGCGCTTTTTCAGCCCGCTGACGTTTAGCGATCTCCTGTTTGAGCCGCTCGTTGGTTTCCAGAAGCTCAGCGGTTCGTTGTTCGACTTGGGTTTCAAGAAGATGGCGATCGCTCTGAAAAGCCGCTTCGTGCCGCTTGCGCTCGGTAATGTCTTGTAACAGCCAGAGCAGTTCTACCACCCGCCCGCTTGAGTCGCGCACTGCTTTAACTTTGAAGGTGGCGGGAAAGCGCGTACCCTGCCGGGTTTGAATCTCAACCTCCCATTTGCTTACTTGGTCAGTTGCGAGGAATTGGCTTAAGTTTGTATAAAAGTTTTGCAAAGCCTTACCCGTTACAAAAATAACTAACGGTTTGCCGAGCAAGTGTTCCTGAGAAATATTCAGCAAGTGCGCTACCGCTTGGTTGGCTTCTAGAATCACGGCATCAAGATTCGTCGCCAAGTAAGCGTCTGGAGCCAGCTCGAATAAATCTTGGTAGCGCTGTCGCTGGATTTCCACAGTCTGACGGCTGGCGATTAGCTCTTCATTCTGCGATCGCAGTTCCTCTAAAGTTACTTGCAATTCTTCTAGAGTTTGGTCGTGTTCTTGCAAACTTTCCACCAGTAGTTGCTTGTCCTGGGTGGGAAATTCCTCAGTTCGTTGCCAAAGCTCTTTCCGGCGTTGTGAGGTCGCCTCAATCTGCTGCTCGAAAATTTCCTTTTTCACCGCTGGACACTTCCATTGAGAAGTTATACCAAATCCAGCTAATTACTCCCTTCATTCGCAACTCAATGATGCCAACCTAAAGTTATCTTTAGAATTTAGGAGTTCTTAGCAATTAAAAAAAAGATTTTATTTTCCTTGATTCACGAACGATTGATGCCCGCTTTATGGGTACTTCATGGGTATTTGTTTGTTTATCATAGAAGATTTTTTTATACATCTTTCTTAAGTATAGTGTAACAAAGTGAAGTTTTCGGGTAGATACTACTTCCCAAAGCTGGGTGTAAAAGTCATCTAATATCTCATGTAGGTCAGCCGATCGACAAATTGATCTTCCGGATTTCGATAAAATTTGTCTGTTCTACTGAAAAAAAGTCTGCCTTGGTACCGATGGAGAGAAGCAGGCAAACCTGATGAACTGAAGATAGCGTTAACAACTTGATTAATGACACGGGTTTTAATTCTGGGAGGAAGCGGACGGATTGGTAGCAATGTGGCGGCGGATATCGTCGCTCACACACAGGCGCAAATTACCGTTACTGGCAGAAACCCAATCGGGGCGCACGGTGTTGCAAGCTTGCCAACGTTGGTCAGCGAAAAGCTGGGATCGCAAGTGCAATTCCAGGTTTTAGATTTAGCGGATCGAGAAGTGTTGAGGGATGCGATCGCTGCTTGCGATCTTGTAATCCACTGTGCGGGACCATTTCACTACCGAGATGCCCAAGTCCTAAAAACTTGTATAGAAGTGGGTGTCAACTATCTGGATGTCAGCGATCACCCATCTTTTACTCGCAAAGCATTGGATTTCCGAGACGAAGCTGCTGCTGCTGGAGTTACGGCAATTATTAATACGGGTATTTTCCCCGGTATTTCTAATAGCATGGTACGCCAGGGCGTCGAGCAACTAGATGAGACAGAACGCATTCATCTGAGCTATCTAGTATCGGGGTCGGGGGGCGCTGGCATTACGGTGATGCGAACAACATTTTTAGGGCTACAAAGCCCTTTTAAAGCTTGGATAAATGGTCAGTGGCAGATAATCAAGCCGTATAGCGATCGCGAAACCATTGAATTTCCTGCTCCCTATGGTCGCATCGGCGTTTACTGGTTTGATATGCCAGAAGCCTTCACGCTACCCGACACTTTTCCTGTTAAAACCGTCATTACCAAATTTGGTACAGTTCCCGATTTTTACAATTATCTAACTTGGAGCGTTGCCCACTGGTGGCCCTCTAGCTGGCTCAACAATCCAAAAGTCATCGAATTTTTAGCTCGCGTCAGCCACCGAATGACAGATGTTAGCGATCGCTTCACTGGCATCGGTGTAGCAATTCGCTCTGAAGTCAACGGTTATAAAGATGATCGGCCAGCAAGTTATTGCTCAACTTTAGTGCATGAAAATACGGCCGTGGCAGCCGGTTATGGCACCGGCACCCTTGCCGAATTATTGCTAGCAGGCAAACTCAAAAAACCAGGCGTCTGGCCTGTAGAACAGGCACTTTCCACCGATTTATTTGAACAAACTATGCAGAGCCGAGGAATAAAAATTCATCATGAATGGTTAAAAAAATAAACGAATGTATCCTGCGGCAGACGGCATAGATGTAACTAGATAAGTACGATTCATTTCGTACTTAATAAATGGTGTTAGTAGTCCTATCTACTCGCGCATCATCAATTCTCACAAAAAGCAATTGGGAGGAAATTTCCATGCAACGAATTTTAGTAACTTTAAAACAAAAACTCCATAAAAATATTTTTGTTTTAAGTTTAATGACTTTAATCAGTGTGGCAAGTTTATTCATCGCCGCACAGCCTAGTTATGCAGTATTACATTCAAGAGATAAGCTGACATCAGACGACCGAGTTGACCGCGCCTATCAATATAGCGAAGCAACAGGTTTTCTTGAAGAGGATAAGCAGCAAAAATCAGCAAACCCCAATGAACCCTTTGACTATAGCGAAAAGGCAAACGAAAAGACTGTACTCAATTCCACAGAAAACAATAACGACTCTAATTTAATCGAAAAAGCACAAGACTTGATTCAAAAGGTCACAGGCAACGACTAAATCCAATCTTTAGCATTCTAAGAGTACGGGATTTTCAGTAAAAGAGCTGAATGAAACGATGTCATTTTTTAGTATTAGGTTGGGTTTCATTCCTAAACCTAACCTACAACAGCAGTCCCAAATGATTCGTTAAAGCGGGATCCCCGACTTCTCTAAGAAGTCGGGGATCTAAACCACTGGATATCACCCCTAGCATTGCTAGCGATTAAAGGTAAAGCGACCGTTCACTTTTTCGCCATTAATTTCAGAGAGGATAACCACTTTATACTCTCCTGATGCTTGTTCGGGTAGCAAAACAGCGTAGTGCTTACCCTGAACATCGTATTTCATGTCTAAGGTTTTTTGGCTCCCATTGGGTAACTGAACTTGAGCCGTCACGTTGGCATTAGAAACTGCTTCGTGGGTGTCCCCTTTCTGTAGATATAAATCTAAGTGAGTGCCGTTCGCTTCTTTTTCAGGCACAAACTCTAAATGATATTTTCCTGTCTCGACGACTTTACCGCCTTTGGAGGGTTGTGAGTGATCGGGTTTGGCTGCTGTTTTTGAAGGAGAAACAGCAGGAAGATTAGTTTTCGCTTCTGTGGGAGTATTATCAGGTTGTGCTGTCTGCTGTTCCCCAGTGCAAGCTCCTAAAAAAAGCACTCCGACACTACTCAAAACAATTAAACTTACTTTCAATAATTTCATTTTTTCTTCGCGTCCTCTGCGTCTTTGTGGTTTAAATTTTTCTTTTTGCAACTTATAACTCAGGCACAGGTTTTTCCTGTTTCGGCACCAAAACTTTGCCAAACTTGGCGTACAAAGCGGGTAGAACTAACAGCGTTAAAGCTGTAGAAGTAAACAACCCTCCTAATACAACCACCGCCAACGGTTGTAGGATTTCCTTTCCTGCACCTCCTCCCACGACCAGAGGTGCTAACCCCAAAGCGGAGGTAAAAGCCGTCATTAGAATGGCATTGAGCCTTTCCATTGAACCTTGAATGATTACTTCCCAAAAAGGCATTCCCGTGGCAAATTTAGCGTTGTAATTATCAACTAATAACAATCCGTTGCGAGTGGCAACTCCAAATAGAGTAATAAAGCCAACCAGAGAGGCGACGGAAATAATCCCACCCGTTAATGCCACTGAAATGACACCTCCCACCAATGCCAAGGGTAAATTAATCATAATCATCGCAGTTGAGGGGATGGACTTAACAGACAAGCAGATTAAGACCGTAATCACCACAAATGCGATCGCACTGAATATCAAGATGTTTTGAGTAGCGCGTTGTTCCGACTCAAATTGACCGCCGTATTCGATAAAGTAACCAGCTGGTAATTGTACTTGTTGTTTAACTTTGCCTCTGATTTCATCAACGACAGAGCGCAAATCTCGACCGCTAGCATTAGACGAGACGACAATTAAGCGGGAAACATTCTCGCGGTTGATGGTATTCGGGCCAGTGCCGTAGCCAATTTGTGCTAACTGAGCTAAGGGAATCTTTTGATTTGTTGGTGTACTCACTAATAAATTGCGGATGGTTTCTAGATTGCTCCGAGCATCTTCTTTTAACCATACAACCAGGTCAAAAGTTTGTTGTTCCTCCAAAACTTGAGAAACTACACGTCCATTGAGCGCAGTTTCAATCGTTTCGGAAAGTTCTCCGACGGTTAAGCCATAACGAGCTGCTTGTTGGCGATCAAACTGAATTTGTACTTGTCTAATGGGCAGTTGGGGTTCGAGTTGCAAGTCTACAACACCCTCAACAGTTTTCATAATCTCTTCGACTTGTTTACCCAGAGTGCGGAGTTGTTCTAAATCCGGACCAAAAATTTTGACAGCGATCGCACTCCTCACTCCAGACAGCACTTCATCCATCCGGTGAGAAATAAATCCGCCAATATTTGGCGCAACTCCTGGCAATCTAGCAAATTCCGCTCGCAACTTTTCAATGCTTCCTTTCCGGTCTTTTATCCCCTTTTCACTCAGTTCTACATCCAAGTGCGCCAAGTTAACACCCGCCGCATCCGCATCTCCCGGCGCACGTCCCGATCGCAACTGAATAAAATCAAAGCGCGGGTCATCCTTAAGCGCATCCTGAAGGGCGAAACCGGCGCGATTAGTCGATTCTAGGGAGACACCGGGATAGAGAGTCAGGGTGTTGACGAGCGATCGCTCTTGGAACTCCGGCAAAAACACCCGTCCTAAGGAGGGGACAATAGCGATCGCTGCCACCAAACTAGCAGTCGCAACTCCCAAAATCAGCTGAGAATTCCGCAAAGAAAACATTAAAAACGGACGATAAAGCCCTTTGAAAAATCTCGCCACCCACGGTTCTTTTTCTGGCAAATGACCGTGAGGCAATAAGATGGCACATAAAGCTGGAGTGATGGTGAGTGCGGTAACGCTAGAAGCCAGAACTGCCACTAAATAAGCCACTCCCATCGGTGTAAAAATGCGACCTTCCACACCCGCGAGGGCAAAAATTGGCGAGAAAACCACTACAGTAATTAAAGTGGCACCAAATAGAGAATCACGTACCTCCTGACAACCTTCAAAGACAACTTCTAATGGTGGCTTTGGTTTCCCTGCTAGCTTATTTTCTCGCAAGCTACGGTAGACATTTTCGGCGTCCACAATAGCATCATCAACGGCTGAACCAATCGCAACTGCCAAGCCTCCCAGAGTCATCGTATTCAGACCATATCCCAGCCAATTTAACGCTAGCAATCCTAACAACAAAGACAAGGGAAGTGCAGTGAGACTCACGACAAGCGTGCGCCAATTCATCAAAAACGGGACAAGAATAAAAGCAACAATAATACTGCCTTCAACGAGTGCTTCCCGAACATTTTCAATCGAGGCGTCGATAAAGTCTTCTTGACGGAAAGTAACCGTCATTTTTACATCCGGAGGCAAACTCGATTTCACCTCTTTCATTGCCGCCTCAATGGCACGAGTGACCGTGGGAGTATCGGCTTGTGGCTGTTTGTTAATCATGACCACAATTGCCTTTTTGCCATTCAAACTGCCATCGCCCCGCTTGAGTGCGGCACCAATTTTGACATCAGCGACCTCGCCTAATCGAATCGGTGTTCCATTTCGAGCGGTAATCGCTGATTGTCGCAAGTCTTCAATGGACTCAATCCGCCCAACACCCCGAATTAATAGCTCTTGGTCAGGGTTAATGAGAAATCCACCCGGAGCGTTAACATTGGCTTTTTCTGCGGCTTCAGTCACGTCCTGTAAAGACACATCAAACGCTTTTAGTTTCGCTGGATCGACTAATATTTGATACTGGCGAATATCACCCCCATAAGCGATTACCTGCGAGACGCCAGGAACCGCTAAAAGACGGTTTGTCACCTGCCAATCTACAATACGTCTGACTTCCATCAAGTCAGTGCTAGGTGAAGATGCTTGTTGCCTATTGCCTTCTTCAACAGTGAAAGCATATTGCAATACAGTGCCAATTGGAGAACTAATCGGAGAAATTTGTGGCGAATCAACACTTTCTGGCAGCTTTTCTTGCGCTTGCTGCAATCGCTCTGTCACTAACTGTCGGGCTTGATAAATATCAGTTTCCCAATTGAAGATAACTTTCACAACTGAAAGCCCCACCGCTGAAGCAGACCGTACTGTTGTGACGCCGGGAGTCCCATTAATAGCACTTTCAATCGGTAAAGTAACCAGAGATTCTACTTCTTCTGGAGCTAATCCGGGGGCTTCAGTTTGAATTTCGACTTGGGGTGGAGCAAAGCTGGGAAATACATCCACTGGCATTTGTGACGCCACGCGAAATATCCAAACTGTCACCAGCATGGCGGCAAGGACAACTAGCCAGCGTTGTTTAATAGACCACTTGATAAGCGCACTAAGCATAGTTAAAGGCAAAAGACAAAAGAAAGAGAATTATTGACTTTTTACTTTTTCCTGTTTGCTTGCCGAGTCATTAACAATTTCTGATTCGTGGGGTAAAGGTATTGAAGGCAACGCCTCTAAGGTTTTAGGCACCCGGCGCGACTGAGTGCGGCGTCCTAACCAAAAGGCAACGAATGCGATCGCTCCCCCGGCTGGCAAAACCCACAACCAAGGAAGTGAGTTTTGAATGGCAGAAACCCGATTAATCGTGTCTGAGTTTGGAATTAAAGGCTGTTTCTCTTCGCTTTTGCCTTCTGAGCTGCCGCCGCGTAAGGATTGGGCATACAGTTGAATTGCGCCTTGGGTGACAATGCGATCGCCCTCAAACAAACTTCCCTTGACTTCAACTACATCCCCCACAGTTCGTCCCAAGGTGACTTCAACTGGCTCAAAGGCGGTACCATTTTGCACGTAAACTCGCTGCCTGCCATTGGTTTCCACCACGGCTGAAGTCGGAATGACTAAGATAGGCGCGGGAGTTTGGTTGGTTAACACTTCCAATTCTGCAAACATCCCCGGCTTCAACTGTCCGCCAGGGTTATCCAGTTCAGCTTTGACTGGCACGACTCGCGTTTCCCCTTCTACAACCGAGCCAATCACCGCAATCTTGCCTGTGAAGGTGCGATTCGGCAAGCTGGCAACCTTCACCCTAACTCGTTGCCCAATTTTTACCTTATTTAAATCTTTTTCGTAGATACTCGCCGTAGCCCACACCCGATTATTATTCAGGATGGTCATCAGCTTTGCCCCCGCCTCCTCCACCGATTGACCGAGGGTAATTTCCCGGTCGGCAACGGTGCCAGAAATGGGAGCTGTTACCGTCACCAACCCTTTGTCATTGGCGCGGGTTCCCAGTTGTTGCAGCCGCGTCTGATAAGCGGTATTACTCAGGCGAATCCGGGAATTTGCGACTTTTACAGCTGATTGGGCGCGTTTGAGTTGCGCTTCGGCTTCCAGCACTTCCCGACGGCTGGTTGCTTTGGTCAATTGCGTTTTGGCTTCTGCCAGGTGAGCAAGAGACTCCAGCATTTGGCGACGTGGCAACGCTCCTGCACGCTCCAACTCGCGATCGCGTTCATACTGTTCTTGAGCGACTGCTAGTTCAGTGCGAGCTTGCTGAATGTCTGAGGCGGCTATCTGCGAGTATTGCTGATAATTTTCTTGAGCTAGCTTTAAATCTGCTTGCGCCTGTTGCAGATCCGCTTCGGCTTCGCCTCGTTTTTCCTGGGAACCTACGCGCAGTTCTACTAAGTCGGGTGCGGCGATGACAGCGACGACTTTGCCTGCTTGCACCACTGCACCGGGTTCCACGAGAAGCTCAACGATTTTTCCCGGAGTAGGTGCTGTCACTTCCGCTTTTTGGCTGGGCAACGTTTCAATTTGACCCGTGGTTTTAATGCCAAAACCCAGCCGTTGTTGAGAGACTGGTTTTACCTCGATTCCCATCCGTTTTGCTGTTTGGGCATCTACTTGAATCCCTTGGGGAGTTCCCTGGCTAGCTTCGGTTTCTCCATGAAACTCATCCCCATGTCCAGCATGGGCGAGAACCGAGGTTGGTGCAGCCAGTAGGAGTAGGCTCAGGAGTGTCCCAAATAAGCGATCGCGTGCCTTAGATGGCTTGGAGTTAGGAAAAAAAAGCATAACTAAGGGGTTCCTTGCGTTTGGATGGGATACCGAGGTTTAATTCAGCCCTCTAGCAAGGGCACTTACCTAGTGCCGTAAATAGCCAGCGATGCTGACCGCAACAGCGTTAAACCACCATCTAGATATTAAGTTTGCACAAAAGAATGAAATTAGGATGAAATCAGGAACCCCACCCCAACCCTCCCCGTTCACGGGAAGGGAGAAATCCTGGCCTAGGCGGCTATCGGTGCTGTTTTGTCACCCCTTCCTGCTTTCAATTAATCTGAATTACTTTTTGTACCAAGCTTGTTGCCACTGCTGCATTTTCTCAATTTCTGCTTTTTGTGAAGTGATAATTTGTTGGGACAATTGTTTAATTTCGGGTCGCTTCGACTTATTCAGTGCATCTTCAGCCATTGTTAAAGCGCCTTCATGGTGAGCAATCATCCCATTAATAAAGCGCAGATCGAACTCAGCATCAGCAGCGCCCATATCTCCAGACATCATCATGCTTTGGCGTTGTTGTTCTGACATGGGGACGACGGATTTGTCTGCACCTCCGTAAGCAACCGGCTGATTGCTGGCTTGGGGATACCATGCCTGTCGCCACTGTGTCATCTGATTAATTTCTTTGTTTTGATCTTGGATAATATTGTCAGCCAAGTGCTTGATTTCAGGGCGTTTAGATTTTTGTTGGGCTTCTTTTGCCATCATCACCGCACCTTGATGATGCACACTCATCGCGTCAATAAACCGCAGCTCGTAATTAGCATCGGCTGGCCCTAAATCCATTGCCATGCTATGATTCATGCCGCTTCCGTGTCCCCTGTGTTCCATGTGTTCCATGCCGCCAGCATCTGATGGGGAGGCGGTTGGGGCTTGGGCTTGGTTTTGAGAGCCACTAGAACAAGCTGTCAGAAATCCGCCAGTCATGGAGGCGATCGCTACCAGGGTGACAGCCAAAAAACCATTTTTAAAAGAATTAATTTGCATAGATAGGGGCATCAATTTATTTAACTATCCTCGCTCCTGATCTGTAAGTTAGTTCAAGAAAGCAGTAGGTATTTCTCAGTGTTTTACAAAAAAATGAAATTAGGATGAAATCCTGATAGGTCATTCGGAAGAAATTTAAAGCATTTAATTAGATAGATGCGATCGCACCTTCCGCATTCTTAAGGTTAACGCCAACAAAAGTACCTTTAATGACGGTGAAGTTAAACCAAAATCGAATTAGCCAAGAAATGCAGCAGTGCATTTAATTATGCAAAGGCAGTCGAATCGTAAATGTGCTGCCTTTGCCCAATTCGCTCTGAACGTCGATGCTGCCGTTGTGGGCAATTGCGATCGCTTTGGCGATTGACAAGCCCAATCCAGAACCGCCTGTGTGTCGAGAGCGATCGCTATTTACCCGATAAAAGCGGTCAAAAATCCGCGTCTGCTCTGGAAGTGCAATGCCAACGCCAGTATCTTTTATAAAAATTAGTGCTTGGGTGCTGCTCTCTAAAATCACCGCCACCTGACCCCCAGGGGGCGTGTATTGGATAGCATTCACCACTAAGTTAAAAATCAGGCGATACAGCTGTTCTTCGTCGCCGTTGACGTGCAAAGGTTCTGGCGTGCGAATATCTATAGAAAGCGTCAAATCGGCAGCGATCGCTAGTGCTGACAATTCTTCTGCAACGTCGCTGACAAGATCGTTGAGACAGGCGGGACGATATTTAATTGACAAAGCCTGCCGATCCATACGGGAGAGTAGCAATAAATCCCGAACCAATTCAGATAGGCGGTAATTTTGCCGTTCAATGGTTTTTAGAGTATCCCGCGCCTCTAGTTCGCTGAGTTGATTCATTCTCAACGTCGATTCAACGGTTGCTTGGATTGCCGCTAAGGGCGTCCGCAACTCATGGGCGGCATCGGCTGTGAATTGTTGGATTTGCCCATAGGATTGGTAAATTGGTTGCATTGCTAGCCCTGCCAACCACCAACTGGAACCAGCAACGACAATCATTGCCACGGGCAACCCCAGTAAGAGAATAAATTTCAGGGCAGTCAGATGATCGTCCAATTCTTTGAGACTTCGCCCCACCTGAAGATATCCCCAAGGGCGATTGTCTTTGGTATGCAGCGATAGAGAAATTTGATGAAAACGGGTGCCCTGGCGATTCTGGAGGATTTGCCACAATTGGGGTGTAGAAACGCGATCGCCTTTATCTGCCGCTAGCAATCCCACTGGCTGAAGTCCTGCCAAGGCAACTGGGCGTCCCGAATTCTCTAGCAGCCGCACGTAGTAGTCGCCTTGGTGAATTGCCCCCAAAGTGTGCCGAGTCGGATTTTCTATCTGACTAACGCATTTTTCCCCAAGCAAACAAATATCCGGCAACAGTTGTTGGATAGCAGGTTCCAGGCGTCCCGGTTGCTGCAAAATCGGCTCAATACTGTCGTGAAGCGTACCGGCAACAGATTCTAATTCTCGGTCGAGGGCAACCCAATTCGCACGCGCGATCGCTTCATAAACTGCAACTCCACACAAGCTTAAAATCACTCCCATGACGCCTGCATACCAACCTGCCAGTCGCCAACGAGTTAGTTGAAAAAGTTTGTTTTCATTCACGTTAATTGGTAATTGGTAATTGGGGAATCTTATTAGTCATTGGTCATTTGTCAAAAACCAATGACCAATGACTAATAACTATTCAAACGATAGCCGATGGTCATTTGTCAAAAACCAATGACCAATGACTAATAACTATTCAAACGATAGCCGATACCGTAAACAGTTTCGATAAAGCGATCGCATCCAAAAACCGCTAATTTACGCCGCAACAATCGCATCTGCGCGGCTACTACATTACTCATCGGTTCTGCACTAAATTCCCAAAGCTGAGTTAATAACTGATCGCGGGTAATAATTTGATTGGGATGCTTCATCAAATATTCCAGCAACTGAAATTCCTTGCTAGTCAGAGGAATGATTTGTTTGTCATCCGATGGATTGTGATAGCAAACTGTATGAGTGCCGTAATCTAAAGTCAGGTTTCCCACTTGTAGTTGTTGGGGGTGAAGCTGAGGCGATCGCCTTTGTAATGCTCGCAATCGTGCCAATAGTTCCGCCATCCCAAACGGTTTCACCAAATAGTCATCTGCACCAGCATCCAATCCAGCCACCTTATCTTCCATCCGATCTTTAGCAGTTAACATCAATACTGGCAGAGGATTATTTTTTCCCCGTAGTCGCTGACATAACTCAATTCCTGATAATCCTGGCAGTAACCAGTCAAAAATAGCCAGCGTATATTGCGTCCACTGGGTTTCTAAAAACTCCCATGCCTGCGTGCCATCCAGAACCCAGTCAACCACATACGCTTCTTGACTGAGAGTTCGCTTAATTGCCGCCCCTAAATCTGGCTCATCTTCAACTAGGAGAACCCGCATAATCCCCTTTTTTCTTCGATTTGCTACACATCAGCAAGGTAGCACTCTGTAGGGGCAAAGAAATTGCGCCTCTACAGCAGTATTTTAAGCACTTTGGTAGATGTAGATAAGAGTAAATATTGCTACAAAATTGGTAGCAAACCACAATTTCCCTGCTCCCACGCAGAAAAAAAAATGCAGACTAGACCAAACCAACCGATGACACCAGATAATGCATCTACATGGGTGGAAAGACTGGCACGTTTGGGCTTTGGGGCGAGAGGGGTAGTTTACGCGACGGTGGGAGTGCTGGCGGCGCAGGCAGCGTTTGGTGCAGGCGGCAGAACCACCGATACAGAGGGTGCGCTGGTGACGATTGTGACACAGCCTTTTGGAAAATTCTTGCTGGCAATCGTTGCTTTGGGTTTGCTTGGTTACGTGTTGTGGCGTTTCGTGGAAGCGATCGCCGATCCGGAAAACAAAGGCACCGATGCCAAAGGTCTTGCATCGCGCCTGGGAGCGGTTGGCAGCGGCTTAATCTATGCTGGTTTAGCCTGGAGTGCGATTAAGCTGATCATGGGTTCGGGAGGCGGCGGTAATAGTAATTCCTCCCAAGACTGGACAGCACGCTTGTTAGCGCAGCCCTTCGGTCAATTTCTAGTTGGAATTGTGGGAGCCGCTGTCATCGGCATGGGCTTCTATCAATTTTACAGAGCCTATAAAGCGAAATTCCGCAAAAAGTGGAAAGTCAACCAGATGAGCGAAAAAGAGGAGAAATGGGCGACCTTTGCGGGCAGATTTGGGATTGCTGCCCGTGGTGTCGTTTTTAGCATTACTGGTCTTTTTCTGCTCCAAGCGGCGCGGCAGTCTGATGCTAACCAAGTTCAGGGGCTAGGTGGGGCGCTAGCTGCACTGGCACAACAACCTTTTGGCCCTTGGTTGTTAGGAACTGTGGCGCTTGGTTTAATCGCTTACGGTATTTATAATTTCGTAGAAGCTCGATACCGCCATTTTGCTACCAGGTAGTCAATTTTTAATGCAGAGGTAATAGCAAAGATAGGCTTTACGGTGGTTGAATAGATAGTTAGGTATGTTCCTAACTTCAGATATTTCTAAGTCCTATGCTCAACAAGCATGATGAGTTGTTACTGAAGGATCTTAAGCTTCAACCACTTTGGCTGCTCCAGTTATATGTAGTTCTAGGAGTAGCGGCAGCAATTTCTGGATTCGTTCTTGAGAGCGGAAATCTCTCAAAAGCTGCTTGTCTTGGAGGGGGTTTCCTGATTGCTCTGGGAGCTGAAAAATTAGTAACGCACCGAATCAGAAAGGCTGCACTTTCTTTGATTAATAGAAACTAACGCTATTTTTCAAGCTTATCCTCTCACTTCTCAACCATCGGTAAAATATCTGCACTGTAAAATTCAAAATTCAAAACTTATCAAATGGTTTGACGGCAAAATCTCCCAGTGTCACCGTGAAACTTTCCCGATTACCAGTGGCGACAAAATTAATAATTACTTCACTCGCTACGGCAACAGCCAACATTACTAAATTTCGCGCTAACGGGTAGTCGCAAACGTCATCGTTTACTGGTGAAGGAACGCGGTAAATTTCGTTCCAGATAATTTCAGCATAATCGGAAGCTAAGCCAACGTGCAGACAAGGAATATTTGCCGCTGTGCAATAATCTTTGACAGCTTGACGGCTGATGCTGTTATCAAAAGTATCAATAACAACACTGCTACCACTAAGCAACTGGGCAGCATTTGCCGATGTTAATTCTTTCGGACGCCCATCAACAGCAACACCCAAAGCACGGTAGAGGGTATTGGTGAGAATTTTAGCTTTGTAAGCGCCAACATCTGAGCGGTAGTAAGGCTGAGTAGAAAGGTTGCGTTCCTCAATGCGATCGCGATCAATAACCACCAGCTTCCCAAAGCCAGAACGTGCAAGATTTTCAGTAATATTCGCCCCCAGCGCCCCCGCACCGCACACCGTCACCGGGAAGTCTTTTAGCTTCGCCATCAGTGCAGATGTTCTGTGGAGTTGTTCGTGAAAGAAGATAGACATTTTTGCTAATGGCTAATAACTAATTCAAAAGTCCCAGTTATCTCGCGCTTCGATAACGCCAACGAGGGATTGCAAGTCAAAATCGCGATCGCGTCCGCTTAGGCAAATGCCAGAACTAATCACTGTCAAATCATGCTTGTCAATCGCAGAGATGTGACGTTCACCGCTGCGAGTCATCCACTCCACTTGCCAAAAGTCACCGCGATCGCGCACATCTTCGAGTTCGCCACCACCCATCCCCAAGGCATCGCGCACGCGGCTTTCATCACCTGACATCGCCCGCCGATACGGATCTTGCCGTACCTCTTGGTAGTGTCTGTATGGGCGCTGTGCCTGCTGCTGGCGTCTTGTATCCCGTCGCCGCTGGCACAAGCGTTCTTCTTCAAGTTGTTGCTGCCTTCGGCGTTGATATTCTTCCGTCTGCTGCAACGCCAAGTCATAGACGGTACGCATCTCTGGCGTCATCCCCGCAAAGCGAAGATTTTCCGTTTCCGTCACATTCCTCAATTGTTCTTTGAGTTGTTCCGCCACCAGGGGATCTGCTCGTCGATCGAGTTCATCAAACCACCAAGCACCGCCATCCCAACGCGCAATTATTGGCTCAAATGCTGCACCCTCAGTAACTAAATATACCGGCACTGGCTTAGCGGCACCCAAGCGCTGCTGCATATCAGATTCGTTAACAGGGTACGCAAGCCAAGTTTGTCCTTGCAACACATAAGCCAAACGCAGGCGCAACGGCTTCAACAGTCGCAGATATTCCGCCACCTGCGGCAAGTTTGCTTCCTCCACCATTTCAGCCTTTTTTTCGTTCATTGGCTGAAAAATGCCCCATCCTTCAAAGTCTTGTGGCTGCGGTTTAAAGGTATAAACCATCCCCGCTACAGAAGCGCGTACTTTCCCCCCACCTACGCATGGTGCGAGAAACTGAGTATCGCGCAATTGCACTTCCTGTGCAGCAATTTGGTTAAGGAGGTTGCGAATATCTGTCATGATATTGCCTTGATTAAGATGTTTGGCTTAGTTAATTTTTTTTGTAAATAGTGATAAGGCTGACTGCGGGCAACTGTAGGTTTGATTGAGCGGCGAAAACCAATATTCCCAAGATGATGCTGAGTTTCGTTACCTCAATCCAGCCTACAAAATGGGTGTTTAAATTAACATAACACTATTGCCTTTTCCGTATGCCGTTGTTCAGCAAAGCTTATGTCGCCAGTTAAATAGAATACATATATGTCTCTTCTTTCTTTATTTATTTGTGGTTAAATAACAACCTTGTATCTTCATTTATCTAACCTTACACAAATCGGTGAGCAAATTCATAAGTGAAATCAACTCTTCCTTTGCGTAAAACGGCTGGATCTAATCTTTCAGTTGTATTGCAAGTCATCAAAACCACTAACTTTTGCTTCGTATGAATTCCCGAATCATCAATCACGCTTTGATACAATGTTCCATCCAGTAAGCTCAAAATATGCTCAGTCTTATTATTATTTTGAGCGGCTTCAGAAGCGCGATTCTTTGCTAAGTTATCCGCTTCGTTAATAATTAGACAAATTCGCTCTAAGTAACTTGGTGGTACAAAATTCTCAACCGCATCGTGATCCAGAATAAAAATCACATATCCGAGAGGCGCGAGAATTTCTTGTGCTACAGCTTGCGTCCAAGCAGTTTTCCCCGTACCCGGATCTCCGTGGACGAGAACCGCCAACTGACTTTGGTCGAGAATTGCCTGCTGTACCGTATCAGTAAAACTTTGAATGTCAGCGGGAAACGACCGAATTGGAAATTCGCCGTGAATTTTTCCTACACGACTTTGGTAGCCACTCAGCATCACTGCAAGATTGAAAGTTGCTTTATTGATCAGTGGCGCTAGTTCCTTCGCCATTAGGGTATAGCGTCGCCGTCCCCGATCTAAATTTTCAATTTCTAACCAAGCTTGCTGTTGAGGCCAATAGGCATAAACTGTGTTAATGATATCCAGACGTTCCCAGTTAACAAATCGATCTACCGGAAAATAAAAATATCGATCTAGATAATACTGGGTAATCATATCTGGACGACCCAATAATTCCAGAATTTTGAAAATCGTTATTTCCTGTAGCCGGTTGAGGACGTGTTCAATGGGAATGCTGTTACGACTGACAAATTGAATCACCGGCGAATCAACACTTAAAACGTCTTGGAAGCGATAATCTGGAGTTGGAGGATCTGGGGTGATGTAATTCCAGAATTCATCAACTTCATATCGCGTACTTTCAGAAAATACATTTAAAATATTTGCCCACCAAGTATATTCGTTGCGACCCATTGCATCAGCAATGTCGCTTGCTAAACCCAAAGTTTTCTGGCTTAGCTCTTTGGAATCGTTAAATACTAAATGCCAAAGAAATCCCCAGTCTATCTGCCGAGTTAAGGGTCGCCAACCTGCACCTAATAAGCCTTTGGCTTGCGGGTTTTTGTTGCCTGGATTGCTTTCGTCGTTTCCGAAATATCCCGATCCCATAGTTTCAGTTCTTCTTGCTTTGTGATGGAATGATGAGAAAGTAATGCGCTTAATTTTTTTCCAAGCTGCCATTAAATTTGTTGCAAGTATTCGGCTGGAACGCAATCCACCAACCAAACCCCATTTTCAGAACAGTAAAATTCATATCCTGCTTTGTGCATCGCCGCCGCATCTACAGCAAAAACTACTGGACGACCATGTCGTGCGCCGACAGTTTTTGCGGTGGAAATATCCTTCGATAGATGAACGTGGTGCCGCAACATTTTACACAGTCCTGTACTCAAAATTGATTCGACTGTACCCTGTCCTGTACCGTGGTATAACACATCTGGAGGAACAACGGCTTCTAGCTGCAAATCAACTTCTGTACTATGTCCTTGATTCGCCCGAATTAAGGTACCTGTTGAGTCAAAAGAAAAGCGTTTTTTGTCATTTTTAGCAACAACTTCATCAAGTTCAGCACGAGTAAGCATAAAAGAACGATCTGCACACGCTTTTAGAAGTTCATCAACAGCAACCCAGCCACCAGGTGCAAGTTCAAGACCAATGGCTTCAGGAGTATGCCGAAGATGCTTGCTGAGATATTTGCTAATTTTAACTAAGCGAGAATTATTCATTAAGTCGCTCTTTTTAGCTTAACAATACCAGTCATCTTCTAAATATCGCTTGACCAATCCTGCGTGGGATAAAGGACTCGATAAATCGTCTAAATCGCAGTTTGTTTCATAATCTAATAACAATACTGTTTGGTCTGCACTTAGCTGTTTGAGTTCCGCAAGTAGGTTCTGAAGGCGGTTCTCTAGTACCCATTTATACGATGGTAGGTAGATGGCACGACGCGCTTCTACATAGGACAATAATTTGTCTCCGGTTAAGCCTGCACGATGCCCTAGAACCTTGCCGAAAGTTTGTGTCGTGCGCTTGATCCCTTTCATATTAGCGATCGCTAGTTTGCCCGGATCTACATCCGCAGACTCAAAAACTTTTAATCCTTGCCAAATTCCTTCAACGGTATAGCTGAAGTGTCCTGGGGAAAAAGGAACGGGAATTCCACCATGCGGATAAAAAGGGCTAAAGCGAACCCAAGGTTCGGTACTGCGAGAAGTTACGTCGAGAATCGTTGCTGCATCATAGCGTTTACGCAAAGTATCTAGGGATGTGCGGCGATTTTTTACAAAGAGCGGCATTGAGGGCTAAATGTGTAGAGACGCGATGAATCGCCTCTTGAGTCCTGAGTGGGAAAGAAGAAAGGGAAATTGAATATTTGTATTATAAGGTACTACAGGATGGTTGTGGCAGATTCCCGATCGTTTCTATTTTCCCAATCATAGGGGCGCACAGGCGTGTGCCCCTACTGTATTACCGTGCAATGAGTTTGATATTTGGCTAATGCAACTCAGTACCGTCTTTGTGGAGGAGGTAGCGATCGCTGCAAAAGAAGCAACGCGCAGAGAACAAAGGTTTAATAAAGAAGGAAATTAACACCGAGTTTGATGATGAACTTTGTGCTGAATACGACATTGCTCAAATGGATGGCTATGTCAAGGGGAAGTATGTTGAACGTTACAAACAAAGCACTAACTTAGTATTGCTAGCACCCAATGTTGCTAAGGCTTTTCCAGGTGAGGAAGCAGTGAATAAGGCTCTATGACTTTTAATTAGACTTTCTACATCTCAACTGGAAAATCTTGAGTAAAAAAGAAATTTACCTTTGATTGAACTGAATGGCAGGCATTGCTTGTCAGGTAATTGTTGGCTCAAACTGGAAGCATTGATCTCAATCAAGCCAATTTAATATAAAAGCCTTTGTAGGAATCTAGGATTTTCGCGGCCAATACTCACCCTACAAGCCATCGCACTGGCAAAATTACGACAGATGCTAAAAATGAAGCATTGGTACTGGTGAGCTATATGACAAATCCAAATTCCCGACCATCAACTTATCCTTTAGGTACGCTAAATTCTCGGTATGAATCGTCCGTTGATGATGCAACACCCTTGACGGAATTTGATTCAGGCGAGCCTCCAAAACCTCCACGACGCAGACCTCCTACTGGAGGAGAGCTTGAGCCAACCGAGCCGGGTGAAAAGATCGTCAACGTCATGGAAGAATTGGTGCAAGAAGAGGCGATCGCACAGTTGGAGGAAATTGAAGCCACAAGCGATTGCATCCAGAAGCTGGGAGATATTGTTGCCTATGTCTTGAATAGAGTGCCCCCTCTCTATGCCACCACAAAAGAAGGTGCCGAGTATCAGCAACAACGTGCCAGAGACGAACTCCAACAACTGATTTCCCAGCAAGTCACAGAAGCGATCGCCTACATCAATAGACCATAATTTTTCCCACAACGACAAGCCAAGGCTTGGAGTAGTAAGGTAGGCTTTTGCCCACCCTACTTGCTTGCTACTTATCATCCCGCACGGGTAGCGGTGTTTCCAGAATTGCCATCAGCAATTCTAGACGCGAAGGAGCAGCCAAAAGCGGGATTAAATTCGGTAGAGAATAGTAATCACCCGCAAAGGTGAAAGTATCTATCTGCGCCTGTTTTTCCTGTAACTTGCGCTCTAACCAATCGTAGGAATAACCTACTTTGACGATGAGGACGCTTGGCTCTACTTTGAGATCGCGCTTGTAGGCGTCGAAAGTTTCCACAAAGTAGGGAGCTTTATTTTCTCCTCCGTCCGTCACTAGGATGATTTGCTCAACCAGTTGCTTTCTCAGGCGCATCGCTTCCAACCCGCAACCGATGCTGGTGGCACCGTTTGCCTTGATGTGCTGGAATGCCCGTTCCCAGTCGCTCAACTGGTTCCCAGACGCTTTGACGGGGTAAGGCATGGTGTCAAAGGCGTAGACAAATAAATCTGCCACCGCCATCCCGGAAATGAGGGCAGCGATGCGCTTTCCGACTTCGATGGCGCTTTCCATCGAGCTAGATTTATCTACTAATAAGGCAGTCGGTTTGGCAATTTTGCCACGCTTTTTTACCTGCTCGTCCATGACGCGCTCTAACTTTGCGGCTGTTTCGGCGTCTAGTTCCGTCGCGTCTGCCGCAACGCGCCCTTTTAAGGCTGCTACCCGCCCATCAGTTTGCGCTTTCTCTAATTTCTCGTCGATGAGTGCTTTTACCTGGGGGTTTCCCATCGCACCGCGAGTTTGGAGCGACTGGAGGTTATTAATCACCTCTTGGGGTGTCATGGAGTTAATTAGCGCGACTAGCACGGTGGGGGTCATCTGTTTGATGGCTCCCACGGCAACTGTGTAGGGAATTTTGTGTTCTACAATCAGTTGCGCTTGTTCTAAGGGTGAAGATGCGATCGCCATCAGCTTTAGCGCAAAGGCTAAACTATCTTCTGGCGGGTTGTCCTTGAATAACACTGCATCCGCGCGATCGCTCGGTTTAATATGCAAGCTAGCATACAGGTGCTTCATCGCACTCCGTGCCCGGAGCGCTGCCCGATCGAAGAACGCAGGATTTTTCTCCCGTTCCTTCAGATAGCGCCGCACCGCAGTTCGAGTAGAACGCGGCAACTTACCCCGGTGTTGCTTCAAGAAGTCTACAATCCGCGCGACTTGATAAGGCGGAAACTCTTGCAAAAGCACATAACCAGCATCGCGGTGTTCCCCTAAACTACTGGTAAGCAGACTCCCAACAAATACCTCTTTGTGGTCGCGGACATCCCCATTGCGCTGATACCAGACTGCCAAATGTCCATAGAAGATGGGGTCGCTTTCCACCATCGTCTTGTGAACTTCACTCACCTTCTCTAGCTCCCGGTGAGGCGTGGTTAGCAGACTATTCAACATATCTAAACGCAAGTCACGCTCGGCTGTTTGCACAGGAATCACCTCGATATAAGTCACCCCGTACAAGTTGAGAAAGCTCTTGGTTACTTTGGAAATAAGTATGTAAGCTTTCTCGGTTTGGATACGGGGTGAACGCTTGAAGAATGGGAAATTATAAGCTCCGCGCAAGTCGGCAAAGCCGTTTCACTTTTTCTGATGCTCTACCACTGAGCTATACCTCCAATTGGAGATAATGGGATTTGAACCCACGACAACCAGAACCCTAGGTGTGTATGCTTCACTCATCTGGGCGCGGAGCAGAAAATTATAAGCGCCGTCTGCTCTTGGAGATAAAATCACTTCGCCTAAAAGCGTCGGTTTCGCTTCCACGGCTACTGGCAGATGGCTTCAAAATTAGATATTCATATACTACAAATATAATACAAGAGCGTCAAGAGACTGGAAAAAAATTTTTGCGCTTTAGAGACTGACGATAGAATACAAATTCTCTACCAAGTCAGAACACCTGTATGGGGATGGTTCATTTCTATCGCCGTCCGGTTGCGGTCGATTTATTTGCGGGTGCGGGTGGATTTTCTTTAGGGATTGAGCAGGCTGGGTTTGATGTAGCGGTGGCAGTTGAAGTTGACCCCGTTCACGCAGCCGTTCATGCCTTTAACTTTCCCCATACCGAGGTTTTGTGTGCAGATGCGAGGACGCTATCCGCTGAGGCAATTAGAAAAGCGCTACAGAGATGGGCATTGCACAAGGGTAGCAGCGGAGTTTCCCTACCCGCCCCCGCTTGGAATGGTGAAATTGATTTAGCAATTGGGGGACCCCCTTGCCAAGGCTTCTCTTTAATGGGCAAGCGGCGTCTCGACGATGAGCGCAACGATTTGGTGTTGCATTTCTGCCGATTAGTCATTGAACTACAACCCCGTTACTTTCTCATGGAGAACGTACCCGGCATTGCTCAGAAAGAACACGCGATTTATCTGGAGCGACTCAAGAGTGCGTTTAAATCTGTTGAGTACCACATCACCGAACCCGTGCAGGTATTGAATGCGGCAGATTTTGGGGTGCCGCAGAATCGGAAAAGGCTATTTTTATTAGGAACTCGTGCCGGAGAGGTGCCTTTGTCTTATCCTGTTGTCGCAGGTTTTGTCGCAGGTAAGGGCGTTAAGACAACCTTCCCCGATACTTCATTCCCCGATATTTCCTTGCCAAAGACTTCCTTACCAAAGAAAAGAGGCAAGAAGAAGAATCCTTTGATTTTTCACTCTTTATCCTTTCGAGTCACTGTGAAGGATGCGATCGCTGATCTCCCCAATCTAGATGATTTTCCCGAACTCCTGACAACCGATGAAGTCTTACTACAGCAGCGACAACTAGAGCAGATGGAGACATTAGCCAGCATCTATGCACAGCACTTAATGGGGATTGCACCCGAACCAAATAATTTCGCCTATCCTCGGCTAGTCAATCCTCATCTGTTGACCAGCTCTCTGCGAACCCAACACACAGCAGCTTCGATTGAACGGTTCGAGAAAACAGTGCCCGGACAGCTAGAATCGGTGAGTCGCTTTCGACGGTTGAATTGGGATACCCTGTCTCATACCTTAAGAGCCGGTACGGGTTCTGGAGGCGGTCGCTACACCTCTCCCCGTCCGATTCATCCAACTTATCCCAGAGTGATTTCAGTCCGCGAGGCGGCGCGACTGCACTCTTTTCCGGACTGGTTCCGCTTCCACACAACAAAATGGCACGGGTTTCGACAAATTGGAAACGCCGTGCCGCCAAAACTGGCAAGAGCCGTCGGGTATCAAGTTATTGCTGCCTTAGGGATCAGACCACCCATGCCACAACAGCCGATAAATTTGGGTGATATCGAGCTAGTGAGGTTTAACCCGTGGGACGCGGCTCACTATTGGATAAGCGTCAATCGTCATGGTTGATTGAAACCCACTACTGAGAACTGACGACTGACAAATCGCTAAATCTACTTTTGTACCTGACTCTTTGTTGCAGAGACAGGATTGTATCCCGGTGCTCCTGGAGGATTTTGGGATTCAGCAGCCCCTTCTGTAGGACCCGCGATCGCTTTCCATGCAGGAAAACCGCCTTTGAGTTCAGCCACGGACTGGAATCCAGCCGAGCGAAGTTCGGAAGCTGCGCGAGAGGTTTCGGTGTCGCTGTCGCCATAGACGTAGATATCGCGGGCGGGACGAAGGCTAGTTTTCGCACGCTCTACTAATTCATCCATCGGCATGGACATGGCTCCCATGATGTGGCCTTCGTTGAAGGCACCGCGCTCGCGCACATCGAGAATTGTTAAAGCTGGCTCGCCCCATTCCAGACGGGATTTCAGGTCATTCACGCTGGACTGCGTTTTCATTCCCGGTGGGGTGGGAGTAATATCTGGAAGGGCTTCTTTTGCCTTAGAAATGGTGTCTTGAACCTTGGCACTAGCGCTTTCAACGCCACTTACGGCTTTGTCTTTAGCGCCTTCAATGTTGTTTTGAATGTCACTCATAAAAAAACTCTAAGTAATTGATCTCTTCAATGGAAATTTAATCAAAATTTGATATTTAACTTCTCTTTCTGGAGAAAGAACATTTAAATAATCCTTCTTTAGGCAGAGTAAAGTGTTAGAATTCCTATCCCAATTGACAAATATTTTCGGCAAAATTGCGGCAAATAAACAGCAACTCTCACCTAAACTAAACTGGATCTCATGGTGTCTAGTATTCAAACTCTACCGACAGAGGTAGTAAATTTAATCGCAGCTGGAGAGGTTATTGACTCTTTGGCGGCTGTGGTGCGGGAATTAGCGGAAAATGCCCTTGACGCTGGTGCAACGCGCATCAGCATTTGCCTATCGCCGGAACAGTGGCGGGTACGAGTCGCAGACAATGGCTGCGGCATGGATTTGGTAGACCTGAAACAAGCTGCAACTGCCCACAGCACCAGCAAAATCCGCGACTTAGAAGACTTGTGGAAAATTAGCAGTCTGGGATTTCGGGGAGAGGCGTTGCACAGTTTGGCAGCGTTAGCAGAGTTGGAGATTTTTAGTCGTTCTGCGGGAAGTTGTGAAGGTTGGAGAGTGGTTTATAACTCAGTCGGGGAATTCGTGCAGGTGGAAACTGTAGCGATCGCGCCCGGTACTGTTGTCACCGTCTCTAATCTGTTTGGCAATTGGTTGGCGCGGCGTCAGGGAATGCCTTCCGTCGCTCAACAACTCAGATCAGTGCAAGCGACGATTCAGCAAATCGCCCTTTGTCATCCTCATGTCACCTGGCAGGTTCAGCAAAATGACCGCCAATGGTTCACCATTAGTCCTGGGAAGACAGCGCAACAGATTTTGCCTCAAATTCTCCGGGAAATCCGACCGAGTGATTTGCAGCATCTGACAGTGGAAGTGCCCACGCTTCCAGAAAAAACAGCAACAGACACGCCGGGAAGCGGCGGAGAATCCAACTCCACTCTAAACTCAACCCTGACAGTGGTACTCGGCTTGCCAGACAGATGCCATCGCCGCCGTCCCGATTGGGTACGAGTGGCGATGAATGGAAGGCACGTAAAGTCGCCGGAACTGGAGCAAACGATCCTGGGGGCTTTAATGCGAACGCTACCGCGCGATCGCTATCCGATCTGTTTTCTGCATCTTTTCATTTGTGCCAGTCAAATAGACTGGAACCGCCATCCCGCCAAAGCCGAAATTTACTTAAACCAGCTCAATTACTGGCAAGAACAGGTGACATCAGCGATTGAGCAAGCCTTGCGTCTGAATGTGGGGACGATTTTGGAAAAAACCCCAGAGCGAGTCAGCCGCCTGATCAAAGCAGCGGAAGCAAAAAGTGCCTACAGCGTCAATCGTTCCCTGCAATCGCACCCAACCGATACTCAGGCAAAGAAAACTGATGACATTGGATTGATGGAACTCCGAGCCGTTGCCCAAGTTCACAACACCTACATTGTGGCAGAGCATCCGGCTGGGGTGTGGTTGGTGGAGCAGCACATTGCCCACGAACGGGTTTTGTACGAGCAGTTGTGCCAAGCTTGGCAACTCGTCCCCCTAGAACCCCCCGTCATCTTGAATCATCTCTCTCCCGCCCAGATCCAGCAACTCGAACAGATCAACTTAGATATAGAACCTTTTGGCGAGCAACTGTGGGCAATTCGCACCGCACCCGCACCCTTACGAGAGCGAGAAGATTGTGCCGACGCCTTAGTGGAACTCAGTTTAGGTGGAGATTTGCAAACTGCTCAAGTAGCGATCGCCTGCCGCACCGCCATCCGCAACGGGACTCCTCTCGGCTTACCCCAGATGCAAACTCTCTTAGAGCAATGGCAGCGAACTCGTCATCCTCGCACTTGTCCCCACGGTCGTCCAATTTATTTGTCCCTAGAAGAATCAGCGCTTTCGCGTTTCTTCCGCCGTCATTGGGTAATTGGCAAAAGTCATGGGATTTAGAAATAATTCAGTAAGGACACGGCATTGCCGTGTCCTTACTGAATTATCAAGAATCAGCAGTAACCTTTTGTTTCTTTTGCCTGCCTCCTCTCTTGATATTGTGTTCGTACCAATTCATCAAAGGAGTAGCACTAATCCCATGCAAAAAGATAGAAATCACGATAACGATGTAAGTAATCCAGGCAATTTGTTCGCCCAAAGTATCTTTTAAACCTTCGCCAAAAGCATAGGAAAGATAATATAAAGAACCAACGCCACGAATGCCGAACCAGCCAAACAAAAAGCGGGTTTCAGAGGGGTAGCGACGACCGAGAAAGCTAATCCAAACGCCCAGAGGTCGAATCAAAAAAATCAACAAGACTGCTACCAAGAGACCCTGACCACCAAACTGGCGAATCGGCTCATACCGCAATAGCGTTCCTAAGATCAAAATTGTTGCGACTTCCAGTAGTTTCTCAAGTTGTTCGGTGAATTCAAATTGCGAAATTTTCTTTTCGGGATCGCGGTAACTCCGCTGAACGACGACTCCAGCCACAAAAACTGCCAAAAAGCCGTAGCCGTTAACAATTTCTGTCAAAGCATAGGCGATCAAAATCGTACTGAGAGCAACAAAATCCTCCATCAATTCATCGACCTGGCGGAAACGTTGCAGTTGCTGGTCAACGAAAACAACTATTTTTGCCGCGATAATTCCCATGACAATGCCAGCCGCGACCGCCCAAAGTAAATCAACCGCTACCCATTGTTTAAACCAGTTGTCCCAGTTGCTATCTTTTAAGGCGTGAATCCCGAAATAAACAAACGGAAAAGCAAGCGCATCGTTTAAACCGCCTTCCGAAGTCAAACCAAAGCGCAGCTCATCTTTATCTTTTAGATCTCCCATCTGAACTTCTGAAGCCAAGACGGGATCGGTTGGGGCGAGAATTGCACCGAGTAAAATCGCTGGACCCCAATCCATTTTTAAAAACCAATGACCAACGGCAGCGATCGCAAAAATTGAAATCGGCATCAGAAATCCAATCAACCGCACCGTTGTGTTCCACGACCTTAATCTGAATGGGCGATTCATCTTTAGACCGCAGCCAAAAACGGAGACAATCACCACAAATTCCGTTAGTCGTTCCAGAAACTCCGCGTCTGGTCGTATCTGAATTAACTTAAGCCCGTATTGCCCTAATCCGATACCCACGATCAGGTAAATGATCGCATAGGAGAGGGGTATTCGCGAAATCCAGCTCGATCCCAGCGTGACCATGAGCAGGAGTAGACCAATTACCAACACGTTAAGAATATAGTTACTTACAGGAGGGAATAGGACTTGGAGCATGACTTGGCGATCGCATAGTTGAAAACAGTACCCTCTGAACTCTACTGACTTGCCGAAGACCCCAAATCATCACCGGGCTAGATTTTAGACAAAATGCATCGATCCACTTTTACGACTGAAGGCTGAGGATTGCACTCGTTGAAATCCTCTAAACGCTGACGTCGAATTATCCTGTAGTGGAAGGTTTTCTAGTGGAAGGTTTTCGCCCCAGATTACAGCGATCGCATCGCTGCCTCTGCTAGCTTAGTTTTGCGATCGATAAAAGGAAAAAATAAAAGGAAAAACGCTATGACACTGCCTGATGGGTCGCAGACGTCGCAATTCCTGCAACTACTCCAATGGATTTCCCAACCCGTGCAGTACCTAGAAACATCTGTTAAAGCTTATGGTGACTGCTTCACAGCCCGCTGGGGTGGCTTTCCCCCGTATGTACTCATTAGCAATCCGCAAGGAATTCAGGAGCTGTTAACGGCAGATCCCAGACAATTTAACAGCGGTAGTGGGAATAAGATTTTACAACCTTTGCTGGGCGACCAATCTCTGATATTACTAGATGGCGATCGCCACCAGCGCCAGCGACAGCTATTGACTCCCCCCTTTCACGGGGAACGAATGCGAGCTTACGGCAAGTTGATTGGTGACATTACCGAGGAAGTCATGAATCGGCTAACGATTGGCAAACCCTTCCTAATTCGTGCCACCGCGCAAGAGATTTCTCTGGAAACCATCTTAGGCGCTGTCTTTGGGATCAATGAGGGTCAGCGTTTCCAGGAACTCAAGGGACTCCTTACTTCGATGCTGGATGCTGTGAGTTCTCCCCTTTCCTCCGCCGTCCTCTTTTTTCCATCACTCCAACGAGATTTGGGTTCTTGGAGTCCTTGGGGAAAATTTCTTCGCCGACGGCAGCAACTTGACCGACTCATTTACGATGAGATTCAGCAACGCCGGGAGCAATTCGATCCAGATCGCACAGATATTCTCACGCTGCTGATGTCTGCGCGGGATACTGATGGGCAACCAATGACGGATGAAGAATTGCGCGATGAGTTAATGACCCTCCTGTTGGCGGGTCACGAAACCACGGCTTCAGCGATCGCTTGGGCATTGTATTGGATACACCGTCAGCCAGAGGTACATGACAAGCTTCTCCAGGAACTGAATAGTGTTGGGGATGTTTCAGATGTCAGCGCCATTTCTAAACTTCCCTACCTCAACGCTGTTTGCTCGGAAACGTTGCGAATTTATCCAGTGGCGATATTTACTTTTGGTCGAATTACGCGATCGCCAGTGCAACTGATGGGCTATCAATTTGATGCCGGTACACCGCTTGCTGCCTGTATTTATCTGGTTCATCACCGTGAGGATATTTACCCCCAAGCAAATTCTTTCAAGCCTGAGCGCTTTTTGGAACGGCAATTTTCTCCCTATGAATATTTGCCCTTTGGTGGCAGCAATCGTCGTTGTATCGGGATGGCATTTGCCTTGTTTGAAATGAAGCTGGTACTGGCGAAGATGCTTTCGCGTTATCAACTAGCTCTCACCGATCAACGTCCGGTTAAACCTGTCCGTCGTGGCGTTACCTTAGCACCCCCGGCAACGATGCAGATGCTTATCACCAGTCAGCGTCCCCAGAATACTCAAATACATCAGCCCCTTTCTACGTCTGCATAAATAACTGTTCGCTCAATTGTCATTCAGTTTGAGCTTTAGCCAGTCCAATCAGGATTTACAAGAAACGCTTGGAAAACTAACAGGTAAGGCTGAAGATATGCAAAAGACTCTATACACTGCAAAAATGGCTTGTGAAAATCCCTAGTAAATTTGCACAGTTCTGACTCTTATTGATTCCTTCTGTCTTCAGTCCTATCTTCTAATGAAAAGGTCATGGGCTTAAAATATGCAAATCTTGGTGCCAAATCTTCTTTCCCATGTCCTCTTGCAATTCACAGCAGCGGCGGGAAAACCCCGCCTCTACAGGATTCAGCAGTTTTTAAAGTCAGGACATCCAGAGGCGATCGCTACCAAGATAGCGATCGCCTCTGGTTTAAGATTGAGAAAAACAACGATTTGGTAAATATGGTGAAGTAAATGCTCAATTTCTATGTATTTTTAGCTAAAGGCTGGTTAAAATCTGGAACTTTTAAGTGTTTTCTTCATTCTCAGATTTGTTGAAGCATAGTATCTTTAGTTAAGAACTAATCAGGGCAAAATAATGATAATACTTAACATTATTCTAATTTGTGCAGGTTTAGGGATTAGTAGTTGGTTACTTGTAAGTTATGGAAATGAGTTAGTTAAAGCGATAAATGTCTTGTTTTCAGGATTAGAATCTATATTTATGGTGATTATCGTTATTGTTTTTAAAACTGTAAAATCCCTAATAATTGGAGGAATCATTGCTCTAGTCTGTGCTGGAATATTTAAAATAGCGGGTGCCCAGATAAGCCTTTTAAAAGTCGCTGCGATTACAGTAGGAATTATATGTTTCGCTTTTCTCATGCTTAAAACCTTCGTAGAAGAGTGGAGTAACTTTTACTGGAGTATCCGCAATGTGATTCGCAACAAATATCGCTAACGGTGAAAACATCTAGTTTCTAAACAGAGCAAACTAAGCTAAGATTTTGAAGATTGTCATCTTCCAGTTTTTCTTATGAGAATTGCCCAAATTGCACCGCTGTGGGAACGAGTGCCACCTTTTCGCTACGGCGGGATTGAACTCATTGTCAGTTTACTAACTGATGAATTAGTTCGGCGCGGTCATCAGGTAACATTATTCGCCTCTGGAGACTCGATTACAAAAGCTCAGATGAAATCAGTGCATAACCAAGCGCTGCGCTTAGATTCAAAGATTAAAGAGCCTGGAGTTTATGAGCTAATGATGCTCTCTCAGGTCTATCAACAGGCGCATCACTTTGATATTATTCACTCCCACGTCGGCTATGCAGCTCTGCCCTATACGCCTTTTGTGAAGACGCCGACCGTACACACAACACACGGCATTTTCACGCCAGATAATGAGAAAATATTCCGGCAATTTGCATGGGAGCCTTATATCAGTATCAGTGAAGCTCAGAGAGAACCCCGACTCGGTTTAAATTACATCCATACGGTCTACAACGGCATCGACCCAGCAGTATATCCCTTTCAGGAAAAACCAATTGAACCGCCCTATCTAGCCTTTGTGGGGCGTATTTCCCCAGAAAAAGGTCCGGAAGGAGCAATAAAAATTGCTCGTGCCAGCGGCTATCCTTTAAAAATGGCAGGTAAGGTTGACCCGGTAGACAAAGTTTATTTTCATGAACAGATAAAACCGCTGATTGATGGCGAACAAATCCAATATCTCGGTGAAGTTTCTCACGAAGAAAAGGCGCAGTTACTAGGAGGTGCCACCGTGACGCTATTCCCGATTACCTGGCGGGAACCATTTGGCTTGGTAATGATTGAATCGATGGCAACGGGGACGCCGGTGATTGGAATGGCGATGGGTTCGGTGCCAGAAGTCATCGCGCATGGCAAGAGTGGATTTGTTTGTCACTCTCTGCAAGAAATGATTGACGCAATTCCACAAGCGATAACCTTAAACCGCCAGACGTGCCGAGACTACGTTTTGAATCGCTTTAGCGTCAAGACGATGGTGGATGAGTATGAACGAGCTTATCAAATGACGCTAATGGGGAATCCGGAAGGAGTAAAACACTAGCAAATTACTAATTTTTGGCATAAGTTTTTTCCTTGAATTTGATTAATTCTAAGGGATCTAAACCAGAGGGCGTCATCAATTCTTTTGCTAATAAATACCCGGCACAAGTCCAGGTTTGATGCCTTCTGGCTTCTCGACCAATTAAGTGACCGCTTTTCCCGTCATAATATTCAGGCCAATCTTCTTTTTGCAAACGTTTTCCAGCTTTTTCAATTGCTGCTTTTGCAAACTGCATATATTCTTCTTCTTTTGAATCTTGACCCAATTTTCGAGCGGCGGCTGCCCACATCCACATCAAAACAGGCCAACTTCCCCCATTGTGATACGACCAAGGACTATTTTTAGGATCGCAACCCGTCAAAATTCTCCAATCTTCGTCTTCTATGGCTGGATAACAGATTTTGAAAGGCATTTGTCCAATTAGCTCTTTATCTCGTTTTTCGATGAGATTCATGATTTTTTCGGACTGATCGTTGGTAACTAAGGAACAAACGATTGCCATCAAGTTACCAACCGAAAAGAATCGAAAATCCATCTGCGATGGGCCAATATTTCCAACTAAATAACCCCCGTCTTCTGGCAGCCATTCGTCTAAATTAGCATAAGGAATAGATGCGGCATAGATATTGTATTTGTTGATAGCGGTTGCCCCATATTCCTCAACATTGTACTGATAGGTTTGATTTAAACGATCCATATCCATCCAATACTCAGTCCGAATATGGTTAGCCAGAGAACCCAATCGTTTCTCTATCGCTGAGAGAATATCTTTATTGTTGTGATTTTTGCGGTCGAGTAGCTCATCAGCAGCACGCAAGGCAGCGTAGAATAGGACTTGGATTTCTAGTGGGTATCCATAGATGCCCATTCGACGGTCAATCATAAAAGCTCCATCGGGAACTAAGAGAGTAGGTTCTCGATCGAAGCGATCGCTAAAACAAAGTTCCAGAATTAATCTGATTCCTTCTTGGAAGTCGGCTTGATGGACTAAAGAGGTGTCGCCCGTCGCTTTCCAATAAGCCCGCAACAGGATAATCCACCAGAGGCTAGAATCAACTGGCGTGACTCTAGCGATCGCGTGCTGACCAAAATCGGGGTCTAAGTGTTCTTTGCCCTTCTTATTCTTAATAATTTTGAAGCTAGCTGGCATTAAAACTCGACCCGTATTCAAAAAAGTTTCGGATCTTTCTTGCTGGTGTAGTTCTAACGTTACTTCTAGAAAATTTTTGACAATTTCCTTGCCGTTGACTGTAACCTCTTTTTTGTTATCAAGTTGAACGGAAAATTCACCTTTAACTAAAAATAAAAGTGCTACTGGAACAAAATCACGAATAAAAACTTGGTCATAATTCAGCGTATCTCTACTAACTTTTTTGGGGATATTTATTTCATTTTTATCTTTTTTATAAGTATGAGCGGCTGGAGTTCCAACCAGCCGTCCTTTATAAGAGATAAGCGAATCCACCAGTATTTGTAATGCTTCTATTTCCAGTGCCTCTACTCCCATCAGATGCGAACCTCCTTAATTTCTAGAGCAATCTATTATACGAGATGCTGCTTCATCACAGACACTTTTAAGCCAGAGAATTGTGCAACATAATCCCTTAAATAGAGCGTACTATAGAATGCAGGGTGTGGTGTATTGTTGAATTTCCATTTAACGCCGTCATCCCCGCAAAGGGCATGATTGACCAGGTTGAGCGAAGAAAAAATCCGTCCGCAGTAAGAGAGTTGGAAAAAAATTGGAAATTTTGTTCTCTCCGAACGATAGAGCGGATCGTTGATTAGATTTGTAGAAGTATAAAAAGGGCACATTTGTCGAAACCTCGATCCTCTACTGAATATCAGTAGCGATGGGTAAGGTTTTAAATTAGATCGTGTGACCCTGATTAAAGCCTCACAAAGACCCTGTATTCTTGAGCAGAAACCTGATTCATGGCACCGGATATTCTTGAACTGGACGGAAAAACCTTTGTTCCCGCACAAGAGCTGCCCATTCCAGAGTGGCCTTGCGTTCTTGGCGATCGCCCCCAACCGACTCTTACTATTAAAGACAATGACCTGTTTTTAGTCACCGATACCCTGGGCAACATTGCCGGGTGTTTAGGCGATGACATGAATGCCAGCATGGGGCTTTTCTGCGCCGATACGCGGTTCCTTAGTCGCCTGGAACTGCAAATTAACGGACGCTCCCCCGTCTTGCTCAGTAGCACAGCTGACAAAGGATTTGCCCTTTCAGTTCTGTGTACCAATCCCAGCATGGACGGAGGAGAGCGATTAGAGGGAGGGGATAAATTAGAGCCAAATGAGCAAATTGACGGCGGGGCAATTTTTGACTTTGCACCTCTTCGAGCCGACACCATCGGAATTAACCGAGAAATTGTCCTAAATGGAGCGCTGTTTGAAGAATTAACTGTTTCCAACTACAGCACCAGTTCCATTCGCTTTCAACTGAGTCTCAGCTTTGATGCGGATTTTGTGGACTTATTTGTAGTCCGGGGGTACGGTCGAAAAAACAAGGGGCAGCTGTTACGAGCCGTGCCTAAAAGTCAAGCCGCAGAACCCGAAAAGCAAGAAATGACGCTCGCTTATCAAGGGTTGGATGGCTCTGTAATGGAATCGCACATCGAGTTTGTTCATCGCCAGCCAGACACTCTCAGTGGTTATACGGCAGTTTGGCAGCTGGAGATGGAGCCTCACGAAACCCAAAAACTGGGCTATCGGCTGCAAATGCGTACCAATAACCGTCCCACTTCTAGGGTATCTGCCCCAGTCACACTGGTACAGGCTAGAGCCGCAGAGTTATCGGAGCAGCAAGAGTGGCGTCAACACGTAACCGGGATTCGCTCAGACAAAAACACGTTTAATCGAGCGATCGAGCGAGCCGAGCAGGATACTTATTTACTGCGCCAGTCTTTCGGCAAAGGGAAGGTACTCTCGGCTGGGGTGCCTTGGTTTTCGACGTTGTTTGGGCGCGACTCGATTATTGCGGCGTCGCAAACGCTGATGCTCGATCCTACAATTGCCCGCGAAACTCTTACGATCTTGGCTGAATACCAAGGGAAGACGGATAATGAGTGGCGCGATGAGCAGCCTGGGAAGATTTTGCACGAGCTGCGTTTGGGTGAAATGGCGCGTTGTGAAGAAATTCCCCATACACCTTATTACGGCACCGTAGATGCGACACCGCTGTGGTTAATGCTGTATGCGGAACACTTTGCCTGGACAGCCGATCGGGAAACCCTGGAGCTACTGTGGCCTAATGCCTTGGCGGCAATGGATTGGATTGACCGCAACAGCAAGGAAACGGGTTATCTCATCTACCAACGTCAATCGAAGCGGGGTTTGGCGAATCAGGGGTGGAAAGACTCTGGCGACTGTATTGTGAATCGCAAGGGGCAGATGGCGATGGGCGCGATCGCTCTTTGTGAAGTGCAAGCTTATGTCTATGCTGCCAAAATCCGTCTGGCAGAAATTGCCCGCATGAAGAAGCGCCTTGATTTAGCCGACAGGTGGCAAGATGAGGCGAGAGATTTGAAGAATCGCTTCAATCGGGATTTTTGGATGCCAGAGGAAGATTTCTGCGCCTTGGCTTTGGATGGCGACGGCAATCAGGTTGATAGTATTACTTCAAACCCCGGTCACTGTCTGTATTTGGGCATCTTGACACCAGAAAAAGCTTATAGCGTCGCGGAACGGCTACGGGCACCGGATATGTTCAACGGCTGGGGAATTCGCACCCTCAGTAGTTTGTCACCGGCTTATAATCCGATGGGCTATCATGTCGGTTCTGTGTGGCCTCACGACAATGCCATGATTGCGATGGGGGTGCGATCGCTCGGTCTAATCGAGCAAGCGCTGGAACTTGCCAAAGCTTTAATGGATATGACTTTACAGCAACCTTATCAACGACCGCCAGAACTTTTCTGCGGTTACGAACGCACAGAAGATAACACCACGGTCAAATATCCCGTCGCTTGTTCTCCTCAAGCTTGGGCAACCGGCAGTATCTTCCAGTTGCTGCAAATGATGGTAAATTTAGTCCCCGATGCTCCCAATAACTGCTTGCGGATTATCGATCCTGCTTTGCCGGAGTCGATTAATCGTCTAGCGCTACAGAACTTGAGAGTGGGGCAGACTTTGCTGGATTTGGAATTTGAGCGCTCCGGCAATACCACTGCCTGTCGGGTTGCCAAAAAACGCGGTAATTTGCGGGTTGTGATTGAAGCTTGATTTAGAAGCTGGGTGGGGAATGCCCACCTAGCTCTATCAAGCTGATTGCCAGTCTCTAAAAAACCTTGCTAATTTTTCGGCTAAATTATCCAATTTTACTTTTGAAATAGCTCTGATTCATGCTTCCTCGGTGTCCCCATTGATACCGGGAGAAGATTTATAGAGGGCGTCCAATTGTTCGCGGGCGTCTTCTACGGTCATGGAACGCATCACGAGAAGCGGTTCATTAATCGGGTTCCCGGCATCATCTAATAGTTCCGGGTGTGGGATTGACCCATAAGGAGAGCGAGAATCTCTAAATTGGGACTGCATCCCTGGTGGGTAGCGCCGTTGAGAATCCATACTACTGATGGTTAACAAGTTGCGGAGCATATTCCCTATAGCAAGAAACGCCAGAACAGTAAAGGCAATTAAATAAAGCAGGTGTAACATACGATTTTCCTCCAAGCCGCACAGTCTAATGGGATGTTCGTCAATAGGGGCTTTCGCATTCGTGGCGAAACGGTAATGCTTGCCCCCGGATTTTCCGTAAAAATGTTTCGCCCTTAGATTTACTTGTTCGTGGAAGTGGATTGCTCAGCGTGGAAGCGCATCGACACCTGCCAACACTCAGTAACCAACTGGTGCCAAGGCATCAGAACTGACGTTTCAATGCCAACTTGAGCATCAGTCGCTTGAAAGAGCATCTGAGCGGTGCTGACTTCCGCGTGAGCAAGCTTGACTCGATCCAGTAAGTCGGATTGCTGTTGGGCACTTAAAAAAGTAATTTCTTCAGTTTCTAAGAGAGCGCGCGATCGCGCAAACCAATACTGAAAATCTTCTAAGAGCGGTTGTAATACCGTTTTCAGCAATTCATTTTCAGGCAAGTTGGAAGCAGCCATGAATCAAAAACCGAATACTATCTAAATTTAATCTTAACGTAGTTTACAATTCGTAATAATATTTTTAGATTCTCTTAAACAACAACCACATCGCCAGGGAAAAACAACCTCGGTATGATAGAGGCAGTAACACCCGATTAATTGCCCGTTTCTTCGTCCTTATGGAACCGCCGATGAGCGTCTCAGAATCTCCAGCGTCTCAAGAACAGCCAGAAAAAATGTATTTGCCCCGTACCAGCGAATCTGAATCGTTGAAGAAAATCCGTCACACCGCTTCCCACGTTATGGCAATGGCGGTGCAAAAGCTGTTTCCCAAAGCGCAGGTGACTATCGGCCCTTGGATAGAAAACGGCTTTTACTATGACTTTGATAATCCAGAGCCATTTACCGAAAAAGATTTGAAGTCCATCCAGAAAGAGATGGTCAAAATCATCAATCGGAAATTGCCAGTGATTCGGGAAGAAGTCAGTCGCGAGGAAGCTGAAGGTCGGATCAAGACAATTAATGAGCCTTACAAGCTAGAAATATTAGAAGACATTGAGGAACCAATTACCATCTACCACTTGGGGGATCAATGGTGGGATTTGTGTGCAGGCCCTCATTTGGAAAATACCAGTGAGTTAAATCCGAAGGCAATCGAACTAGAAAGTGTTGCCGGTGCTTATTGGCGGGGGGATGAAACGAAAGCTCAACTCCAGCGCATTTATGCCACCGCTTGGGAGACGCCAGAACAGCTGGCTGAATATAAGCGCCGCAAGGAAGAAGCCCTGCGCCGAGATCACCGCAAACTCGGCAAAGAACTGGGATTATTTATTTTCTCAGATCCGGTGGGACCGGGATTACCGCTGTGGACGCCGAAAGGAACGGTGTTGCGGAGTGTTCTGGAAGACTTCCTGAAGCAGGAACAGCTGAAACGCGGATACCAGCAGGTGGTGACGCCTCACATTGCCAGAGTCGATTTATTCAAAACTTCCGGACATTGGCAGAAATACAAAGAGGATATGTTCCCGCTGATGGCGGAAGATGAGCAGGCGGCGGCGATAGAACAGGGATTCGTCCTGAAGCCGATGAATTGCCCCTTCCACATCCAAATCTATAAGAGCGAGTTGCGTTCCTATCGGGAACTGCCGATGCGTCTGGCGGAATTTGGCACCGTCTACCGTTACGAGCAATCTGGGGAACTGGGCGGCTTAACGCGGGTGCGCGGTTTCACGGTGGATGATTCTCACTTATTTGTGACGCCAGAACAGCTAGACAGCGAATTCCTGAAAGTGGTGGATTTGATTCTGTCGGTGTTCAAGAGTCTGCAACTGAAAAACTTCAAAGCGCGACTCAGTTTTCGCGATCCGGCTTCAGATAAGTACATCGGTTCCGATGAAGCTTGGGAGAAGTCTCAAGGAGCGATTCGCCGCGCCGTGGAAACCTTGGGCATGAACTACTTTGAAGGCATTGGCGAAGCCGCATTTTATGGCCCGAAACTGGATTTTATCTTCAGCGATGCCTTAGACCGCGAGTGGCAGTTGGGGACTGTCCAAGTGGATTACAACCTGCCAGAACGGTTTGATTTGGAATATGTGGCGGAGGATGGTTCCCGGAAGCGTCCGGTGATGATTCACCGCGCTCCCTTTGGCTCCTTGGAACGGCTCATCGGGATCTTGATTGAAGAATATGCAGGGGATTTCCCGCTGTGGTTAGCGCCAGTCCAAGCGCGATTGCTGACGGTGAGCGATGCCCAGTTGCCTTTCGCTCAGGAAGTGGCACAGAAGATGCGATCGCTCGGTATTCGCGTGGAAGTCGATACCAGCGGCGATCGCATGGGCAAAATGATTCGCAATGCCGAAAAGGACAAGATCCCTGTCATGGCGGTGGTAGGGGCGAAAGAGCTGGAATCAAATAGCCTGAGTATTCGCACCCGCGCGGCTGGCGATGTGGGGGTCATTCCTGTAGAAGAAGTGTTGGAGAAGATGAAAAACGCGATCGCTAACTTCGACAATTTTTAAGAAGTTGCCAGTTCATAGTTCATATAGGGGCACTCCAAAAGAGTGCCCTTTTTCAATTGGGTGCATCTCAATAACAGCAAAAATGCTACCCCAGCCCAGCCTCTCTCCGCTTGCAAAGAGGGGTTAAATCTTTCCCCCTCTCCGTCCACGGAGAGGGGCTGGGGGTGAGGTTCCGCCTTTATATTGCACGCTATAAATCCGTTTAATATTGATATTTTTCAGCTTCCCAGTGCCTGCCGATTCCAACATTTTTTAGAGTGCTGGTTTGGGAAATCTAACAAATAGATTGCTAATCCCGATAACAAATACATAGAGTACAACCGCACCCGCAAGCGTTACCGCAGTGTAGGCGGTTGCTTTATTTTTCGGACATTTCATCACAATCGGCAATCCCAGATATAACAGATATACGCTATACAACCCAGCAAGAAATGCGAAAATCGTGAAACTTGGGATTACACGGAGGATACCGGCTAACCAGGCAGGTGTGTTGGCATAAGCAGCAACTTTAAGAGCTTGTAGCTGATTTTTCTCGGCTGAAAATTGAGGAGCGAAAGCATTAATAATCAACGACAAAAAAAATACGCTTAATAGTGTTAGTAAAAAGCTAACACCTGCATATAAAATAGCTGGCACTAAGGGCAACCGAGACGTAACGATACTAGAGGTATTGATGCCGATAACTGCCCAACCAACAGCTGCGGCGATTGGAGCGATCGCTGCCAGAGGAGCAATATAGGTGTTATACAATCTAGCGCTAGAGGTTGTTTCTTTTGCGATCGCTCGCCACTCACTTTTGGGGTGCAACAGGATATTTGGAATGCGCTTAATTAAGTTCATTTTTCACTTTGTTTTATTGATTTGATGTAGCAGAACTGATTTTAAGCCCCAATCCAGCTAAACACTATATATCTTCCCAATTATTAGGATTTCACCCTTTTGTCAGATGTTGCCAGCGCAGATATTAGTCGAAATCAATATCCATTTAAATATTCCTTTAGTAAGAGGATTTAAGAGGTTGACAAAAGGTATGCTAAAAAGGGTTTTGTCTTAACTCTCTGGCTAGGTAGGATCTAGCTAAGGTGGAGGTGGTAAAAAAGCGATCGCCCTGGTAAAACATCCGAATCATATGGGATTTCACGGTTGCGGGGATGTTTTCTTGCTGTCATGAATTTGATGAATGAGGGCAAAAGCACGCGAAGCCTAGAGACGAATCAAAGATTTACCTTCCTGCACGCAAATAGGGTGCCGGTAGTAGCGATTGGTGAATTTTGACTGTACCGCAAAAGGCGCGGCAACTTGTGTGAAGGCAATTTGTGTCAAATAAATCCCGTTGCGAGGCGGCGATGTGATACCGAATACAGTTCTGGCGGGAATCCTAAGTGAAGGAGCAACTGCTTTTCGCAAAATCTATTTGGTAATAGAGGAATTGCAAATGCAAGTATGCGATCGCCCACTGCAATACACCGCAATAATACACAGGTTGACCCATGCCAACAAAGGGATTGCTTAGCTTAGAATCTGTCATCGATCGTCGTCCTCTGACTGTATCGGCTGACACCCCACTGATGGACGCGATCGCCATGATGGGCAAAGCGAAAAGCAGTTGTGTACTTCCTAGTTTGAAGATACCCCCAGAAGCAGTGCTAATGAGCGAAGCACGAGCTAGCGCTGTCTTTGTAGTAGAAGGGTTGCAGTTAATCGGAGTGTTTACCCACACAGATGCTATCCAGGTAATTGCCTCAGGAATCAATTTAGCAGAAGTCAATATTGCCTCGGTGATGACGCAGCCGAGCATCGCTCTGACTGAATCTGACAGCGAGAATATTTTCACAGCATTGTCAATCCTGCGCCAGCATCAAATTCGCCACCTACCTGTTATAGACGCGCAAAGGCAAGTGGTGGGCATTATCACCCTCGAAAGTATTCGTCAAGCACTGCCCCTCGATGAGCTAATCAAATCGCAGCCTTTGACAGAAGTAATGACTGCCCCGGTTATTCAAGCACCGGCGACGGCTTCAGCGCTGAGCTTAGCTCAATTAATGGCAGAACACCAGGTCAATTGTGTTGTGCTTACAGAAGAAAGTTCCGAGTCGAGTTCTATTGAAAACTCAAAACTTCAACCCGATCCCTTGAGCGAAGCAAAGGTTCAACACTCAAAACTTCCTACGCATCGCTACACTAACAAAACTCAAAACGTGCGACCTACCGCTACGCTAACAACCCTCCTGAAGCCAGTAGGGATTGTCACCGAACGGGACATCATCGATCTTCAGGCTCTCAGCCTGGATTTATCGCAGATACAGGCGTTTAGGGTAATGAGGGCATCCGTGTTATCTTTAAGCCCCTCAGATTCAGTGTTAGTTGCCCTTTGGGAAATGCAGCAGCACCAGGTGCAGCGAGTTGTGGTGTCGGAGAATCCCAGGGAGCTGTTAGGTATTGTTACCCAAACCAGTTTTTTGCAAACGCTCGATCTCACACAAATATCTACAGCAGTAGAGCAATTGCAGCAATCGATCGAGCAGTTTGAAGCCGAATCCTCTCTCCCCCCGCACAATGAAACCCTAGAACCTCAAGGACAGGAAAGCCCAGCGGAACTCTTGGAACAGCTTGAGCGCAATCGCCTGTTAACCACAATTGCCCTTCGCATTCATCAATCACTCAATTTGGACGAAATTCTGAACACCGCCGTCGCTGAAGTGCGGCAATTTCTCCAAACTGACCGCGTGATTATCTACCGTTTTAATCCAGATATGAGTGGCACTGTCGTTGTCGAATCGGTTGCTGAGGGCTGGCAACCTGCTCTAAGTAGCACAATTCACGACAATTGCTTTGGGAAGAATTATGCCCAAGCCTACAAAAAAGGGCGTATTCAAGTCACAGCAGATATTTATACCACCGGGTTAACCCAATGTCACATCGATATCCTGGCTTTGTATGATATCCGAGCGAGTCTCGTGGTTCCGATTCTGCAAGGAGAACATTTGTGGGGTCTGCTGTGCGCCTATCACTGTTCGGGACCCAGGCGGTGGCGGGAGTTTGAGATTGATTTGCTCAAACAATTGTCAACGCAAGTAGCGATCGCAATTCAGCAGTCTGAACTTTATCAGCAAGTACAAGCTGAACTCGCCGAACGCAAACGAGCAGAAGAGCAACTCAAGGCTTCGCTTAAAGAAAAAGAGGTGCTGCTGAAGGAAATTCACCACCGCGTCAAAAACAATTTACAGATTATTTCTAGTCTGTTAAAGCTGCAATCTGCCTATACCAAAGAGGAACAGGTTCTGGGAATGTTCAAGGACAGTCAGAATCGCATTCGCTCGATGGCTCTGATTCACGAAAAATTGTATCAGTCCAAAGACCTATCTAGGATAGACTTTGCTGAGTATATTCGCGACCTGGCAGGAAATTTACTTCGTTCCTACAAAGCAAGCTCTCAGGCAATTACGCTGAAAACAAACGTTAATGACATTAACCTAAACATTGATACAGCGATTCCTTGTGGTCTAATTATCAATGAATTAATATCCAATTCCTTAAAACACGCTTTTCCAACGCCCAGTATCGATAAGGAAATTTGTATTAATATTTACTCAAACGGCAATCATCAATTTATTTTGAACGTCAGTGACAACGGAATCGGTTTCCCGAAAGACTTGGACTTCCGGAATACTGAATCCTTGGGGTTGGAGTTAGTCTGCACCCTCACTGAACAATTAGACGGGACTATCGAACTTGATAGTCGTAGAGGGACAAGCTTTTTTATCACATTTTCAGAAATCGGCAACATTAGGAAGACATAAATAAAAAAAATGGCAAAGGAAAAAATTTTAGTAGTTGAAGATGAAAGAATTGTTGCCAAGGATATCGTAAAGAGCTTGCAACGCTTAGGATATAACGTTGTCGCTTCTGTTGCTTCGGGAGAGGAAGCGATTCAAAAAGTATTGGAGATTCAGCCCGATTTAGTGTTAATGGATATTATGTTGAAAGGACAATTGGATGGAATAGAAACCACTGAAAAAATTCATAAAAACTTCGATATTCCAGTAATTTATTTAACTGCTTATGCCGATAAAAAAACCCTGGAAAGAGCCAAAATTACAGATCCATTTGGCTATATAATTAAACCGTTTGATGAAAGAGATTTACATACTACGATTGAAATCGCACTTCGCAGACATTTAGCCGAAGCAGCAACTCGCGTAGCTCTTGAAAAAGAAAAACAATTAAGCGAACTTAAATCTCGCTTTTGGTTCATGGTTGCCCACGAATTCCGTAACCCGCTGACCGCAATTTTATCTTCTGCTGAACTACTGGAATCTTATAGCCACGAATTAACAGAACTTAGAAGACGTGAGTATTTCTATCTTATTCAAACCTCGGTTCATTCGCTGAACAATTTGTTAAACGAAGTTTTAGAGTTTGGAAAAGCAGACGAAGGAAAACTAGAATGCAAGCCAAAACCCCTGGATTTAGTATGCTTTTGCCGGGATTTGGTAGACCATATGCAATTCAGCTCTGGTTCAAAACATAGAATTATTTTCACCAATCAAGGTGAGTGTACTGATGCTTGTTTGGATGAAAAACTGCTGCGGCATATATTTAGTAATTTGTTAGGGAATGCTATCAAATATTCACCCGAAGGCAGCAATATCTACTTTGAACTTTTGTGTGAGAATGGAGAGGCAGTTTTTCAGGTAAAAGACAACGGAATTGGCATTCCTCCAGGCGACCGAGAACTATTGTTTGACTCATTTCATCGAGCGACAAATGTGAGTAGTATTCCCGGTCATGGACTAGGACTAACGATTGTCAAAAAATGTTTAGACTTACAGAGTGGAGAGATTGCTGTAAATAGTGAAGTTGGAGTGGGGACTACTTTTACAGTCATGCTGCCATTGAACATCTGCGTAATGCCGGAAAAAAACGTTCCTTCATAGATAGCAGGCTGTTAAACGGTAGAGTCTATAATAGACTATTTCGCAATTCGTTGAGATGCATCCTGTTTCTACCGTTACCGTCAGCGTTCCAGCCACAACTGCTAACTTGGGGCCGGGTTTTGATTGCATAGGCGCAGCTTTAACGCTGTACAACCAGTTCAAGTTCACACGCCTGGAAGCGGATGCTGTAACACGACTCAGCATTACGGTCGAGGGAACAGAAGCCGCACGAGTCAACACGGGTGCTGATAATCTGGTTTATCAGTCATTTGTGAAATTGTACGAGCATATCGGGAAAACGCCACCGCCTGTGCAGATCGAGATCGAGCTGGGTGTGCCACTGGCAAGAGGATTGGGGAGTTCGGCGACGGCAATTGTGGGAGGTTTGGTGGGTGCGAACTGTCTGGCTGGGGCACCTCTAGATGAAAATGAGGTGGGAAGAATCGCGATCGCTCTGGAAGGACATCCTGATAATGTGGTTCCAGCACTGATGGGGGGGTGTCGTCTAGCAGCGACGGGTTTGAGTGACGAACCGCACAGACACGGAGAAAGCAAAGAAGAATGGGAAATTTGTGAGATTCCTTGGCATTCTGAGATTGTGCCAGTAGTCGCGATTCCGGATTTTGAACTTTCAACTGAAGAAGCGCGGCGAGTTTTACCAACTCAATACAGCCGTGCCGATGCAATTTTTAATACAGCTCATCTGGGTTTATTATTGCGAGGGCTGGAAACCGGCAGGGGTGACTGGTTGCGAGTTGCGATGCAAGACCGAATCCATCAGCCTTATCGGACAGCGTTGATTCGAGGATATGATGCTGTGCGCTCGGCAGCAATGGCTTCTGGTGCTTTTGGGATGGTAATTAGTGGTGCGGGACCAACTTTATTAGCTTTAGCAGAGGCGGCGTTGGCACCGACAGTTGTGGAGGCAATGGCGGCGGCTTGGAAGGATGAAGGAATTATGGCACAAGTGCGATCGCTCTCGATTGACACCCACGGGGCGAAAACCTCTAATATTTCCTAAATTGGTCACTCAGATTTTTGCGTAACTGCTGAATTTGTCGAGATTGATTTCTAGGTCCTGAAACAAAAACGAGAACTTTATCCCCTTCAGGCGCACAAATTAAATAAGCTGACAGATTCCCAAATCGTCCGTAAGCTGCTTCTGTGATAACTCCTGTCTCTTGGGCATTACTACTTTTCAGGAATTCAAGCGCATTATCCAGACAGTTGTTCTGGCTGGTATCGTCTCTCCGATTCGTCACTCGGCTGACACTGTTGGTTTCATTGATTTCAATCCATTCGCTCCAGTTACTTGTAGTCATATCGGCTAAAGCAGGCATTGACTCATTTAGCAATCCCGTTTCCATACTTAAAATTGTGGCAATGACTAAAAACGAATTTGCTGTCTTTTTAAGACTAATTCGGTTCAACATAAGTTAGGTCAACAAACGGGTGAATTAATGTCGAGTAATCGTAACCCTGTAAATTGATTCACAAAATGCCAGAAGTTTTACGGAACTATTCACCTAAGTTAGGAAAGTAATTATGGAGCCAATTCAAGTAGAAATTGAAGCGATTCGCACTCAGATTGAGGCGCTCACAGAAGAACGCGCCATCCTGAAAGTCGATCCAGTATTGCCGAGCTATAACACGCCAGAAGCAATCGTTGAGGCTTATCGTCGTCATGCTAGAGAAACAGCACAAATCTCTGCTGAAGTCAAGGGAATCGATGATGCGATCGCTGCCTTGGAAGCTAAATTGAAGGAGATCGGGCGATCGCAAGGATTGGCGCAACAGTTATTGCATGAGCGGACACAACATCCTCTCGCAGAGCAGGTAGAGGAAGGAAAACAACGCGCTCAGGATCGCGCTGAACGAATTAACGAACTGGCGGAGGAACTGAAGCAGGAAGTGCAAGCGCTCAAGGCGATTGCTGATGAGATTAGTCCCAGTTATTGGCAGTTATACAACAGACCTTTCATTACTGGATTTAGCAAAATTTCGGTTCCCTACGTCCGTTCGGATAGCACTGTGTGGATGATTACGAATCAAGTCGTGTGAACGGGAAAAACCTCTCCCCAAACCCCTCTCCGGATCGGAGAGGGGCTTTGAAGATAGCATGCGCCCCTTTCCTGGTAGAAAAAAGGGGCGGAGGGTTAGGTTTGGGAGCGCTAGCTATTTTTCCAGGTTCGCCAACGTTGCCGGTAAAGGCGATCGCTCTTTTACAGGATAATTCCGCTGCTCAATTAAGCGCTGCAATTCTTTAACGCGCCTACCAGGGGCAGGATGGGAGGTCAAGAAATCAAAGCCTGCACCACTTTTGCGACTCATTCGAGCAAAAAAGTCGGTTGCACCCGCAACATGACCGTAAGTTTGTTGCAACAATGTTAAGCCAAACTCATCCGCCTCAGATTCCTGAGATTGAGAGAATCGGGAACTGCTAACAGCTTGAACACCCGTCGCCGCTGCCGATGATAACCCAGCAGCATCCCCAAAGACAGTAGCGATCGCAATGGGTAACAGTAGTTGTCGCACCAACGCCCGTAAATGATCGCGGTGGGCAAAATGCCCCAATTCATGCCCCAACACCATCATCAGCTCATTTTCCGATTCCGTCTGTTTCAGCAAACCGGCGTAGATGATAATGCGATCGCCCGGTAGCGCCAGCGCATTCACTGTATTATCGGGCACATATAGCACCCGATAATCTCTCTCTTGGCGCTGCTCGGAAGGCAACTTTGTCTCCAGCCTATCGAGCAGCTGATTGAGCGAATCTTGAGCCGGTGAGGGCTTCGCCAAGCGTTCATAAGCCGGGACAATGACGGCACCCAACTGTCGCTCCACGCTGGGAGGAATTACCCACACTAAGCTATTAATAAACAACCCCAGCAGCCAAATAACGCCGACGATAAATCCAATAAATAGCCCTAAGAAAATCAGTAACTGGCGATTATTGGGAGGTGGGTTGCGATCGCTCGATGTTGCAGTTCCAGACACTTCAGGCTTGCTCCAAAAACGCTATTGTTACTGCATTGCCTAGTTGCATCCGATATAGCAATGCGTTGACCTTCTTTCTATTGCATCGTGAGTTACCTGCACGCGCTCGCAATTCTCTATTTAGATGCCCTACAGTTCACCCCCACCCCATTTACCCACAGGGGTTCAATATTCTCCCCTCTCCGTTCGCGGAGAGGGATTGGGGGTGAGGTTCCTCTCTATTGCCCTTAAGTAAGAACCGACATAACGCGACCGTCTAAAAGTTCTATTTCGTGCAGTTACAGCAAGATTCAGCTTAGTTACTACTCTTCACGGGACGGAACGGATTCAAGAAATTTACCAGTGCATAAAGCTCACGCGACTGAATCCATAAACGTCCTTTACCCCGGAAGCGGCAAACTAATCCTTCCCCGCCCAAAATTCCAGTTCTCAGCCCTTTAAATGACAAGCCTCCCAACATTTCGACATTGTATTGTAACGAGTCTTCAAACGCCACAATATAGCCCGTATCTACTACATAATCACCGGCAACTGGAATTTCTACAATTGCCCCATAAGAACTAAACCAGATATCTCCTTGACCTGTTGCTCTCAGTAAAAATAACGACTCCCCACTAAAGAAGCCCTTAAAACCTTGAAACTTAGTATCAATTTCGACACTAGGGTTAGCTGCAACAAAACCCGAAGATTGCACCATCAATCCATTACCACTCAGGTAGTAATGCTGAATGTCTCCAGGGACTCCAGGCGAAACATAGAGTTGTCCTGCCCTTCCTTCAGCGGTAAATTCACTCAAAAATAAAGATTCACCGCCCAGCATCCGACCGATACCTTGCATTAAGCCACCTTTGACTTTGGACTTCATTTTAATGCAAGTATCCATTGCTGCCATTGCGCCCGATTCTACCAAGACAGTTTGATTTGCTTGTAAGTCGAGGCGTAGGGAAGCATAGGCTGGGGAATGCTCGATTTCGTAGGCAATCTCATTCATAATTATCCTTTGCTAATTCCTAATTGAAGGATGGGTAATCGTTCAAAATCTATTTATCAATGACAAATTCCCACTCTTTATCGCGGCGGAAGCTGAGAACCCACTAGCACCCCGAAGGCACCTGGATTGTGAGTTTGGCAAAACACTCGACCTTGCCCTTGAAACCGACAAACGAATCCTTCTCCGCCCAAAAACGAACCAATTAAACTGGAAGTTGCTTTTTTAATTTCAAACTTCAGGCTTTTTTCAAACGCCACAATATGTCCCGTGTCAACGATATATTCGCCATTCACAGGAATTTCATAAATTGCCCCAAAGGAAGAAAGCAGAACAGAGCCATGACCGCTAACATTTAACCAAAAAATTGATTCCCCAGAAAACAAAGATTTCATGCCTTGAAATCCTAATTCAAGATCAACATCTGACTCGCTAGCAAGGTAAGAAGCAGATTGGACGACTAGCCCAGATCCAGTCATTTCATAAAGCAAAATATCACCCATCAATTTGGGAGCTAAAAATACTTCACCGCCAGCCGTGGGAGAGCGAAAAACGCTCAAAAACAGCGACTCACCGGCAACCATGCGTTTCAGACCGCCCAAAATTCCGCCGCCTTTTCCTTGCCTTAAAGTCGTACTGGCATTGATATAACCGCTCATGGCAATCATCCTGCCAGCTTCTGCGACTAATTCTTCACCGGCACCGAGAGTAACGCGAGCGATCGCGCTGTCCGGTTGATGTAAAACTTCCACATCCATCGCTACAAATCCTCTTGATTTATGCACTCAGCAATTAGGTGAAAAAGCTATTACGATCGGCTTTTTCTTAACGAAATTTAGGACGTAAATATCCGACCAAACCCCCAATACTGCGAGATTGTAAATAAATTTCTCCTTGCCCCGTCAGCCGGTTGACTAACCCTTCCCCCGACGTGACAGAACCAAGCAAGCCGCCTGCGAGTCCAACATTCATTTTGATGCCAGGTTCGTAGGCAACTAAGTGACCGCTATCAACCACAAATTCCCCGGTTATCCGTTTTTGAATGATGCCGCCATAAGCACCGAAAAATACCTGACCTTGACCGCTTAACTTCAGCTTAAACAGCCCTTCTCCTGAGATCCAGCTCTTAAAACCTGCCCACTGAACTCCCATTTTCACGCCTGGACTATGGGCAATATAAGCACCTGGTTGAAAGCAAATTTCTCGTCCGCCCCGCAAGTCAATACAAGCTATATCGCCAATGGTGGATTGAGTCAAGATTAAATTCAGAGGTTGCTGTGTATTGTTGGTAAAAACATTCACAAAAAGGGATTCCCCACCAAAGAATTTCTTTAGCAATCCAGAGATTAAACCCCCTGAAAATTCCGTCTTTATCGACAATTTGGCATCCATACTGGTCATAGCTCCCGCCTCAGCAGTGAGGCTATCACCTGGATTCAGGATGACAAAAATAGAGGCAAAGGCTGGTTTATAGCGAATTTCGTACTTCACCGACAAATCTCCTGCTTGTGGAGGATGCAAACCTATACAAGTCTGGCAGAAGTTTTTCCGGTATCCAGATTTTTTTAAGAAAAAGCAATAAGTCGATCCGGGGCGACTGAGGCGGCTTGGCTCTAGATTTAGGGCATTATTTAGCTTTGGGGAAGCAGCAACTTGACCGCGTGGTAGGTTGGAAGGAAGACTGTAACAGCATCCTTTCCTCCATGCGATCGCCTCAACCTCGAAAACAATTTGCTCAACACTGGCTGCGGAGTGACAAGGCGCTCAATCAAATTGTCGCCGCAGCGGAGTTATCCAGCAGCGAGTCGCCTGAGGGCGATCGCTCCGCTTCACGGGTCTTAGAAATTGGCCCCGGCACCGGCATCCTGACTCGTCGCTTATTACCTTTAGCTCAATCTGTTGTTGCGGTTGAAATTGACCGCGATTTATGTCAACTGCTGGCTAAACAATTAGGTAAAGTCGATCATTTTTTACTTTTGCAAGGCGATTTCCTTTCATTCGACTTAGACGCTCAACTTGCTCCTTTTCCAGCGTTCCAACATCCCAATAAAGTTGTTGCCAATATTCCTTACAACATCACCGGCCCAATTCTGGAAAAGTTGTTAGGTACCATTGCCCAGCCAGCCGCTAAGCCGTTTGATTCCATCGTGCTGCTGGTACAAAAAGAAGTTGCACAAAGGCTTTATGCCAAACCAGGCACGAAACATTTTGGGGCATTAACCGTGCGGGTGCAGTATTTGGCAGAGTGCGAGTTAATCTGTATTGTGCCAGCGGGAGCATTTTATCCGCCGCCCAAAGTAGATTCAGCGGTAGTGCGGCTGCGTCCGCGATTGATAGAACCGCCCGCCCAGAACCCCAAGCACCTAGAGAATTTAGTCAAACTCGGCTTTGCCGAAAAGCGCAAAATGTTGCGAAATAATCTGAAAAGTGTGGTTGAACGCGATCGCCTCACCCAAATACTGGAACAATTAGAAGTAAACCCTCAAGCCCGCGCCGAAGACTTGGGCCTTACCCAGTGGGTTGCTTTGAGTAATTTGCTCAAGCCTAACGACTAAAGTTGCGGCTACACAAACTCTTGTCAGGATGGTGCGCGGACTGAAAAGATCGCTTGTTTGACTAAGCCTGCTCTCGTCAAACTTGGTTTATGTAGCCCCAGTATGAGAGCCTGTGGGCATATATCTACAAAACCCTAATGCGTTCCTATACCCTGATTTCCCCAGCCAAAATTAATCTGTATCTGGAAATTATCAGCGATCGCCCGGATGGTTATCACGAACTGGCGATGGTGCTGCAAAGTGTCGGTCTTACCGACCAAATTGATTTGCGATCGCTTAGCACTGAATCCATCCAAGTTCACTGCGATCATCCCCTAGTACCGTCAGACAAAACCAACCTTGCCTACCGCGCAGCAGAATTGATGGCGGCAGAATTTCCCCAAGCTTTTGCCCAGTACGGCGGTGTCGCGATTAACATCAACAAACGAATCCCCGTGGGGGCAGGGTTAGCAGGGGGATCTAGCAATGCTGCTGCTGTTTTAATGGGAATCGATTTGCTGTGGCATCTAGGACTCACTCAGTCGGAATTGCAAGAACTGGCAGCAAAAATTGGCTCAGATGTCCCGTTTTGCATCGCGGGGGGGACAGCGCTGGCAACTGGGCGAGGCGAACAACTCTCTCCCCTCCCTAATTTGGAGCATCCCTGGGTGGTATTGGGCAAATACCGCAACCTTGCGGTATCTACACCCTGGGCTTATCAAACTTACCGGCAGAAGTATATCAGTACCTACGTTTCTGACGCTGATAGTTTAGAGGTTCGCAGACAACGGGTACATTCTGGAGCGATGGTTAACGCCATCTTCAAGAAAGATCAGGTGAAAATCGGTCAATTACTGCACAATGACTTAGAAAAAGTCGTATTGCCGGAGTATCCCCAAGTGCTGCGACTGCGGGAAGCGTTCTATGAAGCGGGGGTCTTGGGGGCAATGATGTCGGGATCGGGGCCAACCGTGTTTGCTCTTTCGGAATCAGAAGCCAAGGCACAACAAGTACAGCAGCACGTAAGAAAGTCAATCCCCGAACCCAATTTAGATTTGTGGGTAGCACCGTTTACCACCGCTGGGATTCGGGTTGTTGCCCATTGATTGCGCTAAATATTCACTACCCCCTAATTGCGAATCGCTCAATTAATCTATGAATAATCCGAACACTACCCAAAACCCACCAGCCCCAGTCCAAACGCCCACGAGTCCTCTACGCTGTTTGAGTGGTGCGTCGATCGCAGGAGCAATGGCAACAGGTTGTTATTTCCTCACCAATTCAATTGCTCAAAGCTTTGCTGCCAAGCCCATCCACTCGGATAATGTAACGACCATCAATATTGCGATCGCTGTTCGCACCCTCGTGGTGGGCGTCAGCACGCTGGCAACCTCTATCTTTGCCTTAGTGGCTGTTGGTCTAGTTGCCTTAGCGATCCAAATCGCCTTTCAACGCTTGACGAATCGGACGCCTCCACCCAGTCAAAATTAGAATTCTTATCTAATTACTTTCAGGGCAAAGCGAGATACCCGTCGAGAGCTTTAACATCCCAAAAGTCGGGTGGGCATTTTTATCTTGAGACAAATGGAATGAATCGGGGAAGCTTGCCGATGGTGGGTGCTAGCTTCCCAATTTTCCGCGCCGTTAGCGAACTAGAGCAATCCGATTTGAGCGGTGAGCCAGCCCATCATATCCCCGACTTCTCTCCCGAAGTCTGGGATCTCACCTTTCCGAGTTATTTAGAACTGCGATGCCTAATCCGATGAGCAACTACTAGGGAAATTGTAATGAGTATTACAATTTCGCACTGTCAAAAAGACTTGTCTTGGCAATTTTTTCTAATGCGGCTTTCTTGCCCATCACCGCCACAAACTCCTATTTTAAGGCAAGATGAGCTTGATTCTAGCTAACTTAGCTCGCATCTCCCGAAAGTCATTAAAAAGAATCAGTAAAAATGCCGATGACTGGTACGCCAAATTACCTGGAAATTAGAATTTAGGACTCAGCAACCAGTGTAAATTTTTCAAGAAGAATTATGAAGAATAGATGAAGTATGCAAATAAGTAATCACTCTAAAAAGACGGTTTTTAGCCTTTTCAACAGACTCGACAGTAACTTTCAAGACAAACTATGCTTCTGATTTCGTCGCAAATCTTGCTAACTTTATCTTTTCTTTAAAATCTCTGTTTAGAGCTGCGTAGAAATAGCAGATGATAGTCATAGAGAGGTTCGCTCCAAAAACTAGGATTAAAATACTCCTGGTTGAGCGAGGAGCATTACCGGCTGCAAAGATAAACCCGGTATTCCTGCTCTGCGGTGCCTGAGTTGCTTTTTTAGAAACCTATATTCAAGCAGCTACCATCAAGCTTACGTGTAATCAAACGGTGCATACTTATGACTGTCTCCCCTTGCCAGATAATCACAGCGAAGAACCAAGTGTGGCTTCCGGAAATCAAAGAGCCAGCAGAACTCATTGAGCAACTTTTGGCAATCGGGACAGCGCTTTCGAGCAGTCATAATTTAAAAGAATTACTGAATCTGATTTTATCGAAGAGTCGGGAAATTACTTGTAGTGATGCGGGGAGTGTTTATTTAGTAGAGCGAAGTAGTGCCACTCCCAAGTTAGTGTTTAAGGTCGCGCAAAATGATTCTCAATGCAGCGATTCCTTTCAAGAGTTTTTGATGCCATTGACTCCCAAAAGTCTGGCAGGGTATGTGGCGCTGACAGGTGAAAGCTTAAATTTGCCGGATGCTTATAATTTACCCCTGGAAGTTCCCTATCAGTTGGATCGCAGTTTTGACAGCTCGATTCCTTACCATACTCGCTCCGTCTTAGTGCTACCCATGCAAGACGGTGAAGGGGAAATTATTGGGGTGCTTCAGCTAATTAATCGCAAGGTTAATCGTGATGCGATTGTCACGCCTGAAAATGTGCTGAATGTTACCCAACCTTATTCTGCTTGGGAAGAGCGCGTTGTGCGCTCGCTTGCTTCTCAGGCGGCGATCTCGATCGAACGCAATCAGCTGCAAGAAAGTATTGAAAATCTATTTGAGGGCTTTGTTAGAGCTTCTGTCCAAATTATTGAAACACGAGATCCCACAACATCCGGGCATTCCGAACGAGTTGCCGACTTAGTGGTGCGTCTCTCGCAAGAAGCCAGTACAATTACCACGGGATCGCTGCGGTCAATTTATTTTAACGAACGCCAAATCCAAGAAATTCGCTACGCTGCACTGTTACATGACTTTGGCAAAGTCAGTACACCCGAAGCCATTCTGGGGAAGCAGAAAAAACTCTACCCATCCCAGATAGAGGTGATTCGTAACCGCTTTGCTGTGGCGCAGCGAACGCTGGAAATGGAATGCGCCCAGACTAAATTTAAGTATTTACTGGAGCATCCCAGCCATCAACATAAAGATTCGGAAATTGTCTGTTCCCACTGCCAACAGCTACAACAATTAGATAGTCAGTTAGAGGATGCGATCGCGCAACTCAATGAATATTGGCATCTCCTACTAGAGGCGAACGAACCCCACATTCTCGCCCAAGAGCTTCCAGAACGGCTCCAAGAGCTGTCTGGTTACACTTATCAAGATGTGGATGGACAGATCAAGCCTCTCCTCTCACCGACAGAGATTGCTCAGCTGATGGTGCCACAAGGCAACCTGACAACCGAAGAGCGTTTAATCATCCAAGCGCACGTCACGCACACTTTTGAGTTTCTCAACCGGATACCCTGGACGAAACACCTCAAAGATGTTCCCGCGATCGCCGCAGGGCATCACGAAAAACTCGACGGGAGTGGCTACCCTCAAGGCTTGAAACAGGAAGCGATTCCAATTCAGTCTCAGATATTGACAATTGCGGATATTTATGATGCTCTTACAGCAAGCGATCGCCCCTATAAGCGCCGCTTGCCCGTAGAAACTGCCCTGAAAATCCTCAAAGCAGAAGCCGCCCAAAACAAAATCAACAGCGACCTCGTTACCCTGTTTGAGCAACGCCAAGTTTTCGCTGCTTTGGGACATTCCCTCTCAGTTCCAGCTCCTTCAGCCGCCTGATTCCGTAGGATAGCCATTTAAGGTTGAAATGTTGGATCGGATTAAAACGTTAAATTTTAACCGACCAACGTTTTAAAGTATCAACATTTCAACCCTCGACTGAGTATCAGCCGTCCTTCGATTAGCACTTTGCAATTCTTATCTTTCACCCAACTTTTCCCCACCCATTCCCCAGCCTTTCCACAAAGGCGTTCAACTTTTTCCACAGGTTCTCTGACCTTTTCCACAGGGTTGAACACTCGGATCGGGTTTTGCTGTTCGATTGGGGATTTTTCTAAAAGACAGTAACTCAGCCGAGAGCAACCGAGTTTTTGTAAAGATAAGTAACAAAAATCCGCCTACAAAGCTGATTAACTCGTGAATATTTTTTAGACATACCCCGGCCTGTAATATTTCGCAGCATTGACAACCCTACCCCCTCTCAGCAGACAATGATGCGACGGTCAGTGTGATTGGCAACTGCAAGACTGACCCTTGTAAGGGCATGGGCCTGTTGCGCCCTTACCCATAGACAACGCAAAGGAATTCTATGAACACAAATATCAGTATCTTGGCAGAAATTCCCGAAGACCTACACGAATCTCTCAAAGATTACCTGGAAACTCATCCCGATTGGGATCAAGACCGGGTATTTGCCGCAGCGCTGTCGCTGTTCTTGCTGCAAAATGGTAATGGCAGCACCCCAGAAGCTTCGCACAGTTATCGCAAAGCAGCACGGGTCTATCTGGAAACTCTCTTCCAGCACTCAGTTTGAAAAATTGCTCTGCTACCCTTGCAAAAACTTGTTGATTTTACAGAGTTTGACTGTAGAGGACACGATTGATGGCTTATTTCTGGTTTAAGGCTTTTCACATTGTCGGCTTTGTGGTTTGGTTTGCAGGCTTGTTCTACCTAGTACGTTTATTTATTTATCACGTAGAGGCGTCGGAACAGCCAGAACCTGCCCAAACGATTCTGAAGAATCAGTATCAGATTATGGAAAAACGCCTTTACAACATCATCACTACACCGGGCATGATTGTCACGGTAGCGATGGCAATTGGTCTGGTAAGTACTGAGACTGAAGTGCTACGAGAGAGTTGGTTGCATATCAAACTCGGTCTGGTGACTGCTTTGATTGGCTACCATCATTACTGTGGTCGTCTCATCAAACAGTTAGCCGAAGACCGATGCACCTGGAATAGTCAGCAGTTACGCGCTTTGAATGAAGCGCCGACGTTACTTTTAGTGGTGATTGTTTTGCTGGCTGTGTTTAAGAATAGCCTGCCTACAGACATTACCACTTGGCTCGTTGTTGGGCTGATTGTGACGATGGCAGCGACCATTCAGCTTTATGCGAAAAAGCGCAAGCGAGACCAAGAAAAACTCATTGCTTCTGTTCCCCAAGAAGAGGCTCAACAAGTAATCTGACGAAGTTAGCGATCGCTTCTTAATTCGCTTGACCCAGGTTAGTGGTTACTAATCATCGACAATTGATAATGGACAATCAAAAAATGACCACTGACAACGGAAAGGCAACCTCTACTCTAGTGATTCCCCAGCTAATCGTTGGTCTGGGGAATCCAGAACCCAAGTACGAGAAGACGCGACACAATATCGGGTTTGAAGTGATTGATGCCTTAGCGCGTTCCTGGCAAATTTCCAAGAGTGAAAATCGCAAGTTCCAGGGGGAGTTTGGGGAGGGACGCGGATTACACGGAGACAAGGTGCGGTTACTCAAACCCCTTACCTATATGAATCTCTCCGGACAGGCAATTCGCGCGGTGACGGATTGGTATAAATTGCCGCCAGAGTCTGTCCTAGTAATTTATGACGATATGGATTTGCCGCTGGGAAAGATTCGCTTGCGTCTTTCTGGTTCGGCTGGGGGACATAATGGAATGAAGTCTGCGATCGCTCATCTCGGTACTCAAAATTTCCCTCGATTGCGGATTGGCATCGGTAAAACCAAAGTAGAACAGGACACGGTTTCCCACGTCTTGGGTCGGTTTTCCCCTGATGAAAGTAAAGCTTTGTCTGATGTCATGCAACTCGTGGTTGAGGCGGTGGAGTTGAGCCTCAAACAAGGAGTTGAGAAATCTATGAGTCTTTACAATAGCCGTAGTGTTATGGCAAATAAAGAATCTAAAGAAGCGCCCTAGCTGATGCTGTAGTGGTAGCACGCCAGGGCAACTCACTTTTGTTACCCAAAACGTCTTTTTTTGCGGCGGGCAGCAGTTGCCTTGCGCTTGCGCTTTTCTATGGGAGTTTCAAAATGCCGCCGATATCTAAAATCTGCTAAGATTCCAGCCTTGGATACTTGCCGTTTGAAGCGGCGCAAAGCTGATTCTATTCCCTCATTTTCGCCTAAAACCACTTGGGTCATTCTTGATGATTCCTCTGTATAGGTGATTAAGTTGCTTTTCGGGTGTGAACTTAATCCACGATCGATGGCTTCCCGTGAGCGATCGCAGCTTTCGTTCATTCCTCCTGCGATTGGAGCAGGGGCAAGGGTTATGACCATGTCCCTACTGCCGTTTTCGGTGTGTTTCGGGTAAAGACTTGGCTGCCGAGTCTCTAGTGCCCTACTCACCTCCAGACCCTTTGCGTACTGGAGTTGTACAGACCCAATATCGCTTCTGTACAAAGCTTTTTGCTTATTGTTTTTCCCGACGAGTGCGATTAGCCTACCAACGTACTCAGTCTCGAACTTCCAGGAGCAGCCCTACCTTATTCAGTCGCTCTGAGTACCTGAGATGACTCCAGCCAAACGACGGGCGAGCAGCACACTTAAGCTACCCTAAGCATTGATTGTACCATGCGCCACCCAGCATCTTACGACTAACCTGGTCTGGTGTAGTCGTAAGATGCTGGGCGCATTTTTACTCAATTTTGACCAACTAACACTGCTAGTCCCTAACCGAAATCAAGCAGAGAATTACAGGCAATCGATCTTTGCTGTTATTCCAATCTCAAGTTGACATGATTAAGCCACTAGCTCAATAGCGCCGGGAAGAGAAATTTCCTCCTCCTCCTTGACCGCTCCTGCTTCCTGGACTGCGACTCCCACCCCTATCTTCACGGGGTTTGGCTTTATTTACTTTCAGGGTGCGACCCATCCACTCTGCTCCATCGAGGGCTTCAATTGCAGCTTCCTCTTCAGCATCCGTTCCCATTTCCACAAATCCAAAGCCACGCATCCGCCCCGTTTCTCGATCTGTAGGCAGCTGAACTCGTTTAACGGTTCCGTACTCTGTAAAGACAGATGTGAGATCGTCTTGCGTAACTTCGTAGGATAGGTTTCCTACATATATCGACACGGAAATATCTCCACCATTCAATATTTTCAAGCTCCAGTTTCGGAGAGCTATTTGCCCACACAGTAGAGATAAACTTGCTGCGCGAGTAACAAAGCTTACATCCGATTCTGATTCACGAGCAAGATTTTAGCATAAAATTTATTTTCTGCATCGAACCGTTCCTAACTTTTCATTAAGCAGGCGTACAAAATCAGGGGAAAACTGTTTTTCACCAGCAGCAGAAGTCGGATTTCTTCGTCTGTGTACCCTCCTTGCGCCCCCGCGAACCCCCTCAATTCCTCCACTAAGGGAAGGAGGCTTAGGGGGTTAGGGATTGTATTTGAGCTAACTGTTACCATTTCACTTTTGTGAGGCTACACATCAGCTTTCCTGAACCCCTGCTGAATTCGGGGCAATAGACAGATGAAATGTAGTGGTAATTGGAAAAACTAGAAAAGTAAAAAATAATGCCTCTTGCCTTCGTTGGGGCAATCAGCGGCAATTCCTGATAATATTTAGCTCATAATATTTGGCTCAAGCAGGAAACATCAGCATCCCCAAAGTGTAGGCTTAAAGCTACATTCAGATTTTCCAGAGATTTGATTAACCACGGCACACCATCTCTGGCATAAGACTCGTAGTGGTTAAAAAGAATTGAAAATCGCTTTTCCAAGTAGGGCTTGACCTTGCGGCACAGCAGCACTATTTTCAAAAGCAAGCCGGTTGTGAATGTCGCCCCCAAATTCGTAATCAGATCGACGAAGACATAGTGATTCGGTCGCTGCGGACTTTCTACCACTAAAAAGTTCAACAATTGACTACAAGTTCGGACAATCAAGAATTCGCTAGGTCTTTGGGAATCGCTATTCGGGAGAGTGTTTTTTAGCTGGGCATACAAGCGCTCGTTAAACTGACGTTTACCAAATTCTGGGTCAATGGAAGCGGTCAGATATTCGTATAAATCCCATTTAAAAGCTCTGTAGGAAGGTGTTTGGCTAGTGTGGGTGAGGAAGCGCTGTGATAAATCCCGGTAGGTGTGGGAGCCTTCTACTTTGCCGTAAAATTGTTTGAGAGCAACACCCAGTTCGCGATCGCTCAATAACGTTGGATTCGTCACCGGCTGGATAATTCGTTCGCGTTGACTGGGGCAAGTCTGACGCGACACTTGGGCACGCCGTACTTGGTAAGTCACGTACTGAGACAAATCGACTTCAAATCCCCGCTGAATTCGGGATTGAATTTGCCGAACTGTTTGCTGATGCTCGTAAGAACTGTCTTCACTCAACAGGCAATGTTCATATAGGTAGGGATACCGGCGAATTAAGCTTCCTAAAGGCTTAGAGTCATTGCCAGCTGCCTCTGCGGCTTGACTCATCACCTGGGCTAGCCGTCGCAGGGTCAGATATTGCTCCGTCTGGTTGAAAATCCTTACCAGTTCCCGCAAACGTCTGGCTCCGCGAGAGCGAACCGTTCCCATGACCGGAGGCGTCTGGAATATTTCTACCAAATCCGGGATGGACGCTTGGAGATTGGGGTGCATCTGCCAGCGATTGATCAGAATATGGCAGCACCGATTAAGAATAAACCGGAATTCCTGCTCAGCCTGCTTGGAAGTCGTAATTCTCTCCAGCGCCATCCAGATTTTTGGCTCTGAATACCCCACGCCATCCATGAACAGCTGGCGAAATCGCTCGATCATCCGACTGGGTGATTCATGTTGAACCCAGTAAAGCAAATGATCGTAAAGCTGCTGCTCTTCAGTGCTAGTGTGTCGGTGATAACAGTCTGTCCAGGTTGTCACTTCAATGCCCCCCTACGTACGCACGCTAGGGCTGAGTTTATATCAGTTCGGTTGATTCGGTTTATTTCTATTGCAACTGTCGTGTAGTAGACGCTTGAATCGATGCACCCTAAATATCACCCTGATAAGGGGGCTATTTTCTATACTCCTATAATCGGAGAAAGATTACCCCAAATAGAGCATATCTTGGTTGATTCTTCAAATGGTTCCGCAAATATGCGGCAAAATTGTGAAGTTTCGATGAAGTAAAAATACGGATGCCGCAGAGCATCAATTATTCACTTCGCGCATCTACCTCTAAAGTAGTGGGACAAGATAGCGGATTATGTGATGGAAATCACTGCTCAAAATGCATCTTTTGTTCTAACGCTTTGCGTAGTGCATGATAAGGATGAATCTTCTTGAATGAACATAAGCCTCATGCCTTGTCACGTCCTCCTCTCTCAAATAGCCCAAATCATAGGGGCGAAACCAATCAATCTATCTGACGCCGAATTAGCAAGATATGTTGCAGGAATTACAACTGACACCCGTAGTCTGAAGCCGGGGGAAATTTTTGTGGCACTACGGGGAGACAAGTTTGACGGGCATGAGTTTGTGGAAACGGCTCTAGAAAAAGGAGCGATCGCAGCCATTACTGACCACCCATTGTCGGGATCTATTCCGCATTTGTGCCTAGAAGACACCTTGAAAGCATATCAGACGATCGCTCATTGGTGGCGCTTGCAGTTCGATATCCCTGTAATCGGTATAACCGGCTCGGTAGGTAAAACCACTACCAAAGAATTAATTGCAGCAGTTTTGTCAACAAAGGGCGACATTCTTAAAACTCAGGCTAACTACAACAACGAAATTGGTGTTCCCAAAACACTATTAGAACTTTCACCAATGCATAACTATGCTGTTATTGAAATGGCAATGCGTGCTAGGGGTGAAATTGCCCTATTAACACAAATTGCACAACCTTCTGTAGCGGTAATTACGAATGTGGGAACCGCGCATATCGGGCGGTTGGGTTCGGAGGAAGCGATCGCCCAAGCGAAATGCGAATTACTCGCGGAAATGCCTTCCAATAGCATCGCTGTTCTGAATCACGACAACCGCTTGTTAATGGAAACTGCGGCAACAGTTTGGCAAGGGCAAACCATTACCTACGGCTTGGAAGGGGGAGATTTACGCGGGGAATTGATTGATAACGAGACATTGTGCGTCGAAGGGGTGCATCTGCCGTTACCGCTACCGGGGCGTCATAATGCATCTAATTTTCTGGCAGCCTTGGCAGTAGCTAAAGTTCTCCAGGTTGACTGGAAATTGTTAACCGCCGGTTTGTCGGTAAATCTCCCATCTGGGAGGGCGCAGCGCTACGATTTGCCCAACGATGTTGCCATTTTGGATGAAACCTACAATGCTGGGCTAGAGTCAATGCTGGCGGCGCTGCAATTGTTGGCACAAACGCCAGGAAAAAGGCATATTGCGGTTCTGGGGACGATGAAGGAATTGGGAGAGCGATCGCCCCAATTCCACTTTGCAGTTGGAGAAGCGGCGCGGCGGTTGAATCTAGACGCTTTGCTGGTGCTGGTAGATGACAAAGAAGCCGAAGCGATCGCTCTGGGTGCTGCCCCTTTACCTGCTGAGTGCTTTTCGACGCATCAGGCTGTGGTAGAGCGTTTGAAAGAAATGGTGCAAGAAGGCGATCGCATCCTTTTCAAAGCCTCCCATTCAGTAGCCTTAAGCCGAGTTGTCAATCAACTTCGCACCGAATTAACTGACTAATTATTTCAAATTCCCAATACCCCGTAGAGGCACCTCTACGGGGTGTCCACACCAAACAAGAAGTCACCCCAAAATGACTAAGAAATTAGACCAAATCCTTGTGGTTGATATTGAATCAACTTGCTGGCAAGGAAATCCACCCGCTGGACAAAAAAACGAAATCATCGAAATTGGGATTTGTCCAATTGATATCGCTACGGGAGATCGCTTGGAAAAAGAAAGTATCCTCGTGAAACCCGAACGTTCCCAAGTTAGTCAATTTTGCACCAATTTAACCACATTAACTCAAGCACAAGTTAATCTAGGAATTTCTTTTGAATCAGCCTGTTCAATTTTAAAGAAAAAATATTTATCAAAAAATAGAGTTTGGGCAAGCTACGGCGACTACGACCGACGACAATTTGAAAAACAATGCCAATCTCGCCATATCAGTTATCCTTTCGGAACCCGACATATAAATATCAAAACTCTTTTTGGGATTATTCATGCCATGCCAAATGAAATTGGCATGGATATGGCATTAGAATTACTGAATCTTCCCCTTGAAGGAACTCACCATAGAGGAGGAGATGATGCTTGGAATATAGCCGGTATTTTATCGAAATTAATATTACAAAAAAGAATAAATGTAACACTAGGTGCAAGTTAAAAACTTAAACTCACCCATTCGTTATGCCCGCCGAAACACCAGCACCCACATTACTTCCATCCAGTCTCTTAGGTTAAGCAGAGGCTGATATCGAGTTACACTTCTTTGAGCTTAGACTAGAAGTATCTGAAGTGTAGCATCACAAAAGTTAAATGGTATTAGTATAAGTTAGCTTAAAATAAAATTGGGGCAACAACCTGTGGAAAAATATTATCAATAGCTGCAATACTACTCATCTTGTTCCCCATAAAATAATTTGTTTTATATTTATCAATTAAAAAAATCGCAAATATAATGAACGCTTTCTAGAGAGGATATTTCCTGCTGACCCCAGCTAGACCAATTAAATAAAAGTAGATAGAATCTAGAAGCAAAATTCTTTTAGTGTCTTAGTAGTCCTGAGTCCTTAGTCAAGAGGTAGTAGGTAATAAGTGGTCATCCTTACCAACTACCCACCACCCATGACCCACTACCCACTATCCATGAGCAAGAAAACTATTTGCCTAGTTTTAACTTTGTTTCTGGTGGCCTGCGGTGCAACCGGAAGCAAGATTACACCTACACCTGAGGCTGGAAAAGCCGGGACTTTTAAAGTAGCAATGCTTTTTCCTGGCCCTATAAATGACAAAGGTTGGAATCAATCAGGTTACGAAGGGCTGAAATTGATTGAAAAAGAACTTGGGGCTGAGGTGGCTTATACTGCTAGCGTTCCTGAAGCTGATGGTGAGAAACTTTTTCGTCAATATGCCCAAAAAAGTTTTGATTTCCTCATCAGTCATGGTGATGAATATCGCGACGCCGCCGAAACAGTTGCCAAAGATTTTCCTCGCACTAAATTTGCCCTCATGAGCAGTTATGCCGGTAACAATAAAAACGTGGGTGCTTTGGCGTTTCGGAGTGGGGAAGTGGGTTATCTAACTGGGGTCGTTGCCGGACTCAAAACCAAAACTAAAAAAGTTGCCTTTATTGGCGGTCAAGCATATCCAGTGATGGAAGAAGAGGCTATCTTATTTAAACGGGGTGTCCGGGCAACGAAACTGGACAGTACAGTTTCTATCAAGTGGCTTAACAGTTGGTCAGATGCGGACAAAGCTAGAAAAATTGCCCAAGAGCAAGTAGCAGCGGGAACTGATGTTTTAGTCGTTGATGCCGATAGAGCCAATATAGGTGTTATTAAAGTAGCTGCCCAAAGTAAGGGTGTTTACGTTATCAGCTGGAGACATGCCACCAATGAGATTGAAAATCAGCACAAACTGGCTCCAAAGACGATTGTTACCAGCGTTATCCAGCAGGTGCCTATGTTAATGCTGGAGGGAGCAACCTTGGTACAACAGGGGCGATGGGAAGGCAAGCAATACAAGTTTGGGCTGCTAGAGGAAGTCCAAGATTTAGCTCCTTTTTATGGCTCGTTAACTCCAGAGCAAGAAGCTTTCGTCGCTTCTGTTAAGCAAGAGATCGTCACTGGCAAAATAGATGTTTCACCCTAGAGGCAATTTACATCGCTTCTCTAAGGGTTTTAAACAATTGCGAATCAGCGGGTGCAACTTTCTGAGCTAGGAGGCACGATGAACAAAAGAAATCGCAACAGTGCTTCGCATCAAGCTAATACAGGTATAAATTTACCTTTATCTTGGCTTTCTTCAATTGCAAATCAGCTGAGATACGGCCTGGTCTTGCTAGTCGTTTCAACACTATTGCTCACTTCGGGAATTTTAATCTATCTAAGCTTTCAAGCTCAATTGCAACAAGTAGAAATTGCCCAACAAGAGCGTAGTCATGCGGCTGCTGGGGAAATCAATGCTTACTTGGATGACTTGCAGCGGAAACTAAGCTATTTAGCGAGAGTGCAAGGATTGACCGATCTTTCGCCTGAGATTCAAGATAGATTTCTGGAAGCGTTAACCCGCCACAATAGTGCTTATGAAACAGTGGCAATTTTTAATAATAAGGGTAATATTGTTTCTTCCTCTTCGCCTTATGGTAAAGCAATTTTCTATCAAGAAGAAGCTTCTACATCATTTTTACAAGCTTTTAGACAACAGGAAGATTTTGTCAGCCCCGTTAGAATTGACCCTAAGACTCACTTGCAGACGGTCATCTTAGCTGTGCCCATTCGCAATCAACAGGATGAAATTAATGGCGTTTTAATGGCTTGGATCAATTTAAAGTTTCTCTGGAATGTTCTCTCTCACACCAAAGTAGGGAAGATGGGTTATGCTTATGCGATCGATAATCGCAATTATTTAATTGCTGAGAAAGGAAAATCTCCTGAAAATTTTAATCTGAAAGACCTCTCAGACTACCCATTCATCCAAAAATTAACTAAATTAAATGGTGCAAAACGGCTGACTACTTATCAAGGTTTGCGAGGTGTTGAGGTAGTGGGAGCCATTTCTACCATCCGTACTGGGCGCTGGAAGGTGGTGGTAGAACTACCCACCGTTGAAGCCTACGCTCCGGTGCGAAAAATGCTTTTGGTGATGGGGATAGCATTGAGCGTGGCGATGCTAGTGGCGATTGAGCTGGGTTGGTTCTTCTCCCGGCAAATTGTATTACCTTTGCAGCGTTTAACAAAAGCAGCAGCCCAAATTAGTGGGGGAAATCTAGATACGGAAGTCACAGTTAGACAAGGCAATGAATTGGGGGTATTAGCGACCACTTTTAATGAAATGACGTCTCAATTGCGGGGACTCATTAAAGATTTGAGGAAGGAGCGAAATTTTGTTTCTGCCATCCTTGATACGGCTGGTGCTTTAGTGGTAGTTCTCGATTGCCAAGGACGAATTATCCGTTTTAATCGAGCTTGCGAGAAAACAACTCAATATTCATTTGAAGAAGTCAAGGACAAGTATTTCTGGGATTTATTTATAATTACGGAAGAATTGGAACCCGTCAAAACTATCTTTAAAGCTCTTCAATCAGGGGAATTTCCTAAGACTTATGAAAACTACTGGGTAACGAAAGATGGAAGCCGAAGACCGATTGCTTGGTCGAATACGGTTCTCGTCGATGCCGATAGCTCAGTTAATTACATTATCAGTATTGGGATAGATATCACCGAGCGAAAACGAGCGGAAGAGGCTCTGACGCGAAGTGAGGAATTATATCGCACGCTTGCAAGAAACTTTCCGAACGGCGCAGTTTTCTTATTCGATCAAGACCTCCGTTACACGATTGCTGAAGGTGCAGGATTAGCTGCGATTGGTCTTTCTAAAGAGTTGTTAGAAGGAAAGATGCTTTGGGAGACATTACCTCGTGAAACTTGTGAATTGTTAGAGCCGACTTATCGGGCAGCGCTGGCAGGAAAAGCCACTGTTATTGAAGTTCCTTACAATAATTCGTCTGATAGCGATCGCGCTGCTTCCAGGATCTATCTTTTGCACGCACTTCCCGTCAAAAATGAGGGCGGAGAAATTTTTGCGGCAATGGTGATGACGCAAGACATTACCGATTGGAAGCAAGCAGAGGAGAAACTACGTCAAGAAAGAGATTTTAACACTACCATTGTCCAAACTTCTCCAGCTTTTTTTGTGGCTATCAATCCGGATGGCACCGTCAGAATGATGAATGACGCAATGCTTCACGCTCTTGGTTATACCTTTGAGGAGGTTTTAGGAACTGATTATCTTTCAACGTTTATTCCCCAAAGCGATCGCGCAATCGTTTCTGAAGTCTTTGAGCATGTCATCCAACTACAGCAACTGCCTCAAAGGCACAACTACGTGCTTACCAAACAAGGCGAAAAACTGCTAGTAGAATGGCACGGAAAGTCGGTTGCGAAAGAAAATGGGGAACTTGACTTTTTCTTTGGGTTAGGAATTGATATTACCGAGCGCCAGCGTGCAGAAGAGGCGCTGTTACTCTCGGCGGAGCGCGATCGCTTGTCGGGCGCGATGGCACTCCGGATTCGACAATCACTCGATATTCAGCAAATTCTAGATACTACTGTGATAGAAGTCCGAAATTTTCTGTTAGCAGATCGGGTTTTTATCAGTCGTATTTATAGCAATTTTGAGGTGGTTGCGGAATCGGTCGCTCCCCCTTGGCGACCTGTTTTGGGATGGAGTCCCACAGATGAAGAACATATGCAACAAATCAGAGCGATGTTTGAGAATAAAACTATCCACGTTGTCAAAGATACTTCTCAAATAGAGCTTTCTTCAGCCATTTCTCAAGATTTTTCCAATTATCACATCAAAGCTTATCTGGCTGTACCGATTCTTCTGAACGACGAGCCGTGGGGAATCCTGATGGTCGATCAATGTACAACCCCGCGTGACTGGAAACAATTGGAAATTGATTTGCTTTCATCGCTGTCAACTCAAGTGACGATCGCCATTCAGCAAGCAAAACTCTATCAACAAGTACAGGATCTCAATGCTAGTTTGGAACGTCAAGTTGAGACGCGCACTGCCCAACTTATTCAAAAAATGGAGGAACTCAAAGAGCTGAACGAACTCAAAGATGAGTTTCTTCATGCAGTTTCTCACGATCTTCGCACGCCGATTATGGGAATGTCCTTGGTAGTGAATAACTTGTTGAATAAGCCAGGAGACACGATTCCCATTCCTCGCTCAATTTTAGAGCGGATGATCCAGAGTAGCGATCGCCAACTGGGTTTAATCAACTCTCTCCTCGAAGCGCATTCCAGCGAAGTTCGCGGCGTTGTCCTCCAATATGAGTTTGTAGAATTGAGTACGTTGATTCAAGCGATCGCAGAAGACTTAGAACCGCTGCTATCAAAACATCAAGCGTCGCTGATAAATCGAGTTCCCGACGATTTACCGGGCGTGACAGCCGATCCATTGCAGCTAAGACGAGTTTTTGAAAATCTGCTGACTAATGCTCTGAACCATAACCCACCCGGACTTCGCATCACCTTGGAAGCCACCATAGAAGAAGAGATGATTCATTGCACCGTTGCTGATAACGGGATCGGGATGACTCCAGAAGCGTGCGATCGTCTTTTCGATCGTTATGTTCGAGGAAACCGCGCCCGTTCTGCTGGCATCGGTCTAGGGTTATATCTTTGTCGGCAAATCATCACCGCTCATGGGGGACAAATTGGTGCCATTAGCGCCCCCAGAACTGGAGCAACTTTCTGGTTCACATTACCTTTAGCAACCTCACCAGAGGCAGAAAAAGCTGGTTAGTTCATCGTCATTATTGCGTTACCACTGACTAATGCCCGATCGCTAAAAATCACCCAATCGGGTGAGTCACCTGCACGAAGGCGATCGCCAGTGCTTATTGTAACTTGGAATAAGACTGAATAATACTGAAAATGAAGGGTGAGTGCAATGTTGAAAAAGAAATTCTTGGCTCAGAGAACTCAATCACGTGCTGCTCATCAATCAGTTTTTCAGTGTCATCCCATATCTAGGAAGGACATGGTTTCTGATTTAAATTATTTACAAGCTTTACGGGCTTGCTGTCGAGATGAAGCAGCTTTTGAACAGTTAAAGCTGCTCCTGAATTTAGAGGGAGAAAGTGTTGAAGAAATAGTCAGCCAAACTCAAACACAAGTCGATTCAGATTTTCAGTTCCCAACTGTCACCCATTCCTGGGAAAATCTTTTACCCGCAGAAATTTATTTGGCACAAAGTGACTCAACACTTGAAAAAGTGGCAGCAAATAAGCTGGGAATTATTTTTCAGCTTCTCAATTGTGATGATTCTCGCTGGTTACTATTTACCCATTCCGGTTGCCAAGAATTCTTAGAATTAGCATCTTATTCAGCTTATACAGACCCACCGCTGTTATGGAACCTGATCCATCCAGACGATCGGGAAGCTTATGAACAATCATTAGTTATTTCGGCAGCGAATCTTCAACCTTGGATATGGGAAGGTAGTGTGATTACCAAATCGGGCAACCTCAAGTGGATGCAAACTGCGGCTCGACCTATTTTGCAAGGAAATAATGACATTTATTGGAATGGTTTACTGATAGATATTACCGAGCGCAAGACTCGCGAAGAGGCACTCTTGCTTTCGGAAGAAAAGTTTTCTATAGCGTTTCGTTATAGCCCTGATGCTATGAGTATTACAACCTTCAATGAGGGGCGTTATATTGATGTCAATGATAGCTATCTCCGCCTTAGTAATTATAAAAAAGAAGAAGTTATTGGTTGTACCTCACTTGAAATCAATGCCTGGGTGAATCCAGAAGATCGCATTAGGATGCAACAGATGTTGCGGGAACAGGGAGCGATTCACAACCAGGAATTTGAGTTTCGCAAGAAGTCTGGCGAGGTGGGAATCTATTTATTTTCAGCAGAAATTGTCAACATTAATGGCGAATCATGCTTAGTTTCTGTAAGGAGCGATATTACTGAGAGCAAAGCTGCTGAAGCTTTGGCTCGCGCCACCGCAGAACGCGATCGCTTGCTCTACGAGATTGCCTTGCGGATTAGGCGATCGCTCGATTTGAATGAAATTCTCAACACCACAGTTGAAGAAGTTAGGCAGTTTTTGCACGCGGATCGCGTGTTTATTAGTTACTTTGATGAAAAGGGGCAAGGTACAACCGTTGCAGAGTCAGTAGATCCTAATTTTCCGTCAATTTTAGGTTGGGTTACGGAGAACGTTGCTTACAAAGAAGTTCAACAAATATTTGAACTCGATCGCATCCGAGTTGTCAACGATACAACAAAAGTAGAAAAATCTGCATTTATCGCTGAATACCACAATCGATATCAAGTCAAAGCTGGCATCGGTGTCCCAATTATGCTAGGAGACAAACTTTATGGCATCTTAATTGCCAATCAATGCTCTGCACCACGGGAGTGGCAGCAGTATGAAATTGACTTGCTCGATCAACTGGGAGTACAGGTAGCGATCGCAATTCAGCAATCTTCTCTCTTCCAACAAGTACAAACGCTAAATGCTAATCTAGAACGCCAAGTAGAAGAACGTACCGCTCAGCTACAGCAGAAAATGCAAGAACTGCAAGAGCTGAACCGGATTAAAGACGTTGTTTTACATACAGTTTCTCACGATCTCCGCACCTCGGTTCAGGGCACTATCATGGTGTTAAATAATCTGCTCGGATCGCCAGAAGAAAAAGTGACCATTTCTCGCTCTCTTGTAGAGCGAATGATCCAAGGCAACGAACGCCAACTGAGCATGATTCAGTCATTAATCGAAACCAATACTAACGAAAATAGAGGGATTGTTCTTCAGCGAGAGTTAGTTCAATTAAATACATTGGTTCCGGCGATTCTCCGAGACTTGCAACCCATGCTGGCGGAAAATCAAGCAACTATCAAAAATATGATGGCGGCAAATTTACCGTTAGTCATGGTCGATCCGTATCAGAGTCAGCGGGTTTTTGAAAACCTATTCACCTATGCTTTAAAACAAAATCCACCTGGATTGAAATTGACTCTAAAAGCTAAAGTTGATAAGCAGATGATTCGCTTTACCATAGAGGATAATGGTAGAGGAATGAGTCAGCTTGAGTGCGATCGCTTATTCAATCTCTTTGTCCGCGATCCTCAAGCTCGCTGCTCGACTAACATCGGGTTAAAATTGTATCTCTGTCGGCAAATTATTACCGCTCACGGCGGAGAAATTGGAGTGACAAGTCGCCCGAATCGCGGCTCTACTTTCTGGTTTACCTTCCCTTTGGCAACAGCGGAAAGTTAAAACTGCAAAATTAAAAAATTTAAAGTCTATCTTTTATTTTTAAATTTTTCATAGAGTTACTTGCGATCGCTTCTTCCCCTGTGCCTTACTGGATCTATAGGCAGTAACTCAGCGCAAACATCATGGCAATGCAAGAACTGGCTTCTCGGATTGACGCAGTTAAAGTCTACGCTGCCGGTGCCACCGTGACTCGGATTGCTGAGTTACATCTGAACGTTGGGGAACTGCCAGAACACGTTGAGATACCGGGATTGCCTCTGGCGCTAGATGATAGCAGTGTCCGAGTGAGGGTTGAATCTGTAGAGACGCAAAACCCGTCCCCGATTGCCTCAGATGTTCGCATTGGTTTAGCCGTTCCCCCGCCGCAAGAGACACAGAACCCACCCCCGGAGGAGGAACTGCGTGCAGCGACGGCTGAGGTACAACGCATTCAGGACGCGATCGCCCTCATCGAAAAAGAAATTGGCGTCCTCAGTAATCTAAAAGTACCCGATCGCCCCAACGCTCAACCTGGGACAGCACCGCCGCCTTCGCCAATGAACGCTAGACTTGCCTTGGCAAACTTCAGCGACGAACAAATCCGCGCCCGAATCCAGGAAAAGCGGGAAAATTTGGAAAAATTGCGTCTAGCTCAGGAATATCTTGCCGATTTGCAACAAAAGCAGGCGATCGCTTCCACCGCCAGAAATGCTAGACCTAATGAGCTTCGCAAGACGGTAATTGTCCGTTTGAGTTACGAAGAGTTTACTCCCCCTACCTCTCTTCTACCAGGAGAAGGGCAAAATTCCCCTCCTTCCCTTGTAGAAAAGGGGGAATTAGGTTTTTCACGCTTAGTTATCGAATATTTCGTCCCCGGTGCGCGTTGGACACCGACCTATGTTTGCCGCCTAAATAGTGCGGAATCTAGTGCCAGCATTGCCGTCAGGGCGTTGATTTGTCAGCGCACAGGTGAAGATTGGTCAGCGGTAAGATTGGAACTTTCTACAGCCGAACCGATGGGTTGGTGTGCGCTACCGGAATTGCCCTCGCTGCGGCTAGGACGAGTGCAACCAGCGATGAGAAAATCAGGCTGGCGTCATACCCCAATCGGTGCAGAGATTCTTTTTGAGGACTACGATAGCCAGAGACCGACAGCTTTAGCCGCTGTGTCGTCACAAAGCGCGATCGCGAATTTCTTAGACAACGCTCCTTCAGTTCCACCCTTACCCGATCTGACGGCGCAGGATCGCTCTGAAATGTACGCTAGTTATGGGATGGCTATGCCAGCAGCAGCGCCTTGTGCAGACTATATAGAGGAATCACTGGCACCGCAAGTAGAATCCCCTTCCCTAGGAGACCGACTAGCGGCTCACAAAGCACTGAAACGGGCGGCAGCTGCCCCACCAGCAGCACCAGAATTTCTCCAGCGTCGAAGGAGGCAGAACCTGGAGGATACTACAGATGAGAATTCTGTAACCGATTTACTGGCATACGGTCTCATGCGAATGGGCGCAGCAGATGACCGAGCAAAGCGGGGTAAATTGTCGATAGAACAACAGCAGGAAATATATTTAGAAATCCTTCAACGTCAGAAAGTTACGGTTACGTTTAATGTCATGCAGGTCGTGCAACAGGCTTTTGATAACGCCCAAAAATGCCTCTGGATGATGCTTCCTCCCGGTGGTATCCATGTGCGAGACGTTGCAGGTTCCTTCGACTATGCCTATAGCGCTGATGGACGAATTGATGTCCCCTCAGACGGGCAATTTCACTCTGTCGCCCTAACTAGCAACAGTACAGACGTAGATTTGCGCTACATCGTCGTTCCCCGCGAAGATACTAACGTCTTCAGAATTGCCCAACTCCGCAACCCCCTACAAGCACCGCTACTCGCTGGCCCTGCGGATGTCTACGTCGATGGCGAGTACATCTTATCTACAAATATTGCCACAGTTCCACCAAAAGCACAGATGGAATTAGGGCTAGGAGTGGAACAAGCCATCAAAGTTGCTCGAAACACCGTTTATGAAGAAGTTCGTTCTGGCGAAACCATCGTCTCCTTCAACGAACTGCGCCACAAAATTAAAATCGATATTAACAACTATCTACCAAGAATTGCCAAGATTGAAGTACGAGAAAGACTCCCCATTCCCCAAGAAGGAGCCAAAGTAGATATCCATTGCGATCGCGTCTCGCCACCTTGGGAAAAATACGAACAACAAGAACGTAACTCACCCATCAAAGGCGGCTATCGCTGGCAAGTCGAAGTCCCCGCAAAAGAGAAAATTACCTTATCAGTTGATTACATCATTAAAACTTTTGTGGACAGTGAATTGATTGGGGGAAATCGGCGGGAGTCGTAATTTTAATTGAAGATTTGGGCTTACTAAATATATAGCCTAAAGAGAGTAAGTTGTACCGTGGAAAAATACAATCGGCGGGAGTTTATTGTGTATGGCTCAGCCACCGTTTGCAGCCTCTTGCTACTGAGCGTTAGTGCTAGCAGCAAGCCTTCTCAAGCATCAACCAATCCTATTTCCACAAAAATATCAACGAATGAGTATGTTGAAAATAAATGGCAAGAACTCGAACAGCGGTGGCAAGAAATTTTGCAAAAACACGAGCAGCGGTGGCAATACACAGAGCAAACTTGGGAAAACAATCAAATGCCCCCTATCATCCGAATCCGCATGGTTGAGTCTCACCGTTCTGTGTACGATTTAGTTCATCTTATTCAAACTGCTAGAAAACACTCAGTGCTGAGTCAACTTTATCCGTATACCAGTCATTATTGTTTAGGTTTCAGCAGATATACGGAACCTCCTTTTTGGTATGATTGCCCTGCTGCTGTACCCACCGGAAAGGGGCAGTATGAAGTATTGGCTCCTAGTAATTATCAACAGATTATTGCAATCGTTAATGATGCACCAACAGCAATTAGCTTGATAGTTGAAAATTTACCGCGTAAATATTCTAATCTTTATACTTAAAGGCAAAAGCTAAATGATATTAAATCCGGTTGATTATTCAGCATTTGCAAACAACCTCTCCCCGCCATCGCCGATGGCTCCGGTTTCCCTCTCCGTCAACGGAGAGGGGGTAGGGGTGAGGTTCCAAATGATGTCATCAAATCCGGTTGATTATTCAGCATTTGCTTTAGCATTCCCTCAGAAACTCTTCCCGCGATCGCCTGCGGCTCCGGTTCCCCTCTCCGTTAACGGAGAGGGGATAGGGGTGAGGTTCCAAACAATGACGATTTAAATGAATTTGATATGAGGAAGTGGTAAATTATGCAAGCAATTCAAAAGTCGCCAGAAGTCATTCAAGAATTAACGCTCGATGCACCTGTTTGTGTAGTAACACTCTTAGAAGATAGGGCACAGGTGCGACGAATTGGCAAAATTAATTTAACCCAAGGACTGTGGAGAATCCAAGTCCAGAAAGTTGCCCCAGTTCTTTCAGATAAATCTCTTCGGGCAGAGTTTTGTGAAGAATATCCAGAGGCACGAATTGACGATGTTCGCGTTCGCCGCCAGATGTTGGTTAAGGAAACAGATCGACTAACCAATGAAGAGATGCAAAATTTCGCGTCTCTACAAGCAGAACTGCGATCGCTACTTAACTCCTTCAACAATATCAGCGAAGACCGCCAGCACCTCGAATCGTGCTTCGAGCGAGTAAACACCATCCTTGCTAAAGGTTTGCAGGAACTCCCCGTGGATGCGATTTGGGGACAAATTGACCCTAAATCCTGGCGAGAGCAAATTTCTACTTTATTTAAACAATTGCGAGATTTCCGATCGGAAATCTTAAGCAGCTATCACACTCAAGAACAACTACACCAGCAAATTCACGACTTAATTGCCAAAGCAGAAGCCTTATCGCGTCCCGATATGGTCTATGTTGCCAACATCGAAGCCGACTTAATGATTCCCCAAGCGGGAGAGTATGCGATCGCTTTCGACTATGTGGTTCCCGGTGCCATGTGGCGACCTTGGCACCAAGCACGCCTTCTCCTCGACGAAAAACCGACGCTCTCTTTCCGCTTCGATGGCTGTGTCTGGCAACGCACGGGAGAAGATTGGAAAGACGTAGATTTAGTCTTTTCTACCGCCCGCGCATCCTTGGGAACTGAACCACCCCTGCTGACAGATGACCCTTTAAATGTTCAAGAAAAATCTCAGCAGATAATCATTCAAGCGAGAGATCAACAAGTTCAGACAGCCGGACTCGGAACCGACACCACCCCCGCCACAGTTGATTTACCCGGTGTTGATGACGGCGGCGAAGTTCGCAACCTACGCAGCCAGACAAAAGCAACGATTCCCTCAGATGGTCGCCCTTACCGCGTTTCCATCTACTCCTTCGACTCTCCCGCCTCTGTAGAGTATGTCTTGATGCCAGAATTATCCTGTCAAGTCATCCTCAAGAGCGAACAGACAAACACTTCTAAATTCCCGATTCTAGCTGGGCCAGTGGATTTAGTGCGGACTTCTGGCTTTGTCGGTCGTACCTCAGTTCTATTTATCGCGCCTGGAGAGAAATTTGCTTTGGGATGGGGAGCGGATAATGCAATGCGCGTGCAGCGCACCCAAACCCAAAAAAGAAAACAGGATCACTTGACTAAATGGAACAGTGTCACAACTACAACAACATTGTTCCTTTCCAATATTGGCGAAGAACAAAGAGCGATCGCAACCACTGAGCGGGTGCCGGTTTCTGAGCTAGAGCAAGTGAAAGTTGAGGTAATCTCCGATAAAACTACCGACGGCATCCAGGCAGATGAAAACGGCTTTTACACCTGGAATTTTACCCTCGAACCTTACTCTCAACTCCAGGCATCCTTGGTCTACCAAGTTTCAGCCGCACCGGAAGTACAAGGCATCTAGGGCTTTGCTCCCATGAATTTAGGCGCTATGACGGGGGAACTTTTGGGTGAGTAATATTATCACATAACTAAAGAAAATAAATCTACCCAGCTCCATAACCTCCTCACCATGTCTTTGCCGTCAACCTCCTCCAAGCGTCTATTTGGACGGTCAATTGCCGCCCTAGCCACCGTCGTCCTCTCCACCCTCAGTGCCGTCAACCCCAGCCCAGCCGCCGTTTTTACTCAAAAAGAAGTTGAACAAGGTAAATTTATCGCCGTAGCTGCCCCATACGGCACGAATAGTCATCAACTGCTGATTCTGGAACAGATATCCGATAAACGGGCGTGTTGGAGTGAAAGTGGCGATCGCCCAACAGCAGTCGATCCGCTGCTACTCAACTTTGACTTCACCGGCATTTGCGGACGCAGTACCGATAGCAACGGCTATTCTATGCGTATGGCGGGGACGGATTTGGGGCTGAAGTACAGCTTCAACTTAGTAAAGCGCGACGGCGAACTCGTCCTTGTCGGCACCAACTTTAGCGATCGCACTGTCCCAACCATTGAAATTGGCAGAACCAACGGACTCAGCGATGGTTTTATGAAAATCAATCTCGATCCGGCGTGGCGGTTCGCCAAAAGAACCTACAACGGTAAAACCCTCGGTCACGTCTATCTTGCCAGCGACCAAGCCGCGCCGGGAATCGACCCTGGCGATATCGCAACGCCTCCCGGAAGTTCCACCTTCGGAGATATCGCCTCAGATGTCTACGCGAAAGAAATTGAACAAGCCGTTGCGCTGGGGTTCGTCGCAGGCTTTAAAGAAGACAACACCTTCCGCCCTCAAGTCGCCTTAACCAGAGAGCAGCTCGTGTCTATGGTGTTGGAATCTTTAACCAAGCTACCCGGAGCCAATGTCACGATCCCGACTCAAGCGGCATCCCGACCCTATCCTGATGTCGATGCTTCGCGCTGGAGTGCCGCTAAAATTAAATGGGCGCGGGATAACAACATTGTCAGTGGCTACCAAGACGGCACCTTTAAACCCACTCAACCCGTCACGAGAGCTGAATTGATGGCAGTGCTGCGACGTGCTGCTGAATTTGGCAAAAATATGCGTGGCCTTAGCCCAGAATTAGCGACTAAAAACTTAGCGAAAACCTTCTCAGACACCGAAAAACACTGGGCTGCCTCGCTGATTAGCCAAATGTCTTCTTATTGCAACGTCGCCTCCCCAGTTAATGAAGTCGGTAGCAAGTTTGAACCCAACTCTCCGACTCGCCGCAACTATGCTGCCGCCGCCACTCTGCGGATGCTCAACTGCGTCAAAACTGAGTAATCCTCATCGTTCTTTCGCGTCTAAATAGACTCTCAAGACAATTTTGATAGTTTGTTCTAGACGCGATAAACCCTTGTCTCTACGATCAAGTAACCTTCCGCTTAACCCTGACCGATTAATAGACATCCGGTTATAAAAGCCTTCGTTGCGATTAAAAATCAGCTGATTCTGGTCAGCGCGTAGCCGCTAGCTTCGCTAACAACAGATCCAACTTTTGCTCAATTTCTCCAGCGCACTGTCGATAAGTTGCCAAGTCGCCACCATAGGGATCGGCAATTTCAGCTTGCTCGTGATAGCCAACGTATTTTTTCAAGGTATATACTTTGTCGGCAGCAGCAGAGAATGCATCAGCGATCGCTTTCTTTTGTCCGCCCGTCATTGTCAGCACCAAATCCGCCCAATCGAAGAGCTGGCGATCCAGCCGCTTCGCTTCATGGTAGTAATCGATACCATACTCCTTCAGGACGCGCTGGGTCTGCGGGGATGCAGAATCTCCCTCAAACGCCACGACGCCTGCCGACCGCACCTCGACTTCCATTCCTTGCGCTTTTTGGCGGAATAGCGCTTCTGCCATCGGGCTACGACAGGTATTGCCCGTACACACAAATAAAATCCGCATTTGTGACCCTCTCTTTTCTCTCTCGCTGTTGCTCAGCCAATAAAACTGCTGTAGTTAATTCTACGGAAGATTGGGTCTTTTTATTGCATAAACGCGAACAGTCTTTTCCTGAATAATTGTGTCTTTTTCGTAAGTTAAGCCGACTTTCATTGCGACATTCTGAGACGCGATGTTTCCCGGATGGATTAAGGAAATGAGGCGGTTATAACCCAGCTCAAAACCATAATCCCGAATTGCACTAGCCGCTTCGGTTGCCAAACCCTTTCCCCAGTATTCCTTAGCCAGCATATAACCAATCTCGACTTCTTCTTGCCCATCCACTCGCTGCGGTATTAATCCACACCGACCAATAAACTGGTTGTCAGCCTTGTGAATGGTCGCCCACAAACCGAAACCGTATTTCTCGTAGCAGCTAAATATCCACTCGATGTTGAGCTTAGTTTCTTCAGATGTTCGCGTGTTGGGGAAGAACTTCATCACGACTGGATCGGCAAAAATGGCTGCCAAGTCGTCTACATCATCCCATGTGAGATGTCGGAGAATTAAGCGCGGTGTTTCAGTTACAATCATCTGATTTTTGGGTGCCTGTTTCACAAAGTTGAGTTCAACTGATATCTTGCACCAATATCTTGCAATCTTGCACCAACCCGATAACCTGCCCAGAATTCAAATTCTGGGTGAATAAATCAGGTCTATTGAAATAGACTAAAAACCTTAATATTTCTGATTTTTAGCCCGTTTTAACGAAATTAAAGCTATCAGCAAAAAAATTGCTTTCCTTGCGCCTCATTAAACTTCAGTTCTCATGCCGAGAAATGTAAAACGCACTATCTTTGTTATTAGACCTATTTTGACACCGCAAAAATGAGGCTGAGGATAACACGGCGACGGTTCGGTATGCTAACGATCGCAAGTACCTTGGTCGTTGCTAAGGACGCGATTGCATCCCGCATCGCGAATGCAAACCTTACAAAAAATATTTTTATGCAAACAAGCCCTAAGACTTCCACCGCAGTCGCGAAAACCCAGGAGCCTGGTCGTATTGACGTGACGCTGCGAATCAATGGTAAATCGCACACTTTGCGAATAGAACCGCGCGTGACGCTACTGGATGCACTGCGCGAACGCATCGGTCTGACAGGCACCAAGAAGGGTTGCGATCGCGGACAATGCGGTGCGTGTACTGTGTTGGTTGATGGACGGCGCATCAACTCGTGCCTGACCTTGGCGGTGATGCAGGAGGGCGCGGAAATTACAACGATTGAAGGTTTAGCTCGTGGCGATGAACTGCATCCCATGCAGGCGGCTTTCATTAAGCATGACGGCTTTCAGTGTGGATATTGTACGCCCGGTCAGATCGTGTCTGCGGTGGGTCTATTGGCAGAAGGTTGCCCGACATCCGATGAGGGAATTCGGGAGTGTATGAGCGGCAATCTCTGTCGCTGCGGTGCTTATCCAGGCATTGTTGCCGCTGTGCGCGAAGTTCATCAGACGCAGACTAGCAATGGGTAGTCGGGACGCATGAGCAATTCCGTCGTTTCACCAATCAATTGCATACCCGCTCCGCCTGAAATAAATTTTGGGCTAATCGCTAAAGTTAGCTAAAGCTAACTGGATATGGATTTCAACGGATTGAAATAGGTTTGAGCGGTGAAGCCGGAAATTTATTTCATGGCTCTTAAGTCAGTGCCATTCAACTTAAACCCATGCACAGGAGTTTTAATGAAACCTTTTAGTTATGTGCGTGCTACTGAAAAAGGCACAGCCATTCAGACAGTTGCGGGGGATCGGGCAGCGAAATTTATCGCAGGCGGCACTAATTTAATCGACTTGATGAAAGGAGGCGTAGCGCAGCCTGACCAACTGGTAGACATCACCCGGCTACCATTGGCAGACGTGACGGCAATCTCGAATGGCTTACGCATCGGGGCGATGGCACGCAACAGCGACGTGGCAAATAATCGGGTGGTGCGCGATCGCTATCCGTTACTTTCTCAAGCGTTACTCGCTGGCGCGTCACCGCAACTGCGGAATATGGCAACCATCGGCGGCAACTTGATGCAAAGAACGCGCTGCTACTACTTCAACGATTCGACGATGCCGTGCAACAAGCGCGAACCCGGTTCCGGTTGTTCGGCGATTGAAGGGTACAACCGCATTCACGCGATTTTCGGTGCCAGCGAACAGTGCATTGCAACGCATCCCTCGGATATGTGCGTGGCGCTGGCAGCCCTTGATGCCGTGGTGCGCGTTGAGGGGCCGAACGGAGAGCGACAAATCCCCATCAGTGACTTTCATCGCTTACCGGAAGATACACCTCAAATCGACACGGTGCTTCAACATGACGAACTAATCGTTGCGGTTGATTTGCCCAATTCACCCTTTGCCGAGCGATCGCACTATTTAAAAGTACGCGATCGCGCTAGTTATGCCTTTGCCCTGGTTTCCGTCGCCGCTGCCCTCGATATCGACAACGGCACCATTAAAGCGGCGCGAGTCGCGATGGGGGGCGTCGCACATAAGCCGTGGCGGGCGGTTGAGGCGGAGAAAATTCTAGTTGGTGCAAAAGCGAACGAGCAAACCTTTGCAGCAGCAGCAGAGGCAACAGTTCGGGAAGCCCAACCCCAAAAATACAACCGATTCAAAGTTGAAATGGCAAAACGAGCGATCGCGCGGGCACTCACAAAAGCAGCAGGAGGCACCGTATGAGTCAATCTGAGAATGCAACCAACCAAGCTGTGGGCAAGCCGATAAATCGGGTGGATGGACGCCTGAAAGTGACCGGCGGTGCCCACTACTCAGCGGAAATCCCCTTGGAAAATCTCGCCTACGCCGTCACTATCGGCAGCGCGATCGCCCGTGGGCGGATTAAGAGCATCGACACCCGTGCGGCGGAACAGTCCCCTGGTGTCCTGGGCATCTTAACGCACCTCAACCCGCCTAAACTCCTTCCGGTTGCCACCTTGTTCGGGGGTGGGGCTGCCGCCGAAAACCGCCTGGTGCTGCAAGAGGCAGTTGTACATCACGTCGGACAGCACATCGGCGTTGCGATCGCCGACACCCTAGAAAACGCCACCCACGCCGCATCCCTCGTCCGCATCGATTACGAAGCCGAAACTCCGGTGGTGGAGATGGAAAAGGCGCAGACATACGCGCCGAAGTCCGTGTTTGGCAAACCGCCAGAGACGATACGCGGCAATCCGGCGCAAGCGTTAGCCGATGCTGAGGTGCGGATTGAAGAAACTTACCGGACGCCCACCGAACACCACAACCCGATGGAGACGCACGCGACAACTGCCGTGTGGGAGGGCGATCGCCTCACCATTTACGACGCAACGCAGTATAACTTCGGCGTGCGTCAGGCAATGGCGACGACGTTTGGCATCCCCGAAGAGAACGTGCGCGTCGTGTGTCAATTCATCGGCGGCGCGTTTGGCGGCAAAGGTTTGGTTTGGCCTCACGTAACGCTGGCAGCGATCGCTGCCCGTCAGGTTCGTCGTCCCGTGAAATTAGTTTTAACCCGCGAACAGATGTTCACCACGGTCGGGCACCGGGCGGAAACCGAGCAACAAGTCGCACTGGGCGCAACCCGCGACGGTCGCCTCACCGCGATCGCCCATCGGGGCATCTCCCATACTTCAACGTTCGAGGAATTCCTCGAACCGTACACTGTGGGAACCCACATGATGTACGCCACTCCCAACTTGCAAGCAAAGCAAAGTCTCGTCCGTCTCAACAAGGGAACGCCGACCTTTATGCGTGCCCCCGGCGAAAGTCCAGGGATGTTCGCCCTCGAATCGGCGATGGACGAACTCGCTTATGCCTTGAAACTCGACCCGATTGAGTTGCGCCTCCGCAATCATGCAGACATAGATCCCAGCAATAACCTGCCTTGGTCGAGCAAGTCGCTCAAAGAATGTTACCAACTCGGCGCAGAAAAATTTGGCTGGTCGCGGCGCACTCCCGAACCGGGTTCGATGCGGGACGGTCGTTACCTAATCGGCATGGGAATGGCAAGCGCCACGTACCCCGTGAATCACTTCCCGGCTAGCGCGAGAGTCCGTATTTTGCAAGACGGCACCGCCTTGGTGCAGAGTGGTTCTCAAGAGATGGGGACGGGTACGGCGACGGTGATGGCGCAAGTCGCCGCTGACGCCCTTGGTTTGCCGGTTGAGCGAGTGCGATTTGAGCTGGGAGATACCCAGTTGCCCCGTGCGCCGATATCGGGCGGATCGGCGACGATGGGAAGCGTGGGGACTGCCGTGCATGAAGCGGCACAAGCAGCCCGTAGGAAGGTACTGGAGTTGGCACGCACGGATGCTAGTTCGCCGCTTTACAACGTCCCGGAAACGGACATGGCGATTGAGGGCGGACGCCTGTTTCGCAAGAGCGATCGTAACCAAGGCGAAACTTACCAAGCGGTGCTGACGCGCCAAAATTTGCCGCAAGTCGAAGAAAGCTTTGATGCCAAGTTTAGCCGCGCCGAGAAGAAGTATTCCATGCACTCCTTCGGCGCTCAATTTGCCGAAGTGCGCGTCGATCCTGACTTTGGCGAAGTGCGCGTAACCCGCTTTGTGGGAGCCTTTGGGGTGGGACAGGTAATCAACCTCAAAACAGCGCGATCGCAAATGATTGGCGGTATCGTCATGGGGCTAGGTATGGCACTACTAGAAGAAACGGTGACAGACTCCCGTACCGGACGCATCATCAACGCCAATTTGGGCGAGTACCACGTACCTGTCAACGCAGACATCCCTGCAATTGAGTCGTACTTCGTCGAAGAAATCGACCCGTACATTAACCCGATTGGAGCCAAAGGCGCAGGCGAAATTGGCATCACTGGCGTGGCGGCGGCGGTGGCAAACGCTGTCTATCACGCCACCGGCAAGCGCATCCGCGACCTCCCGATTACACCGGATAAGTTGCTGTAATCTGTCTTAGAACCTAACCCCCCAGCCCCCTTCCCTACCAGGAAAGGGGAGCCATATTCAAAGCCCCTCTCCGTGTCGGAGAGGGGTTTGGGGAGACGTCAGTCCGTATTGGCTCAAACTGCAAAGCGCTCTATGAAAGAATTACAGGAGATTGTTGCCGCATTTGCAAAAGCCAAAAATTGCGGCAAGACAGTAGCGATCGCCACCATAGTCAAAGTCAGTGGCTCTACCTACCGGCGACCGGGCGCTCGAATGCTGATAACTCTAGAAGGTGAGAGAATCGGCTCAATTAGCGGCGGTTGTCTGGAGAATGACGTTTTTGAACGCGCTCAACAGGTCATCGCGTCCGGTCAACCCATGTTGGTGAACTACGATACGACCTCCGACAATGACATTGTTTGGGGGCTGGGACTCGGTTGCAAGGGAATGGTACAGGTTCTGATTGAGCGCTTAACTCCAGAGAACGAGTTAAGTCCGATGACCTTTCTGGCAGAGTGTCTGCATCGGCGGCAAGTGGGAGTTCTGGCAACGATATTTCACATTGAAGGTCACATAAAGGCAGAAGTCGGAACCCATTTAATGCTGCATCAAGATGGCACAATTTTCAGTAACCTCGAAGATGCCGATTTGAGTGCAGACATCCTCGAAGATGCCCGTGAAGTGCTTGATAAAAATTGCTCGCTTTTTAAAGCGTATCCCTTACTGGGAGGGAAAGCAGAAGTTTTTATCGAAGCGATTCAGCCACCTGTTTCGCTGGTCATTTTTGGCGCGGGTGACGATGCCATCCCGCTTGTACGCTTGGCGAAGGAATTGGGATGGTACGTAACAGTCATTGATAGCCGACCTGCCAATGCAAAATCAAACCGATTTCCCAGCGCCGATGAAGTCATTTTGTCTCACCGAGAAATCGTCAATGAAACCGTAGAAATTGATAACCGCACGGTAGCGGTGGTGATGACCCATAATTATCTTCACGACCTAGAAATCCTGAAAACACTCTTGCCTTCTCCCGTGCAATATTTAGGCATTCTTGGCCCTAAAAGAAGAACCGAACAGTTACTTCTTGAGCTAAAAGAACAGGGAATTCAGCTTACAGAAGCCCAACTTCACCGCTTGCATGGCCCTGTTGGACTGGATATTGGGGCTGATACACCGGAAGCGATCGCACTCTCAATTGTGGCGGAAATTCAAGCGGTTCTCGCCAATCGTTCCGGCGGGTTATTAAGAAACCGCCAGCAACCAATTCACAACCGGAGTACCGGATGAATGCGCCTGTCGTCGGTTTGATAATTCTGGCAGCAGGAGCATCCACTCGCATGGGGATGCCAAAACAACTGCTGTTGTATCAAGGGCGCAGCTTCCTGCGCCACACCGCAGAAATTGCGATCGCTTCCCGCTGTCAACCCATCGTTGTCGTTTTGGGTGCAGATGCGGAACGAATGAAGCCGGAAGTTAACTTATTACCCGTCCAAATCGTAGAAAACCCACAGTGGGCGGAGGGGATGAGTTCTTCGATTCGGGTGGGTATTGAAGCGCTGAGTAATTTAAATCAGAACATAGAAGCCGTTACGATCGCTCTTTGCGATCAGCCTTTCATCTCTTCCCAACTACTCAATCAAATCGTGGAAGCTTATCAGGTGACGCGCCGACCGATTATTGCTTCAGAGTATGCAGGAAGCTTGGGCGTCCCCGCTTTGTTCAGCCGCACCTTGTTTCCAGAACTCATGAGCCTGAAAACTACCGCAGGTGCAAAACAAATCATTAAAAAATATTCCGCCGAAGTCTTTCACATCCCCTTCCCGGAGGGTGCTATCGACATCGACACGCCAAAAGATTACCAGGAATTTCAAGTGATCGCTGATGAGGCTCTACAAAGGAGGACGGGTATTTAGCAAATATCAAAATGAAAGATGGTGCATTTTTTACTTTTTAAAGTATTTTCTCCATGAACACAGTACAGTGACCCTCGTTGTATCGGTCAATAAAATAGAAGCCGAGCCGCTGATAAAGCTTCAGAGCTTGTGCTTGTTTTTGTTCATCAATCGTATCCAGCCTGACTTTCTTATAACCTGTAATTCTGGCAAAATCTAAGAGCATCTGAGCCATTTTCGTCCCCAACCCTCGTCCTCGATAATCTTTAAGAAACCACATTCTCTTTAGTTCGCAGATGTCGTCGCTCAAATGCCGAATTGCGCCACTACCAACAACCCGCTCCTCATCAATCAGCACCAAGAATGTGCCCTTATTGTCGAAGTAGTGCGATTGCACGTCATCTATATCAGACATGGCATCGTAACGCCTAATCACTTCTTCAGGAAGCTGCCATATTTCGTTGCAAACCGCGATGATTACGCGCTTGACTTCTTCAACTTGGTGTGATTGTATCGGTTTGATTTCTATCATCTGTTTTTCTGCCGTTAAGTATAAACGGGACAGATTATAAGTTTGAGATCCTTAAAGTCGATGTGCAACCGCTGAGTAAAGCCCCACCAAGTGTGAAGGCGGAAAACCGATTGCCAGTTAGGAAAAATGTCTATCTTAAGACGTATCCCCAAGCAAGTGACAAAACATCGTTCCCTGCGTAGACTGAGCGCAAGTCAATCAGGCAAACTTTAACAAAGAAATTAGCGATGAAGATACGACAGTTAGGACAAAGCGATCTCACCGTCTCGGCAATCGGTTTGGGTTGCATGGGAATGTCAGATTTTTACAGCAACCGCGATGATACTGAATCAATTGCCACCATTCATCGGGCGCTGGAGTTGGGGCTAAATTTTCTCGACACGGCTGATATGTATGGGCCATTCAAGAACGAAGAATTAGTTGGACGAGCAATTAGCGATCGCCGCGACTCTGTGGTTCTCGCTACTAAATTCGGCATCGTTAGCAGCGAAGACCCTAACGTTCGCGGTATCAATGGCAAACCGGAGTATGTTCGCTCAGCCTGCGAAGCGAGTTTGCGTCGTCTGGGTGTAGAGACGATTGACCTCTACTACCAGCATCGAGTTGACCCCAATACTCCCATCGAAGAAACCGTCGGTGCGATGGCGCAACTGGTTCAAGAAGGCAAAGTCAGATATTTAGGACTCTCGGAAGCCGGATCGGAAACCTTGCGTCGTGCTTGCTCCGTACATCAAATTACCGCATTGCAGAGCGAGTATTCCCTGTGGAGCCGCGATCCAGAAGACGACATTCTTGCCACCTGTCGAGAGCTTAACATTGGCTTTGTTGCCTATAGCCCGCTCGGACGGGGCTTTTTGACCGGGCAGATCAAAAGCTTTGATGACTTGGCTGCTGATGATTACCGCCGCAACTCACCGCGTTTTCAGGGCGAGAACTTTCAGAAAAATCTGGAACTGGTACAACGGATTGGCGAAATTGCCCAAGAAAAAGGGTGCCGACCAGCGCAGCTGGCTCTTGCTTGGGTGCTGGCGCAGGGTGAAGACATTGTTCCCATTCCCGGAACTAAGCGACGACAATATTTGGAAGAAAATACCGCTGCGCTGGAAGTGAATCTGACACCAGAAGATTTGCAGCGCATCGACGAAGTGGCCCCCAAAGGCGTCGCTAGCGGCGGACGTTATCCGGAATCGATGATGAGCATGGTAAACCGCTGACATTTTTTATCAACGGTTTCTGCTACAAAGATGCTTGTGACAGGTCAAAGTTACTGCGTGCAATCCTGAAAGCGGTTAATTCCGAGCCATCAGATTTTTTGTCCATGCTAAAACTCCCTTCGTTCTACGAGGAAAACCATGAGATACAAGCTATTAGGAAAGAGTGGATTAAGAGTTTCCGAACTCTGCCTTGGCACAATGACTTTTGGTGAAGACTGGGGCTGGGGCGCATCCAAAGATGAAAGCCGCCAAATCTTTGATGCCTTTGTGGAAGCAGGCGGTAACTTTATTGACACTGCCAACGGCTACACAGAGGGCACCAGCGAGAAAATGGTTGGTGAGTTCATTGCCTCAGAACGGGAACGCTTTGTCGTTGCTACCAAATACTCATTTCCCTTGCACATGAGCGATCGCGCGGGCAATCCCAATGGCAGTGGCAACCATCGCAAGAACATGATGCAGTCGCTAGAAGGCAGTCTGAAACGCCTGAAAACTGACTACATTGACATATACTGGCTGCACGCTTGGGACTTTATGACGCCTGTAGAGGAAGTGATGCGTGCCTTCGATGACATGGTACGCTCTGGCAAGGTTCTCTACATTGGCATTTCTGACGCACCCGCCTGGATTATTTCCCAAGCAAACACGCTGGCGCAGTGTTACGGCTGGACGCCGTTTGTAGCGCTGCAAGTCGAGTACAGTTTGATTCAGCGGACGCCAGAACGCGACTTGCTACCGATGGCAAAGGCATTCGACTTGGCAATTACGCCGTGGTCGCCCTTAGGCGGCGGTGTGCTAACGGGCAAGTACAATCAGCGCACCCAGAGCAACAGTGGCGAACAGGGGGGCGAACAGGGGCGAATCGGAACGATAGGGGGGAATATTTCCGAGCGGAATTTAGCGATCGCTGACGTTGTGTGTCAAGTTGCCGAAGAAATTGGGCACACGCCTTCACAGGTGGCGCTGGCTTGGCTAAGCGCTCAAAGCAGCGTCATCATCCCGATTATCGGTTCTCGAAAGGTTAGCCAGATCGAAGATAATCTGGCTTGCCTAGATGTCCATCTGACGCCAGAGCATTTGCAACGCCTCAGTGAGGTGAGTCAGATCGATCTGGGCTTCCCCCATGACTTCCTGAGTAATGACACGATCCGCGATCGCCTTTATGGCGGCACATTCAACTTAATCGACAATCATCGCAGCTGAAACCAGGGTAAGGAATAAATCAATAAACCCATGCTATTTCCTGATAATTTCCAATGGCGATCTAATTCACCTTGCAGAATTTACGCTAAAGCCAGAGAATCAGGAATGCTTGGGGGAATTGGAGCGGGAATCTGTAATGTTAAGGTTGCAAAATCCAGAACGAAACGATTTTTAAATCTCCCACAAAAATGTATCGCTTAAATAAGGTGAAGTTGCCATGAAAGTTAAATCTGCATATACAAGGCTTCTGGTTACTGATATTGAAGCTTGCTTTCTGTTCTACCGAGATGTAATGCAATTCAAGGTAAATGTAGAAGATTTCACGAGCGGATATGCTGAATTTGAAGCGGGAGATATGAAGCTGGCTTTATTCAGGCGCAAGGAAATGGCAGAGATGATAGGCAACGATCAGAAGCCCTCCAGTGCCGAATGTCAAGACAAAGTTGTATTAATTTTCACAGTACCTAACTTGGACGAAGCCTATCACGAATTAAGACATAAAGACATCGAATTTACTACAGATCCGATGACCAACCCATACTATGGAATGAAGACAGCCTATCTTCGAGATCCTGATGGAAATCTTATCGGTTTATATCAATTTTTAGACTGATATAAAAGAGCCAGTCTGGTTAGCGATTCCTACGCTAATGATTGTGCGATCGCTATTTGTATTTTGGGCCTGCCGTCAGCATTACAAAAAAAGCGCTGCCCCTGGATAGCAGTTTATCTCAGCGTTCGGAAACCAAAGGCAAACCAGATTCCGCATCCCTCTTAGGTGCGGCTTGCTGACGGACACAGTGCCTTCGATACCTTTAAAGAACTCCTGACACAAGGCGGTGCAGGTTTAATCGAACCCATGTGAAATGAGCCAATATCCTGGCGTGCTACCGATCCGAGAAGAGGACTTTCCAGCGAATAATGTAGCTGAAGAGAGAAGATCGCAACTTTAATCTGGCGAACTGACTTTTTCCGCCCTTGTTGTCCCAGCGCTAACTATCGGTCTCCAAACCCCCATTGCTCCCCTAAATCGAAATATAAAATTACAGTTTTCCGTGTTCCGAAATCTGTAAATTGTTCCACAATTAAGGGAACCTCTATTAAGGAATTGTTATGGGCAAGGAAAAGGAAAAGGGTGGCAAAGAAGCCAAAAAGCCTAAAAAGGAATCTGACGGCACTAAGAAGCAGAAGAAAGATCCGAATAGACATGACGGACCACCAGGAGGGAAGTAAACCGAGCTAGACGAGTTCCGTCTTCATATGACCCGCCCCACTTGTAGGATACGGTTGGCATCCCGATCTAACCTCTCCCTAGCCCCTTCCCTAGCAGGGAAAGGGGCTAGGAAATTCGATTTGCCAAGCATGGCGCTTTAAGTTGATAGCCACGACCTCATTTGCTTACAACATAATCAAACCCAACCTCGCACCCAGAGTCACCGCCTCAGTTCGGCTGGAAGCGTTGAGCTTTTGAAAGATTGATGATACGTGAAACTTGACGGTATGCTCAGAAATGCTCAACTGCTTGGCAATGTTCTTGTTCCCCATTCCCAGCGCCAGCATCCCTAAGACCTCGATCTCCCGTGGTGTCAGCGCCTGAATCGGGGAAGCAGGGAGTCGGCGTGCGGAGGACTCTCTGAGAGGCAGCAGAGAATCCATAAAGTCTGGATGCAGCACCATCAGCCCCAGCGCTGCTGTCACCACAGTTGCTACAATTTCCTCAGCCGTTGCCGTTCGCGGTAAGATTGCCCGCACGCCGACTTGCAAAACCGACTCTAGCCAAGTGCTGTGGGGGTTGTTCGCTAAGATGACAAGTGCCGGAGATTCTGCACCAAGCGCGAGTAATTTCTCTTCAGCCGGATCGTCATCTGAGAAGGAATAATCCAGCAACACCACATCGGGTTGTCGTTCCTCAAGCAGCTGCACCAGAGTGTCTGTGCTAGAGGAACTACCGACGATTTCCAGCAACTCAGAGGTGCGGATGATGCTCTCCAACCCCGCACGCACGATGGGATTTTCGGCTGTCACCACGACCGAAATCACGCTGACTTCACCTCTGGAAAGGTTGGTTCGATAGTGTCTTGAGGAGCAGATGCGATCGCGTAGCACCGTCTTCCAGAACGCAGAAATTCAAACGCTAGGGGCTTTCCGGGTTCGGCATCCTTGAGAATGCTGAGCAGATCGTCAGGGGTATGAAAAGATTCACCGCCCACGCCTATTAGCACGTCGCCCATTTGAAGACCCACCGAGGCAGCTAAACTCCCCGGAGCAACTTCCAACACTAATAAGCCCAAAACACGCTGATTTTCTAACCGAAGCAGCACGGGACGGAGAGTGACGCCCAGAGAGAGTGGGCGATCGCGTTTGAGAAATCGTTCTACTCTCTTACTGGGGATTGCCAACGCTAAACCATTGGCAATCATCGTGTTAATTGCGATCGCTCGCCCCCGTGCATCGGCAAGCAAACCCCCAGAATTTCCGGGTGCTAGCCGAATATCAGCCTTAACCCATCTTTGAGTGCTGAAGTCATCGGTGGCGTTAGTCGCGTGGATAATGCCCTTGGTGAGTGCGCCGACTAGACCCAGAGGATTTCCCACTGCCAGCACCAGTTCGCCGACTCGGAGAGCCTCAGAGTCGCCAACCGTGACGGCGGGAAGGTCAGTTGCCTCAACTTGGAGTGCGGCTAAATCCTGTCTGGAGTCGATATCAGTGCGGATAGCCTCAATGACTCGTCCATCCCAAAGTTCCACAATCGCCCGGTCGAAAGGGGCGACATGAGCGTTGGTGATAATCAAACCTTGAGAATTCCAGATTACACCCGATCCGCCACCCCCGCGACTGCTGCGGACTTGTACGGTACAACGGCGTAGTTGTTCGGCGATTTGCGACAACTCCAGGGCAATCTCTGCACTTGCACCTGTATTTTCTAGGGTTGCGATCGCGAAGCGCTGACTGGTCAAGTTCGCCATCTTAATCCTCCCTCGCCGGTCGTTCGCCAACGGTGAGTGCGACTTCCAGGGGCGCACCCCCCCGAACCAGCTGCACTTTCAGAGTTTTTCCGACGGTTTCCGTCCCCAACATCGCCTGCACGTTCCCCGTGTCGCTGACCGGATTGCCATCGATTGCGACTAGCACATCGCCAATCAGCACCCCAGCTTTATCCGCAGGACCATTCGGCTCAACGTTGATAACAATCACCCCACCATTAGAAGCCAGAGAAAGCGCACTCTTCAGCGTATCGGGCAAGCGAACCGGCTGCATTCCCAAACCCAGGTAGCCGCGTGCAATCCGTCCTTTGGAGAGCAACTGATTGACTACCCGGTTCACCGTAGAGGCGGGAATGGTTAAAGCCATATTGCGAGGCCCGGAGGTATTCATGCCTGCAACTTTACCGGCTGCATCGACCATCGGCCCGCCGGAGAATCCGGAGTAGAGGGTTAAATCGAGACGCACAAATCGATCGATCGAACCACCGCTCATACTACGCCAAGCATCCCCAATCGCGCTCACCACACCCATAGAGGCACTGACGCCGTTCTCAGTCCCTCGTCCGAGTGCAAGTGCCAGATGACCGACCTTTAGCGTTGCCGCATCGCCAATTTCCGCAACCGGGAATTCGATGTTTTCTAGCTTCAGGACAGCGACATCGGTGCTAGCGTCACGCCCCAGGATGGTAACGGGGACTGTCCGACCATCGGGTAAGGTGACGGTGATTTCCTCTTCGCGCTTGATGGTTTCGTCAGAGGTGACGATGATACCGGGTCGCCAGTGGATACCGCTTGAGGAGGAATTCCGCCTTAGCCATCCTCTTCTCCCGTGGGAGGTTCGCCCATTGACTGCAACAACTGAGGCACCGACTCGCTCAACAGTATCGGCTAAATTGTTGGACAGAGCCAGCAAGGTGCTGGATATCTCCGATGAAGATAAAGACATTCCATTTCTCCCATGCGATCGCTTTTACGGGACAGCTGCCAATCCGGTTCGGTAAACTCCCTCAACCCCTCTCCATCTCTCCCTAACCCTCCTCGCGGGGGTAGAGAAGCGGGTTCGGGGGTGAGGTCTGCCCGATTTAAACCGAATTGCCACTTCCTGCTGATATCGTGCCGTTTTCAAAAGACGGGCGGCATCGGAGAAATGGGGAGAACCCACCCTAGAAAAATGGCTAGGGTTGCGTGTATTCCTAATTACAAGCCAACTTTATGAGGGCTAACTCCTCTGGCAGAACGCTACCCCGCACGAAGGTAGTTCTTAAGAACGAGGTAAGCTGAGAGCGGTTTCTCCAACATAGACAGCAGGCAAGTCATGCAGAACGCAAAAAAAGTCTATGGAACCAACAGAAACTAATCCATCCCAAAAACCGGCAGACAAGAACTCCAAGCCAATTACTCAGGTACAACGAGATAGTGTAATTACCTCTGAAGACTTGCCTCCGAAGGCATTTCGCATCAGCGTGACGCTAGCGGCTCTGGCGATTCTGTTGCTGTTTTTTGGCTTTTACTTCGGCATCATTAATGTTTAAAGTATTGCTAGCAAGATGAGCTACTTCGCATTTCACCTTGTCTTTATCCTGCCACCACTCCTCTTCCTAGCATGGCTTCAGCGCCAACCTCTGGCTGGTATCGGAGGAATCAGAGCGTGGTTAGGGCTACCCCTGATTGCGCTGATTGCCCTGATTTATACGACACCGTGGGATAATTACCTGGTTTGGCGCGGCGTGTGGCACTACGGCACGGATCGCGTGGTAGGTACGATTGGCTACGTACCCATTGAAGAATATTTATTCTTCATCCTTCAGCCACTCCTAACGGGTCTGTGGCTGTACTGGCTATTTCCTCTCACAACTGAGCCAGCACAGGAGGAGGATTCTCCTTGGCTGCGAGCATCTGGCATCGTTTTCTGGCTCGTTCTCAGCATTGCGGGAGCTTTCATGTTGCAGTCGGAGAAGACTGTGTACATGGGGCTAATTTTAGCTTGGGCATGCCCCATACTGGCGCTACAGTGGGGAGTTGGAGCAAAGCAACTCTGGGCGAGAAAAGATGCTTGGCTGATTGGCACTCTGATCCCCACAGTTTACCTGTGGATAGCCGACCGCATTGCCATCGGACAGAGCATTTGGAGCATTTCTGAGACCTATAGCACTGGATTTAAGCCGTTTGGGTTGCCGATTGAAGAGGCGACATTCTTTTTAATCACGAACCTGCTAGTGGTGCAAGGACTTTTACTGTTTCTATTGGTGGGGAAGATGCGATCGCTTCTACCACTAATCTCTTTCCCCATTCTCAATAATGGGCGACCAGAACTTCCAAAAGCTCTTGCTCAGGTAGAGCCTGGAAACGATACGGTTTGAGATGGTTGCCTCTATTTTCCACATCACCTTTTGGGAGTAAAACCGAGATGCCTATTAAGGAATTTTTAGAACAAATTTCTGACACGGTATGGGAAATTCCGGTTTCCTACAAGGAAGGGATGCGCGTTCCCGCCCGGATTTATGGAACAGAAAAGATAATTTCCGAATTAGACGAAGCGGTTTACGACCAAGTAACGAATGTCGCGACGCTGCCAGGGATAACCAAATATGCTTTGTGTATGCCTGACGGACACTTTGGCTATGGTTTTCCCATTGGTGGCGTAGCGGCGATGGATGTGGAAAAGGGGGGCGTGATTTCCCCCGGCGGTATCGGTTTTGATATCAATTGCGGAATGCGCTTGATGGTTACAAACCTCACCTACCATGAAGTCAAACCCTATATCAAAAAGCTGGTAGATAGGCTCTACGAAAGGGTTCCTGCGGGAGTGGGAAGCAGTGGCTTTGTAAAATTATCGCGGAATGAATTTCGCAAAGTGGTCGAACAAGGCGCTCAGTGGTGCGTCAATAATGGCTATGGTTGGGAAGAAGATTTAGAACTCGTTGAAGAAAACGGCTGCATTAAAGGTGCTGATTCTGCAAAGATTAGTGATAAGGCAATTGACCGGGGTTTTAATCAAATTGGAACTCTAGGATCTGGCAATCATTATTTAGAAATTCAAGTTGCTCGAAAGCAAGATATTTTCGATCCAGAGTTAGCCAAGACGATGGGAATTACCATGCCGGATCAGGTGGTGGTGATGTTCCACTGTGGAAGTCGCGGATTTGGTCATCAGGTAGCAACAGACTATCTGCAAAGATTTTTGAAGGTAATGGATAGCAAGTATGGAATTAAAATACTAGACCGAGAATTAGCTTGTGCGCCCTTTGATTCTCCGGAAGGACAAGCCTATTTTTCTGCGATGAAATGCGGCATCAATATGTCTTATGCAAATCGTCAAGTGATTCTGCATCGCATCCGCGAAGTATTTTCGGAAATCTTTGAGCGTTCTGCGGAAGACTTGGGGATGCACATGGTTTATGATGTGGCACACAATACCGCCAAGCTAGAGAGTCATATTGTGGATGGGAAAAAGCGATCGCTTCTCGTCCATCGTAAAGGTGCAACTCGCGCTTTCGCACCGGGAATGGCAGATGTTCCAGAACGCTACAAGAATATTGGTCAGCCGGTTATCATTGGCGGCAGTATGGAAACCGGATCTTATTTATTAGTCGGAGTCCCCACTGGCGACCAAACTTTCTTCAGCACTGCACACGGAAGCGGACGCACAATGAGCCGTACCAAGGCGCGAAAAGCTTGGAAGGGAGAAACACTCCTGAAGGATATGCAGAAGAAGGGCATATATGTCCGCAGTACCTCAATGTCTGGACTAGCAGAAGAAGCGGGTGCAGCTTACAAAGACATCGATGATGTGATTGAAGCGGCGGAGTTAGCAGGGATTAGTAAAAAGGTGGTGCGGTTAACACCGATTGGAAATATCAAAGGATGAAGCAAATTTAACATTTGCGCGATCGCCATCTCCTACTAAAATTCTGGCTTTTTAGGTTGCTCTAAAAATTCCAAATCTTTACAGAAACTAGGCTTACCTTTTTTGAAGTCACTAAGCTTGTATTTGTAGAGGGTTCCTTGTTTGGCAAACACTAAATTACCCAGAAAATCCCAAGTAGCCCAGTCAATAGAATCAAGAAGATCGGGATATTCATCTAACCTAAACTTGAAAGTATAGCCACGTTGCAAAAAACCTGTGTAATACATTCTTAATGTCGGATGCTCTCGACTCGGCTGCCAATACCAGCCGTCGTCATTTTCGCACTTGACCGTATACGTTTTGGAATTCTCAACTTTCACATTATTGCCGTAATTGTCTCCAGCTCTAGTCCATCCATCCCGCTCTAACCGGGGATATAGTACGCCTAAATCTTCTCCTCCAAACTGGGAATTCAACTGTCCTAATTTAAAAGGGATGCTGCCTTTTGGCTGTCCCAAACCATTCAATAACAGTTCTTTCTCATCTTTCCAATAGCCTCCTCCAAACCACGTTCCCATATTGTCTGCCTCCAAGTGGGTTTTTAACCGAGGCAACAGACAAACCCCGCTCCAGGTGTTGCCATTACGCCCCCCCATCGCCAAATAAACCATCCATTTTCCATCGAAAGATATATCGCATCTTTTTGGATATAACTTACCGTTAAACCAAGACCCATATTCTAGGCAATCGTCTTCTGTATTCCAACGAATGATGTGGAAAACTTTTGACGGCTTTCGTCTGATTACAGCGACGTAGGGCGAGCCTTTCGCTGGAAGTAAATGTATTCTCGCTGGAATTTCTTCAATCATCGCAGTGCAGTTCCATCAAAGGGATAGTTTATGCAGGTACGCACGCCACTTACAGTCATTACGGGACCACTCGGAAGCGGAAAAACAACTCTGCTTCGTCACATTCTCGACTCTTTTCCTAAAAAGATTGCCATTTTGATGAATGAATTTGGCGAAATTGGTATCGATACCAAAATCATTCAAGGCAAAAATGTCCAAATGGCGGATCTCGGTGGTGGTTGCGTCTGCTGTTCGCTGTTAGGCGAGTTTGAAGCCGCTGTCAATGAAATCATTGATAGCGTTGACCCGGATAATATTGTGGTGGAGACAACTGGAGTTGCAGAACCAGATGCGCTGGTGTTCGACATTCAAGAAAGCTTAACTAAAGTGCGACTGGATGGAGTTGTCACGGTTATCGATGCCGATGCAATGGTGAAATATCCGTCTGTGGGACATACCACTAGGATACAAATTGAAGCAGCAGACACCCTCCTTTTGAACAAAGTTGATTTGGTTTCTGAAAGCGAGTTAAAGGCGATAGAAGATAAATTGCGCTCCTTCAACGAAGTCGCCTCAATTTTGCACACTAAGCGATGCCAAGTAGACCCAGATTTGCTATTTGGGATTGGTCGAGAGCGAGTTCAACCGCAACCTCATCACGTTCACCAACTTGAATTTGAATCATTTAGCACGACAAGTCCTGCCACTTTCGATCGGCAATGTTTTGGAGAATTTGCCGACTCACTTGGGACAGATGTTTACCGGGCGAAAGGTTTTGTACGATTTCCTGAAGGAAACTATCTATTTAATTTCGTGGCTGGACGTTGGGATCTGGAGCCATTTGAACAAGAGGGCACGGAGCTAGTTTTTATTGGCAAACAGGTAAGCGATCGCAAGGAAGAAATTATTAGTCAGTTAAAGACGTGTGAGCAATAGTCCTATGCCTTACGAGTTTCTTGAAGATGTTGCCACTGCTGATATTGCTTTTCACGCTTGGGGAAAAGATTTAGAGGAGCTTTTCATCACGGCAGGTGATGCAACCATTAACGTGATGATTGATAATCTGGATGCGATCGCGCAAACCGAGACGCGCACCTTCAGCTTAGAAAACGATGAATTGGATATGCTGCTGTTTAATTTCCTGCAAGAATTTATCTACTACAAAGACAGCGAGTTACTACTGCTGAGGGCGCAGCAGGTTGAGATATCCGAGAAAGATGGAGTGCATCAGCTAAGTGCGGTTACGAAGGGAGAAAAGCTAGATAGCGATCGCCATCAACAACGGGTAGATGTTAAGGCTGTTACTTTACACCAGTTCCAATTGGAAAAAACAGATGACGGTTGGACAGCAATGGTGATTCTTGATATTTAGTGCATATCTCCAAAAAGGTCTTGCAAATTGTAAATACCGATGCGGATATTTATAAGATTGCAGCGAATATAGCGGTTTTCAATCGAGTGGAATATAGGTTGTGTTTGGAGGGGCAATTCATGAATTGCCCCTCCTGTTTACTTTTTCAAAGAATGGCTAATTTTCCCTTAAGCCAGTGACATTCGATTTAAATACTCTGATAGGGGAAAATATTACACAAGTGAAGTCTCTCTAGCCTACGGCACGCTACGCTAACGCCGACTCACCAAAAGCCCAGGTTTGGAAACCTGCGAAGGCAGATTTCGTCTTGTGTATCCATAGCTTACAGGATATCCTCATCCTTCCAATCGCAGTGCGTCTTTATAAACATCCTTTCAAGAGGAAATTTTTCCTATAATGCACAATTTTATAGAACCGCTGGGTAACTGGAATCCCCAACTGTTGCGGGAACTCAAAGGACGTTTTAAACCTCGCAACATTCTGTTGGCAAGTGTTATCTCTGTGCTGGGTCAATTTGGAATATTCATGTATTTTCAAACCCAGCTGCCGAATCCTATTAACCGAATCGCGGATATCTACAATAAATATTGCACAGGCAAGCCCCTTCCTAATAGTAAAGAACCGCTATGTCTGTTGGATGGATTGGGCAATTTGGTTATCAACTCGCAATTATGGTCACTAGACCGATTTATATCCCTGAGCATTATTGGCATCTTAATCCTGTTACTAGCAGGAACCTATTTGCTAATTAGTGATTTGGCTACTGAAAAACGTCGCGGCACCCTAAATTTTACTCGCCTCACCCCTCACTCTACTGCGAGTATTTTGACGGGAAAACTGCTGGGGGTTCCAATTTTGATTTATCTGGTAGCCGTCGTTGCAGTTCCTTTCCATTTGTGGGCTGGACTCGCCGCCAAAATTTCTTTGGGACAAATTTTGAGTTTCTATGGGGTTCTCGTTGGTAGCTGTATTTTCTTTTACAGTGCAGCGTTATTATATGGCCTTGTCAGTTCTTGGCTGGGCGGTTTTCAAGGTTGGTTAGGCAGTGGTACGGTTCTGGCTTTACTAATGCTAACTAAGGGAATAAGTACGACCAGTTACTATAATTCAACGACTTGGCTGAAGCTGCTTAACCCCTTTTGCCTAATCCCACATTTGTCTGCTAGTTCTTTTAATGAATCTTTTGCCACAGGGTTGGAAGGGTTTAAGTGGTTTAGCTTACCATTGGGTGACAGTGTTTTAACTGCCGTAGGCTTTGTGCTGTTAAACTACAGCATTTTGACTTGGTTTATTTGGCAAGCTTGGCAGCGTTGTTTTCGTAATCCCAAGGCCACTATGTTAAGTAAGCAGCAGAGTTATTTGTTAACTGCTTGCTTTACAGTTTTGACTCTAGGATGTGCCAATTACAACTCCATAGAAAATCGTAGCGTTTACGCTGCGCCGCTGTTAGAAAACCTCTTGGCACTATCGTTGTTGAATCTGTTGCTATACCTCTGTTTAATTGCTGCTGTGACGCCTCATCGCCAAACTCTACAGGATTGGGTAAGCGCTCGACCCAAGAGGGGTTCTAATAGCAAAAGATTCGCTGATAGCTCGTTGGTAAAGGATTTAATTTGGGGTGAAAAAAGTCCAGCGGTAGTAGCGATCGCGCTGAATGTAGTGATTGCGATCATCCCCTTGGCTTTATTTATTTTACTCTCCCCTGCACAATCAGCTACTGGTATAAATGCTGCTGCAAAAGTAAATGAGAGCAGAACTGGGGCGTTGTTTGGTCTTACTTTAGTGGCTAGCTTAATCCTAATTTACGCAAGCATAGCCCAACTGCGATTATTCATGCGAACTCAGCAACGGACGCTCTGAGCAGCGGGAACGCTAGGGGCACTAATTGTATTGCCCCAACTATTTTTGCGGTACTGAGAATTCACCATTTCGATCCCTTGGCGGTGCTGTCGCTGTCTATTGTCTCTCCTTTCGCTCTCTTACTAAGCTCGGAGAAAATTTTTCTGCTAATTCCAGGTCTGGGACTAATACTGGTATTGTTGAACCTGCAACTGACACGCCAGTTGCGGCAAGCAGGCAAGCAAATCAAAGGCTCTAGCCACGTCACCTCGTAGTGATAAACGCGCGATTGTCATCATCGCGATCGCCATCAACAACGGGTAGATGTTAAGGCTGTTACTTTACACCAGTTCCAATTGGAAAAAACCGATGACGGTTGGACAGCAATGGTGATTCTTGATATTTAGGGCGTGTCTGCAAATTCGACAATCTATTTTTGAAGAGTGCTGGCTGTCCTGTATCAATGAGTGAGCCTTGTCTGCGGCTACAATGTGACTGCCTCGCCTAATTATCTACTTTACGACGCTGTTTAGTGTTGAGTAGGCTGTTCTATAGAACTCCAAAGACTTTTAACACCGTTATGATTGCTGTTATCGCTGTTCCTCCAAGACCTACCCCAGCAGCAAGAAATTTAATGACGAGATCTCTATCTTGTCTTTTATCCGCGTCTTGACGCTGTTTCTCTTGGCGACGACGTTCAAAGAGGCTGAGATAATACTTAGCGTTTGCTTTGAGCGTTTCTTCTGGTAAGTCAGGGGTACCTAATCGTGATCCAATAGATCGCCCATCCTCAACCCAAGTGTAGAGAACGTTTTCATCTAGCTTTTCAAACAACGGTTTTAATTTCTCTAAGGCTTGAGTCTCCGCAGGTGTGAGAGCAGCTGCATCTGTAACCTTTGATAAAAACTTGTAAGCAAGGTATCCCTGCCAAAGAATCTCTTGAAAATGGGAGTTTTTGATTTCATACATGGTGTGAAAAATAGTTGCATTATAAGCAGCCCAAGCAGCTTCTCGCGCATCGTTCTCAGCAATTGCTTTTCGAGTAATGTCCACAAAGGACACCATGAGAGCAGCAGATATTTCTTGCAAGTTGTTATCTTCCTTCAAACGTTGCCATATCTCCTCATTATCGTTCTCATTTTCTATGTCTAGATCCTGGAGTAATGGACTCTCTCGTAAGCATTTGTACCCTTCCTTTTCATAGTATTCAAGTAGCATATCTAATTCTGCTGATGTTTGTGGGCAACCCGATGTCATTAGCATTTGAACAAAATCTAGCAGACCAATTCGGGTAAAGGTACAGTTTTCCTTAGGATCTAATGACATTCTTATCAAGCCAGCAGGTACTATGATCTGATCACCTTTTTGAACTTTAACGCCTTTCCCATCTTCACCTGGCTCAGCCACATGAATTGTTTTTCCACATTCTGAGCAGGCTCTTGCAACATGAAAGGTCTTTAATGGAATTAGGCTAAGTCCACATTGTGAGCAGTACCTTGCAATGCTTTCAGAAGAATTCTGCGATGAATTTTCAACCATATTTCAGAAGCTTTACTGATTTGGGACTCTATTAAAGTTAGTAAGATGAGCAGTCCTACCCTTGTTAAGGTAATTGTAAGTACCTGAAATTCTTGCAAATTTATAATGGCGTGACACGCCTAATCGATGCCTTAGAAACTTAGTAAAAGTTGTTTTAACATGGGTTCAAAACTTTATTATTGTACTATTTTAGCTGTAGTACGCCAGTAGGATGGATGACGCTAACCCACCATCTGTAAAATCTTCCATTTGAGCAAGTCTAATTCTTTGGAAGCACGAATATTCGCTTTTTATATCTTGACACGGGTAGATGAGCAGCGCCCATCAAAACCATTCTGACTACTTCAGTGAAGTAGTCACCGTCCGGTAAAACCCTTAACAGAGCCTGCCGCTCTGAATATCACTAGGCGCATTGTTTGCTTGTGGTCAATCGCTTGGATAATGTTGCAGAGGCGATCGCGTTTCATGGTCAGTAGATGCGACGAGAGTCTAGTTTACCAACACTCTGCGGTGTACTGCGCGATCGCTGCCAGGTATGAGAATTCGGCTGCCCCGCCTAGCTAAGATACAAGCAGTAAGACACACCTAGGAGTTGTCATGGTACAGTACAACCCGTTGCAGCATCTTCCCACCGCTGAAGAACTGCCTGAAACTGACCATAAGCCTGTGGAAAGTCAACTACAAATTCTGGTTGCCAGCTTATTAGGAGATATCCTAGCTTGGCTTTGGCAGAACCTTACCGACTGGTTTTGGGGCATAAACATGGGGGTTTATTATGACCCTGAAAAATCTGCAATTGTCCCTGATGGATTCTTAAGCTTGGGAGTTGAACGGTTGACTCGTACTGGGGGAAGGTTGAGTTATGTTATCTGGCAAGAGGGCAAAGTTCCCCTTCTGGCACTTGAGTATGTCTCTAAAACTTACGGTCAAGAGTACGACAACAAGAAAGATGAGTATGCCAGTATTGGCGTGTCGTACTATGCGATCTACAACCCGGAGTACCATAGGCGTGACAAGCACAATCCCTTTGAGGTTTATCGCTTAATGGATGGGCAGTATGTGCTGCAATCGGGCGAGCCAGTGTGGATACCTGAGATTGGCTTAGGAATTGGTAGGGCGCAGGGTACTTATCGGGCTTGGACGCGGGAGTGGCTGTACTGGTACGACCAGAATGGTAATCAACTCTCTACACCCTCGGAAGTTGCACAGCAGGAGCGTCAACGGGCAGAGCGTTTGGCTGAGCGGCTGCGGCAGATGGGAGTTGACCCCGATACTCTGTAGAAATGCGATAAGCCTGACGGCATGCTTTGCGATCGCGCAGCAGCTCTTCATGAGCGCGATCGCATCTAGGTCTATTCCAGTTCAAGTTGAGCGATAAGCGAAGAGCTTTCGCAACGCTCACCCGCTTTTCTCAATTTCAGCTTGGGTGCTGGAAGCGATCGCTTCAAATTTCCTCCTCCCTCTCGCTATTACCTATCTGCTGAACCCTTATCAATAGTTTCCCAAAATACATCATTCTTTATACAGAGAAATTAATCGCAAACAAATTTCTCTGATATTTAGACAATACTCATTCACTATTTTTAGGCTAAATATTCTATCCCCCCTGCCCCCTTCTACCTTTAACAACCTGAGGTGCTGTAGTCTTAAAAACTAAAAGTTGGGGGGATTGCTTTTTTTTGCAGACGCTTCGTGAAAAAAATACTTCAGAGATTTAGTCAATACTCATTCAACATTTTCAGGCTAAATATTCTATCCCCCCTACCCCCTTCTACTCTGAATAGGATGATGTGCGGTAGACAAAGAAGTTTGGGATCGGGGGGGATTAGTGATTACGAATAAGTTGCTGAAATGGGATAAGTTTTACTACTTTGGAAAGAACATTATAAGATTTGTTTCAAATAATATAGTTAAAAGAAAACAGTTTAGAGCGAGCTTATGCAGATTGTAGATAGAGAAGAAAGTTTGAGCTACAAACATTACAGCAGCGAATGGAAATGGGGTTTTACCCCTAGCGCTGAAATTTGGAATGGTCGTTTGGCAATGGTGGGCATTGTGATTGCTGTCCTCATTGATTTAGTAAGCGGTCAGGGAGTTCTGCAATTTTGGGGAATCCTATAAGCAAGGCGATCTCTTGCTAATTTCTCTTACCGTTACCCGCCTTTAAATCTGACTTTCTTCTTTTTACAAAGTTGCGTTTGAAATTTAAATAATGCAAATTTCGCAAGATAAAACAGAACAACAATACACGGAAGCTGCTATTAACATAGAACAAGGCTTCACCCCAAATTCTGAAATTTGGAATGGTCGCTTTGCCATGCTCGGTTTTGTATCCATCCTCACTATAGAGGCATTAAGTGGGCAAGGCATCGTTCATTTCTGGGGCGATATCCTCAGCAATCTTTGGTAATTGTTCTAATCAATTAAACTCATTGAAATCTAAATTTGGAGCATCATTATGACATCTGAACAACCAAAAAATTCCAATCAAACTGACGCTGTGCAACACGATAGCGAAACCCCTTTTGCAAAGAAACCTTCTGTTCTATTTATACTCAGCACTTCAATAGGAGTTATCACCATTCTCACGGTGGTTATAAGTGTTTATCGCGGAGTAGCTGGTTTGTAGTTCTACTCAATAGAAGTTCTAAAGACTGGCATTTTCTGAAGGAAGTGTCAGCCTTTAGATATTTCTAAAAAATTAAGTCACTCAACTTAAGGTTGCTAACGCAAGGTAGTGATATTAAATCGGGCTAAACACTTTCTCACCAAAACTCTAAGATGTAGTGCGCGATCGCTTATCGCTGAGTCACTAACATCTTCATCCCATGTTTTGGGCGGAGTGTTAACGAGGGTTGCAGCACCACCGGATACTCTGGTTGTAGCGTCAGGCGAAACTTTTGCGCGATCGCTGCCAGCAGTAAACTTGCCTCCATCATGGCAAAAGCCTTGCCAATGCAGATTCGCGACCCGCCACCAAAGGGAAAATAGGCAAAAGTGGGCAACTTTTTAATCAAATTATCTGCCCAACGCTCGGGGTGAAAAACTTCTGGATTTTCAAAGAACCGAGGATCTCGGTGCATCGCCCACTGATTGATAAACACAGTTGTACCCGCTTTTACCTCATACCCGCCGAGAACGCAGTCTTCTAAGGCACGTCGGCTCATTCCCCACACCGGCGGATACAGTCGCATTGATTCCAACACCACTCGCTCTGTGTAACGCAACTGACGTAAATCGGCAACCGTGGGTGCGCGATCGCCCAACACTGTCTTTAATTCTTCTTGCAATTTCGCTTCTACTTCTGGGTGTTGTGCAAGTAGAAACCATGTCCATGTCATAGCGTTAGCAGTCGTTTCGTGACCCGCCAAAAAGAGAGTCATTGCCTCATCTCGCACTTGGTGATCGCTCATCCCAGTTCCATCAGATTCATCCCGCACTTGAAGCAATAAAGAGAGTAAATCGCCTGTGTCCTTACCGCTAGCTCGTCGCTCGTTAATAATGCGATAGACAATCGCATCCAATTTTTCAATTGCTCGTTGGTAGCGTAAGTTACTAGGAGTAGGCACCCAACCAGGAAGGAAATATTGATTAGCAAGATTGGAATTAAAATCCATCACTGCATTTAGTGCCGCCTGCACTCCTTCCGCTTCATCTTTAATATCAACATCAAACAGTGTTTTTGACACAATTTCTTCGGTCAGCAACATCATATCTTGATGAATATCGCGGATTTCGCCATCGCGCCATTGGTCAATTAATTGCTCAGTATAGTCAACCATTACCTTTCCATAGGCGACAATTCGTTCCTGATGAAAAGCTGGTTGAACCAGACGGCGTTGACGCTGCCAAAAGTCGCCTTCGCTGGTTAGTAAGCCGTTACCTACAACGCGCAATCCGCGTCGGTACACGCTACTTTTAACAAAGTTGGGATATTGAGTGACCAAGACTTGCTCGATCAAGTCGGGATGGTTCGCTAAAAAAGCTGGAAATGGCCCAAACTGCCAGCAAACAAGATCGCCATACTCTCTAGCACATTTGCTCAAGAACTTAAGTGGATCGCGGTTTATTTCTGGAAGATGACCTACAAGAAAATGACCTTTAGGGCCAGGTGGTAAATGTACTGCGGGCATAAACAAATCGGTTAAAAATGCTTTTAGGGATAATCAAATGGTTTTATGGCTGCTCATGCCGAAACGTAGCTATTATCTCGGTTTTGTTGAGTTCTAGCTGTAAAAAACCACTTTCAAGCCTTACCCGACGGAACAGCGACGATTACAGCGATCGCTACTTTTTCTTAAAGAGCGCCTATCTAAATTTTAACTAAAACAAATTTTTTCAAAATCAAATGGCATTTGCATCGAACGCGAACATCCTGGGGACGCGCTTTGCGATCGTTTCTGCCATCCCTCGTCTGCAAAAGTGCAGGACAGCACAAGCGTAAGCAATACTAATTAACAAAAGCAAGCTAGTTAAGGTAAGACTTTGGGACGGAATAATAGATAAAAATTAGCCCTTACATTGAAAGGGCTAAACTGAACTAACGACTGGCCTTTTGGTTAGAAAAAAACATAAATTAATGAACGTCAATAATGGGTTGGAGAAGAAGGGCGATCGCCCCAACACTGACAAAAGACAAAGTTACCCAAAAGAAAATTCTCATTCTATTTTCCTACCTTGATTTAATTTCTAGTGCTTTATACGGTTCAATTTACTGGGATCGTAGTGAAGAGTTACGAATTGCCTAATCCACCTAGGGACAGAGAAAGGCTTCAATAAAAAGAGAGAGTTAATAGACTAGGCGCGATCGCCTATCGCCTATCGATTAGGTTCACGAATTTTCCTTTGTCAGCTACCATTTTTCTACTTAAACCCAATCAGCCATCAGCACTTAAGGAAGCAAGTCCAACACAGATAAAGGGCTGACTATTTGCCCTGCGATCGCAACAGGTACTTCATCAGACAGTTGATAATCTTGACGACGCTGATAGATGGATTCCTCAGCCACAACCGGCTCGGTGTAGACCTCAATCTGCTTTTCTGGGAGGTTGATAATCCAGTAAATCGGAATCCCAGCACGAGCGTAGAGACGCTGTTTTGAGGTACGGTCGCGCTCTAGGGTAGAATCGGCAACTTCAATAATCAGAGCGATGTCAGAGGCACCGGGATGACGATCGAGGTAATCGCGGGTACTTCCCCGAACGACCACCACATCCGGTTCTGGCTCACTATCGGCTAGGGTGATAGGTTCTTGAGTATCGACGTACCAGCCTTCTGGAATGACCGCTTCTAAGGCATTTAGAGTAAGTTTTGTGGTCGCACGATGGGGCGGATTTTTCGGCATTTTGTAGACCAACCATCCATCCAGCAGCTCTACCGGATCGTCGTCGCTTAGGATGCCAAGACGAATCATCTGGTGATACTGCTCAACACTCAAACGCCACACGGGTTCTGTTGGTACTGCCGCAATGGTTTGGGTATTTAGTGTATCAGATGGTATGGATGTGGACACTGGGTATGTGAGTTGAGCGCATTTACTGGCAATCGTAGCACTTGTGAAATTGCCTTTGTATGCGGAGAATGGGGCTGCTTAGGCGAATGCGCGATCGCACCTATCAGAGTCAGTTATGCCATTGAATCGGATGCCAAAACTATCTGGATGCCGACAATGAATCATGTGGTTGGAAGTCAGGATCGTCAAAGTAGTATTGTCCCTTAGCTTTCGCGATCCGTTCAAACAGTTGCGGAATTCCATTGGCAATCACCTTTACGTCTTCGGTTGTGAATGCCCAAACTTCTCGCCCAAAAATTGGATCGGTTCCTTCACAAACGAGTTTGCCTACAATGACCCACCATTCCCAAAGGCGATTTCTACTGTTGAGGCGGCGTACATAACCGTAGGCAATGCAGCGATCGCCCTCAATATCCATGAAACCAGTGAACTGATCGCCCTTAATATCGATGAAACCAGTGAATGGTTTGTCAGTACCTGTCAACTCGTGATAAGTATAGTCCTCTAATGCCCGAATGTGCCAAGGATATTCACTTTGAGCAAAAATTGTGCCACCGTCGAAATGGCTGTGGAGTTGAATCAGTTCCTTTGGCATTTCCGGTTGGCTTTGATTGTCTGACCAATCAATTGGCGATCGCATACTAGGTTTTTGCTCTAGGATGGTTAGCATCTTGAGAAATCGATCTTGCTTCCGTACTGCCCAGCCGATTTCCGGTTGGAGATAGCTATCTTGTTGCCGAACTCCAATAAAGCCTGCAACCACTTCTAAATCAGCTTTTCCTTTAGGGGTAACGAGTGCGATTGGTGCTTTAGAGAGTCCCGTGGGTAATACTGTTGGTGAGATTCCGTCCTCGACCGTGAGTTCTGCACGAGGGATATCTAGAATCGGATTCTTGTATGTAGGAGCGTGGGTGACGGAGTGATTAATGTAAGGAAATAGCTCGGCTAACCATCCTGTAATCACCTTTCCACTGTATATCTCCTTTGGTTTGTATATGTGCTGCCAAAATTTCAGTGGAGGTCTACCAGCAACAGTGTCAATCAAAGCGTCACAAATTGGCAACAGTCGTTCTGTCCACCAACCCAAATCGTAAGCAGCGATCGCTTCAACCCGCTCTCGGATACTGCGCCAGTCGGCTTCTATTCCGCGCACTGTAATCCAAGGAATGCCGCAAATGCCACGGACTATATAATCAAAATACTGCTGCAATGCATCCATCATCACCACCTGACTTGCGGTTTGAATGATGGATGTAGTGGTGCTGAAGTTGCACACCATGAGTGAGTGAATATCGGGCTGAACATTGTGACGAATGCGTTCTGACCATTGTTCAATCACTTCAGCCCAGTCACTCGGTTGAGCGAGTTTTTGAGTCTCAACCTTTAACTCCAGCTTGCCTGAATGACCCACAAAACGCGATCGCAACTTTTCCGCATGATTGTTAATGTGTTGTGCAAACCCTTGGGCAATCGTCAGCCAAATTGCATCTGGAGTCAGCAAAAGTGGTCGATGTTCGCTGTGGGCAATATGAACAGTAGTGACTAGGGGATGATTCCCTGATTCCTGAATGAATTCAAATGAGTTATTGTGGCTGAATGCCAATAATGAGAAACCTAATCGCTCCTCAAATTTCCTCCAAGCCTTGTTAACAGGAAGGATATCTTGACATACCTGGACATCATCAACGAGAAAACTAATTTCTCCGTCCGATTGATGCAAAATCGACGCTACGGTTTCCATAAAAATTTCTAGTGGTGAGTAAATAGGATGGAGGCTAAGCCTACTTACAAGGGAGTGGCATCCTTCAAGAATATATCTTACGAATCAAGGAACTAATCGTGTCTTTCTCTATGGTGTCAAGATGGTGTCAAGGTCAGATGCGATCGCCTATCGGTTAGGTGAAAGCACGAAACTCAGCCTAATCCGATTGATGCCCTAACGGTAATGCCAACAAGTAGCGTTTGAGGTCACAGCACCCACCAAGACTGCCGGATTTAGCGTTAAATTTTGCTTTGGCTAAATCCAACTGACAAGGTGAAAGTATATCGGTTATTTAATTAGGGCTGCTCACAAACGGTTTTTCAGAATGTAAAAAATGTTTTGCACTGAGCAGTATCGTACCGATTACTGATGGATTGTACCATCAGGCATCGTGACCTCTTCTAAGCGTGCTTCGCTCAAATCGGTTTCAATTACAGCCGCATTGGTCAAATTTGTCTTCAGCAAAACTGCCCCAGCTACATTTGCTTTGAGCAGAATCGCTCCTGTTAAAATTGCGCCAAACAGAATGGTTTCGCAGAGATTTGCGTACCTTAAATTAGTTTGACTCAGGTTCGCTCCACCTAATACGGCTCGGTTTAGATTTACCTTTTTCAAATTGGCTCCCGTAAGATTGGCTCCGCTGAGATTTGCTCCCGCTAAATTCGCTCCCTCCAGGTTGGCTCCGGTTAAATCTGCATCCTTCAAGTTCGCCCTCATCAAGTGTGCTTGTTGGAGGTCTACTCCACGCAGATTTGCACCCCTGAGGTTGATCATGCCTAGATTAGCTTGACTGAACTTCGCTCCATCTAGACAAGCAAAGGTGAGTTTTTCTCGGTATAGATTCGCTTGCCGAAAGTCTCTTTGTCCTGCTGCATACTTGCTTTTGAGTGTCTCAGCATTCATATTCACTACTTCTTCCTAGGTAACACTTAACAATCTTGTTCTTTCCCTATCGAATGTTAATGTCGTGCAATAAGTTCCCTAGTTGTTTTTTGCGGGACTCCCAGAAAGCCGTTTTTCAACCACGCAAAGCAAGACAGCAAGCTCATGCTATTTTCTCTCCCTGTAGTATTTAGTAAATCTTTCATTTTACTTTTACCTCTAATTTAGGGAATAAATCGTGAAGATTCTGTGTTGATGCTGAACCAAAAATTTTTAAATTGGACATTAAACCTTAAAAAGTTGTTACTTTTTAATAAAAAAACGGCTTAGTCTGCATTTATTTACAGATGAATTGTAACAAAAGTTATTATATCTGTTTTTTTTTAGGGCACGGTACTGCTGGAACCCTGTGAAAATTCACCATCAGCCGCTATAAAGAGTTATGTTTATTTCTCTGAGTTTGCTTAATAAAAAACTATAAAAATCATTAGCCAAAATATAATAATTTTGGGTTTAAATTAAAGATTTACACAATTCGCTTAGGCACGGGTTTTGTGAAGATGCGTTCGTGCAGCGTGCCGGAGGCATATTGCCAATACTTCCCGCCAATACTTCCCGCCGTGCCAGCCTAAAGCCGGTTATGACAGGATTGGGACTAGCAACAGACTGCTGTTAAACGGAGATTGATACATGACAGAAAGTAGTCATCAGCCCTCGCAGGGGGGGCGTTTTGAGCCGCCGTATGACGGGCACGCCGACCACTTGGAGACACCCATTGAACCCATTGAACCCGTTGAAGTTCAGGTGGAAGACGATCGCACTGGGATGACGGTCGTGACCCTGAAACGGGCGTTTGCAGATAACCTGTATTACCTGCTGGCAAAAGATGAGTATTGGGCGACGCCCCATGATTACTACATGGCTCTCGCTTATACTGTGCGCGATCGCTTGCTGCACCGATGGATTAACACGGGCAGAACCTACATCGACAAAGATGTCAAAGCCGTATATTACCTATCGGCAGAGTTCTTGATGGGTCGTCAGTTGGACAATAACCTACTCAATTTAGGTTTGTACGAACGGGCACGCCAAGCTCTCCACGAGTCCGGACTCGACATCAACGACCTCAAAGTATTAGAATCAGAACCCGGACTCGGCAATGGGGGTTTAGGGCGTCTGGCGGCCTGTTTTCTCGACTCCCTGGCTACCTTAGAAATTCCGGCAGTTGGCTACGGCATTCGCTACGAATTCGGGATCTTTGATCAATGGATTCAGGATGGCGCTCAAGTCGAACACCCCGACAAATGGCTCCGGTTTGGCAACCCTTGGGAAGTTCGCCGCTCAGAATTAACCGTTGAAGTGAAGTTCGGCGGATATACAGAAGCTTACAGCGATGGACAAGGTCGTTATCGAGTGCGTTGGATTCCCGATCGGAAAATCTTAGGGACACCCTACGATACACCCGTATCTGGGTACAACAACAATACGGTGAATACGCTGCGTCTCTGGCGGGCGGGAGCTTCTGAAGAGTTCGACTTCCAAGTTTTCGACAGCGGTGACTATGCCGGTGCCGTTACCAACAAGATATTTTCTGAAAATATCTCAAAAGTTCTCTATCCCAACGACAACACCTCTCAGGGTCGGCAACTGCGCCTAGAACAGCAGTATTTCTTCGTCAGTTGTTCTCTCCGAGACATTATCAATTCGCATCAGCGCATTCACCGGACTTTCGATCGGTTCTACGACAAGGTCGCTATCCAGCTCAACGACACGCACCCATCGATTGGGGTTGCCGAACTGATGCGGTTGTTGGTGGATGAGTACGAATTAGGCTGGAACCGAGCTTGGTACATCACTCGGCGCGTCTTCGCCTACACGAACCATACACTGCTCTCTGAGGCTCTAGAACGCTGGCCTGTGAGCTTGTTTGAGCATCTGTTGCCTCGGCACTTAGAGATTATCTATGAAATTAACCGCCACTTTCTCGATGAGGTACGTGCCAAGTATCCGGGAGATGAGGCGCGGGTGGGGAGATTGTCAATTATTGAGGAAGGTCCCCAGAAGTACGTCCGCATGGCGCATTTAGCTTGCGTGGGCAGCCATTCCATCAATGGAGTGGCAGCACTGCATACCGATTTGCTCAAAGCAGATGTCTTGCGAGATTTCTACGAATTGTGGCCCGAAAAGTTTAATAACAAAACGAACGGGGTGACACCGCGCCGGTGGTTGTTGCTGAGCAATCCCCATCTGTCTGAGCTGATTACCGAGAAAATTGGCAATGATTGGGTAACACAACTCGATCAATTCAAGCAGCTAGAAGCGTTTGTTGACGATGCTGAGTTTTGTTCTCGCTTCTCGTCGATTAAGCGCAAAAATAAGCAATCCTTGGCAGAGTACATTCTGCTCTACAACGACATTGAAGTAAATCCAGATTCTCTGTTTGATATTCAGGTGAAGCGGATTCACGAGTACAAGCGTCAGCTGTTGAATGTGCTGTACATTATTACGCTGTACAACCGGATCAAAAAAGATCCCAATGTTGATATCTTGCCCCGGACTTTTATTTTTGCAGGCAAGTCCGCTCCTGGCTACTACATTGCCAAACTGGTCATTCAGTTGATTAATTCGGTGGCGAAAGTCGTCAATAATGACCCGGATGTGCGCGATCGCATTAAGGTCGTTTTCTTGGCAAATTTCTCGGTCTCTCTCGGTCAGCGAGTTTATCCAGCCGCCGATCTTTCCGAGCAAATCTCCACGGCGGGCAAAGAAGCTTCCGGGACGGGCAACATGAAGTTCGCCATGAATGGGGCGCTTACCATCGGAACGCTGGACGGTGCCAACATCGAGATCCGCCAAGAAGTCGGGCCTGAAAACTTTTTCTTATTTGGCTTGACAACTCAAGAAGTATATGCGCTGAAGGCAAGGGGATACAACCCGCGAGACTATTACCATAGCAACGCCGAACTGCGACAAACGATCGACGCGATCGCTTCCGGCTACTTCTCACCCGACAATCGCGACCTTTTCAAACCAATTGTGGAATCGTTGCTAGACAGGGATGAGTATATGCTCTTTGCCGACTACCAAGCGTATATTGACTGCCAGCAAGAAGTCAGCCGAGCTTATCGAGACGCAAAGCACTGGACTCGAATGTCAATTCTCAACGTTGCTCGCACGGGGAAATTTTCCTCAGATCGCACGATTAAGGAGTATTGCCAAGAAATTTGGAACGTCCAGCCAGTCAAGATCGACTTGAAAGAGTATCAACCGCATACAGCGGGTTTGCAGGTGAAGGTGCAAGCCAAGCGCCCTGTCCTTTAACGAGCAACTCGTAAGTAGGGGACAGCGCGACAAGACAGTCAATGCAGTTGCATCTTAATCGTTAAAATGACGACCCAGGCTGCTGAAGAAACTCTGCCTCCTGGGTCGTTGTCTCTCGACCGAGAATCTGATTGCGATGGGGAAATCGCCCAAAGCGTTCAATTACCTCGAAGTGTCGAACTGCGTAGGAAATGTAATCAATACAGTCAGGATCGTCGCCCAATTGCTGAAATAACTCCACTGACTGACGCTGATGTTCGAGATTTTCACTATGTTCAAAAGGTAAATAAAAAAAGCATCGCTGGACTGGCAGCAATTCTCGATCGAAGCCATTGGCAACTGCGTGCTGTGCCGCAGACATAGCAAGGCTATCAGTAGCGAAAGCTTGGGCACTCCCGCGAAACAAATTGCGTGGAAATTGATCTAATAGCAGTATCAGTGCTAAACAGCTTTGGGGCGATTCCTTCCAGGGATTTAACTGACCCGCTGCGGCTAGTTCGTAGTCTCCTAAGAAGCGGGTTCGGATCTCCTCATCAAACTGCGGTTTTTTGGTAAACCAGACTTTACGGGGTTTCCCATAACCCGCCTCATCGGGTTTGCCAAACCAAAAATTCAAAATTTCATGGACTTGTGACATGAGTTTTGGCTCCAACACACTCAATTTCGCTCTCCCCAATCCTCCGATCTAATTCCCGCTTAAAAAAGGGGCTAAGGAGGGATCGATTCCTGCCCTGAGCCGGATTGTCAGCGCCCGGAAGCAGCGATTTGGTGATGCCGATGATAGCTGAAGATTACATTTGGGCACCCTTGAAATAGAAGTCTCTAGCTGCATGACTTTCACTTCACGCTCACCCCCAGCCCTACGCATGAATTACACCGATAACCAAGAGCTGCTTCAACTGTTTATCCAGCAAGCGCCAGCAGCCGTTGCTATGTTCGACCGCGAGATGCGTTACCTGCTGTTCAGTCGTCGATGGCTGACGGAGCAAAATCTTGGTGAGGATATTATCGGGCGCTCTTACTATGAAATTGAGCGTGGAGTAGCAGACCGTTGGCAGGCAATTCATCAGCGTTGTTTAGAGGGAAGCATCGAGAAGGTTGAAGAATCTTTACCCCGTACTGATGGAACTGTGGAGTGGGTAAGGTGGGAAGTACAGCCGTGGCGCACTGGCACAGGTGAAATCGGCGGATTGATCGTGTCGAGAGATGCGATCGCTGAGCGCCATCCATCACAGGAACACCTACACCTGTTGGAGAAGGCGATCGCTGCTAGCAATAACGGCATCGTGATTAGCGACGCGAGCTTGCCAGACAATCCCTTGATTTATATCAATCCCAGTTTTCAGGAAATGACCGGGTACTCCGAGAGCGAAGTTTTAGGGCACAACTGCCGCTTCTTGCAAGGAATCGATACAGAGCAACCGGCGATCGCTCAATTGCGAACGGCAATCCGGGACGGAAAAGAGTGCAATGTCACCTTGCGGAATTACCGCAAAGATGGGACGCTTTTCTGGAACGAACTGCGAGTTGCGCCAGTAAAGAATCCCCAAGGAAAACTCACAAACTTTGTGGGTGTCCAAACTGACATCACCGACCGAGTGGAAGCCCAAGAACATCTGATTCGGATTAGCAAAGCCGTTGAAAATGCGAGCGATGCCATCATCATTACGAACGCCAAAGGGCAGTCTCTGTATCACAATCCGGCGTTTGTGGAATTGTTTGAATACACCACAGACGAAATAAATGCGGCTGGGGGGCCAGCTATCCGCTACTGCGATCCGAATGTCGCTCGTGAAGTCATCAGCACCATCAAACAAGGCAACTCCTGCTGGAGTGGTGAAGTCGAGATGCGTACCCAGAGCGATCGCACTATATCGATTTTGCTTCGGGCTGATGCCATCACCGATGACAATGGTAATGTAGTCGGATTGATTGGGATTCACACCGACATTACCGCCCGCAAGCAGGCTGAAGCCGTTTTACGGCAGCTTCTGCGACGGGAGCAGCTCTTAGGAGCGATGCAAGAGCGTATCCGCCAATCCTTGAAGCTGGAGGATGTTCTCAACACTGCCGTGGCGGAAGTGCGGCAGTTTCTTCAGACAGACCGAACGATCTTGTACCGCTTTGAGCCGGATGGAAGTGGCACCGTCGTTGTAGAGTCCGTGAGTGCCCAGTGGTTGGCGGTGCTGGGAAGCAATATCAAAGATCCGTGCTTTGGCAAAACCTACGCTGCGGCTTATCAACAAGGTCGTATCCGTGTCATTGAAGATATCTACACGGCTCAGCTCAACCCCTGCCATATTGAATTGTTAGAGCAATTTCAGGTGCGAGCGAATCTAGTCGTGCCGATTTTGCAAGGAGACCACTTGTGGGGGTTGCTGATTGCCCATCACTGTCGCTCGTCGCGGCAGTGGCAATATGAGGAAGTCGAACTGCTAGAGGCACTGAGCGTGCAAATCGCGATCGCCATTCAACAAGCCGCTTTGTTCGAGCAAGTAGAAGCGGAACTAGCGCGAGCGCAAGCCGCTCAGACTGCATTGCGCGATAGCGAGGAACGTCTGCGGACTGTGGTGAAAAGTGCGCCCATCGTTCTATTTGCCTTAGACGATCGGGGTGTCATTACCTTTTCCGAAGGGAGCGGTCTGGATACTTTGGGACTGGAAGCGGGTAAGGTGGTTGGTCAATCCATCTTTGAGGTGTACCGCCGCTTCCCACAGATTCTCGAAGAGGTTCGGCAAGCGCTATCCGGCAAAGCCTTAACATCCCTGGTAAAAATGGGCAAATTGACCTTCGAGGTTCGCTATTCGCCCCTGCGAAACGCCAACAACGAAGTCATGGGCGCAATTGGCGTCGCCACCGACATCACCGAACGCATCCAAGTAGAGGAAACCCTCCGCCAAAGCGAAGTGCTGCGCCAAAGTGAAGCCAAAACTCGCGCCCTCCTCGACGCGATCCCAGATTCGATGTTTCGCATCCGTGAAGATGGCACCTTTCTAGACTTCAGAGCCGCTAAAAATGACGTTCGGGCGATCGCTCCCGCTCAAGTCATCGGTCAAACTGTGCAGGAGCTTTTGCCAACCGAGGTAGCGCAGCAAATGCTGCATTATGTAGCCAAAGCGCTGTCTGCTAACGAGATCCAAGTTTTTGAATATCAACTGCTCGCTCCCTTGAATCCCGCTTACCCAACCGGAGAGATAGGCTCTGTGCGCGATTATGAAGCTCGCGTTGTTGTCAACGGAGCGGATGAAGTGCTGGCAATCGTGCGCGATATTACCGAGCGCAAGGAGATGGAGCGACTGAAAAACGAATTTGTCTCCATCGTCAGCCATGAATTGAGGACGCCGCTCACTTCGGTGCGAGGCTCCTTGAGTTTAATTGCTGGAGGTGTGACGGGTGAAATTCCCAATGAGGCAAAGGCGCTCGTGAATATTGCTTATAAAAATACCGAGCGTCTGATTCTCCTGATTAACGACATTTTAGATATTGAAAAGATTGAATCCGGCAAAATGGATTTTCATCTCCAGCCGCTGGAACTAATGCCACTCGTAGAGCAGGCGTTGGAGGCGAACCGGGGCTATGGCGAACAGTTTGGGGTGCAGTTGGTACTGGAGTCTGAGTTGTCCGGTGTTCAGGTAAATGTCGATCGCGATCGCCTGATGCAGGTACTAACGAATCTACTCTCCAACGCCGCCAAATTCTCTCCCCCCAATGGTACCGTCACCCTCTCCGTTTCCCGTCCAACTCAATCGCCAAATACCATCCGAGTTGCCGTTACCGACTGCGGTTGTGGGATTCCCGAAGACTTTCGCCCTCGGATTTTTCAGAAATTTGCTCAAGCAGATTCCTCAGATACCCGTCAAAAGGGAGGAACTGGCTTAGGTTTAAGTATCTGCAAAGCGATCGTAGAAAAACTCGGAGGAAACATTAGCTTTGAAACTCAAACGAATGTCGGGACGACTTTCTACTTCGATTTACCAGAATGGCACGAAGCACGGATCTCAAAGATTATGACTTCCCACTCGCCGGAAAGTCTCCCCATCCTTATCTGTGAAGACGATCCCGATATTGCCACGCTGCTGTCGCTGATGCTGAAACAAGAAGGTTTAAGTGCAGATATCGCCTACAATGCAGCCCAAGCCAAGCAGCTTTTGTCAGAAAATTGCTATGCAGCGATGACTGTAGATTTGGCGCTACCCGGTCAAGATGGCATCTCTTTGATCCGCGAACTGCGGGAAGATGAAAATACTCAGAGTCTCCCGATTGTGGTCGTTTCTGCCAAAGCCCAACAGGGGCGCGAACAACTCAGTGGCGGTGGATTGCCGGTGATAGACTGGCTGGATAAACCAATCGATCAGGCGCGATTGATGGCATCTGTCCGCCAAGCAGTTCTGCCGAACTCAGACAGTAAGCCTCATATTTTGTATGTTGAGGACGATCCGGATTTAACTCAGGTGGTCTCAACAATTTTGCAGAATATCGCCGAAATTGATTCAGCTAAAAATCTTCATGAGGCAAGACACAAGCTGTCTTCTAAAACTTTTGACTTAGTGATTCTTGACCTCAGTTTACCGGATGGTTCTGGTCTAGAATTGCTAGCGGATCTCAACAATCAGATTTTTTCCTCCATCCCCGCAGTCATTTTCTCCGCCAATACCGTTGGCATGGAGGCGGCACATCACGTAGCTGCGGCACTCGTCAAGTCCCGCACCTCCAATCAGCAGTTGCTGGAAACGATTAAATCCCTAATTGGACGCGGTAATTCCGCTTCTTAATTCTGTTTTTTTAAGTTTCAATAAATTAAACGTTTATTGAAACTTAAATTTAATTGAGTTTAAATAGTTGTTATTAAATTTTTATTTATAAACTAAGAATCAAAATATTTAGTAGGATGACCGAATTAAACCATGTCATATTGTAAACTGGGAAGCCATTCCCATCCTGCTTGGTTCTCCGCGTTGAGAGGCGTGGATTTTGAGGTAAGGAACTCAACATGGCAAGGGTAAGACGGGGAGTAAAAAGCGCTTTTCCGATCTTACTAATAATTTAGTCTTACTACTTTCTGGAGATAGGGAATGAGTTCGTTATTCGTAGAGGTAAGAACAATAAACCCTAAACTATCGCCATCCTAAATGAATTGTAGAATCTTCTCTTTTTTTATAGATATGCTTTTTCTTCCCACTCAGTTTAAATTAATGAGTAATCAATCAAAAGCAATATGACAACTCCATCTTTAACTCGTATCTTGTTGGTGGAAGATGATCCGGACATTCAGACCGTTGCCTGCTTGGGTTTGAAAGTAGTCGGCGGTTTCACGGTAGAAGTCTGTAGTTCTGGGAGCGAAGCGATTCAGAAAGCGCCGATATTTGCCCCAGATTTGATTTTGCTGGATGTGATGATGCCTGGGATGGATGGGATGACCACCCTAAAGGCACTGCGGGAACTCCCGCAAACTTTAAGCACTCCGGTAATTTTCTTGACAGCCAAAGTGCAAACCCATGAAGTAGCTTATTATAAGCAACTTGGTGTATTGGATGTGATTGCGAAGCCGTTCGATCCCATGACCCTTTCTGCAACTCTCAATCGTATGTGGTTTCAGTACCATGATTGATGCGCTTCAAGATCCGCAAGAACAACTCAATGCCTTACGCCTTGCCTATAGGCAACAACTGCCGAGTCGAATTGAGCAGATTGAAACAATTTGGAATCAGCTGCTGGGAAGCCTTGAGGAAAGAGGGACCGTAGCTGGGGAGTCAGGATGTAGGGGCGGGGAAACCCTGCCTGGAGCAGGAGAGAATCAAGAACATCAACCCCTCAGCACCTCAAAGGTTCAGCCCCTTTCGTCTTCTCAAAATCCGCCTCAGTCCCTACTAGAAGCCGCTGCCTCACCTTTGGAAACGCTACACCACCTGATGCACCGTTTGGCGGGTTCTAGTGCCACGTTTGGGTTGCTGGGGTTAGGGAATGCGGCACGAACTTTGGAACTGGTGTTCAAGGCGATTTTGGATAGTGGAAAGTTGCCAACCGCAGAAGAGCAAGCACAAATCTGCGTGCTGGTAGGAGGATTGAAACAGGCGATCGCAGTGGAGGACACTTGTGTACTGGATCTAAACCTCCCCCCGTTGCAGTCTCAAGAGCCTTGGACAGAGAATCGGCTGATTTTTTTGGTGGAAGACGATCCGCATCTATCGCAGGATTTGGCGTTGCAAATCAGTTGTTTTGGTTATCAGGTTCGCACTTTTGACAAAATTGCTGAACTGGAGGAGGCGATCGCGCAAACACCACCCGCCGCTGCAATTGTGGATGTTGTTTTCCCCCAAGACAGTCTCGCTGGCCCCAAAACAATTACTGCCATCCAGCAGCACCGCGAGCAACCGCTGCCAGTTTTGTTTATTTCTGCCAGAAACGATCTCATGGCTCGTTTACAGGCGGTGAGAGCGGGTGGAAAGGCGTATTTTCCCAAGCCAATTAACATTGGAGAATTGATTGACGCGCTGGATTTGCTGACAGTGCCGCAAGCACCAGAGCCGTATCGCATTTTAATTGTTGACGATGATGCGCCTTTGGCATCCTTCTATGGTTGGACTTTGGAACAGGCGGGAATGACGGCGCTGGTGGTGACAGATCCGTTGCAGGTGATGCCGCCGTTAATTGAGTTCAGACCGGATCTAATTTTGATGGATATGTATATGCCGGGATGCGATGGAGTGGAACTGGCAGCGGTGATCCGTCAGCAACCAGCTTATGTGGGCATTCCGATTGTGTTTCTGTCGATGGAGACGGATCTGAATAAGCAGCTAGCGGCGATTCAGCTAGGCGGGGATGATTTTTTAACCAAGCCGATTCAGCCAAATCATCTGATTGCGTCGGTGATGCCGCGAGTGCAGCGATCGCGTCTTTTACGTTCGGTGATGGTGCGCGATAGTCTGACTGGGCTGCTCAATCATACGACGATTAAAGAGCAACTCAGTATTGAGGTGCAACGAGGTCGGCGGGAAAAGACGAACCTTGCCTTTGCCATGATTGATATTGATGATTTTAAGTCAGTGAACGATACTTATGGTCATCTCACAGGCGATCGCGTACTGAAAAGTTTATCCCGTCTGTTGCAGCAGCGTTTGCGAAAAACTGATATCACGGGTCGTTATGGCGGGGAAGAGTTTGCGGCTATCCTCCCGAATACAGATGGTGCAACAGCCGTGCAAGTTCTCAACCGAATCCGCGAAGGTTTTGCACAAGTTCGGCAGCAGTCTGACGGCGCTGAGTTTTCGGTTACTTTTAGCTGTGGCATCGCTGTCTTTCCCAACGTAGATGAAGCGACCCAACTCAATGAAGCCGCAGATAAAGCTCTCTATGAAGCCAAACGACGCGGACGCAATCAGGTGGTTCTGTCTACGTGAACAAATCTCTGCGATCAAGAGATTACAACTGCTTTTAACGAACATTAAAGATTTAAAGCGATCGCAAATAGCCAATCCAATAATATTGGCAAGGCTCACCCTACACTGTTATCAGAGCTTTTCCATACAATCTATTAAGTGAGAACAGATGGCTGACATTGTTGATATTGCCGTTGGTGCGGGTTCTTTCAAAACTTTAGTAACTGCTGTCCAAGCGGCAGGGTTGGTGGACACGCTGAAAAGTCCTGGCCCTTTTACTGTCTTTGCACCGAATGATGATGCCTTTGCCAAACTTCCACCCGGAACGATTCAAACCTTGGTGCAAAATATTCCCCAGCTTGCCAGAATTCTCACCTATCATGTCGTTTCTGGCAAGTTAATGAAAGCCGATTTAGAGAAAGTAAGTTCTGTCACCTCAGTTGAAGGTTCACCCATCAGAATTGATTGTTCTGATGGTTTTGAGGTGAAAAATGCTACAGTTCTCGCACCAGATATCGAAGCGGATAATGGCGTGATTCACGTTATCGACACGGTAATTTTAATGGGTTAAATAAAAAAAGGGAGCGCTCGCTCCCTTTTTAAAAACCCTATTTGAGGTGTGTTGGAGGAATCAGAGTGCGAGCGCTCCTTTTAAAAGCCCCCCTTTTTTCTAGCGAAGCGGCGCGTTAGCGCGGGGGTTGGGGGGATCTCCTATCGATAATCCGACTGCTGAATATCCCGCAAACGAGCTTCAGGACGCTTAAAGCGATCCATCTGAGCTTCAAAAAACTCGCGATTTGCTTGTAAATGCTTCGGATTGGAGTCATCTAAAGGATACAGAAGTGCCGTCCGCAATGCTTGGATAACAGCAGAAGTAACGCAGTACATCGAGCGTTGGAAAGTAATCCCTAATTGGATTAACATATCATCTTCACCGCGGCAGTGTTGGCGATAGTAATCCACGAGATAGGGTGGGAGGAAATGCAGCATATCCTGCATTAACAATGTCGGCGGAATGCCAGCAGTTCCCACCGGAAATACATCAGCATAGAGAATTCCATAGTGGAAATCTTTCTGATTTTCCGGAACTTGCTTTGCCTGAGCATTGTAAGATTTTGTACCCCGGAATGGAGCGGTGCGGTAGAACACAGCTTCCACATACGGTAATGCTGCTTCGTACAGCCATGTGAAACCGCAAGATTTGGGGATAATTTCATACTTTTCACCCCGAATGTAAACGTGATGATAAATTGGACGACCCGCGATCGCAAAAATTCCATTTACCAGAAAATTCATCGCTTCCGGCACAGTGGTCATTTTGCCCTCATCGTAGAGGTCTGACATCTCAAAGAAAACTGGAGCCATCACTTCCCAGAACAAGCCTAAATTACTGTAGTAAGACAGTTGGCGCACCTGTTCTAAGAACATATCAGGGAACAGTTTATACAATCCCAGCATCGCCGGATTGCCTTGGAAGTAAGCTTTAATTGCCCTATCTGCATTCGCTTTATATTCATCGCTATCCAGATAGGCATCGAATTTACCCCAACCCATGTCTCTGCCGTGCCAAAGCATTGCTTGCATACAAGCTTCAGCAAATTCCATATTGATGCGGTCATGCCCTAAGTGATGGAATAACTTGGGCATTTTAGAAGTTTCACCCTTCTCCATAAACTCTAGAAGTTCGGGATGAGCAGTGGCTTCTCCACGCCAGATTCGCAAATCTGCATCATCTCCAGCGTAATGATTATGTAACTCTAAATACTCCTTGGGCAGGAAGTATTTAAAGAAGGGAAAGGGATTTAAAAAGACATGCTCGGCAATATAAAGCAGGTCGCGCCAGTAGAAATCCATCGGTACTGCATACGCTTTATAAATACCGATAATTTGCATGAGATTTTCCGGCGTATCTGGCAGCATGGCACCACCAGCTTCTAAGCGGTGAATAATTTCGGCAAATTCATGGTTAGAAGGAGGTAATTTTGTTGAAGGCTTAGATGGAGTTTGTACCATTTTTAGTTCTTTTAGGTGAATTGCTGAATGTTTTTTAATGAGTCGTTATTTTGTTGTGAGGACGGTATTTTTAGCTGTCCCCCAACCCCTTCCCTAGCGCTTAAGGGAGCTGGGGGCTTAGGTTTCTCGTTTCCAGGCTGAGCGCCGTAACGAGAGGAATGAAAGTAATTTTCTATTGCTGAACTGAAGACTGGTAGTGGATAGCAACTTGCTGAGTAGTAGTCGCGGGCATGGTAGCAACCATTGCAGCTGTTGTCGGTTCACTCCAACGCACCAGCCAATTGGGGAAGATTCCCAAGAAGAAGATTAAGGCTGCTAAAACTAAAGCTGGGGTACGCTCAACCCATTCAACTTTGGGATAGTAGGCTGCGGCATTGTTCAGTTTGCCAAAACAGGTGCGGTTAATGAGGATCACAAAATAAACTGCCGTTAAACCGCTACAAACCACACAAACTAGGGTTGGAATTGGAAATACGATGAAACTACCTTGCAGCACTAAAAATTCAGCGATAAAGCCTACCATACCGGGGATACCAGCACTCGCCATTCCGCCTAGAACTAGCAAAGCAGTGGTAAGCGGTAAGCCGCGTTGGGGACTCAACAAACCATTCAAGACATCTAAATCGCGGGTGCCAACTTTGCTTTCGATAACACCCACCAAATGGAAAAGGATGGCTAAGATGATGCCGTGACTAACCATTTGCATGACGGCACCGAGTAAACTAAGCGGTGTAGCGGCGGCGGCGGCTAACAGAACATAGCCCATGTGACCAATAGAGCTATAAGCGACCATGCGCTTGATATCTTTTTGAGCGATCGCACTCAGCGCCCCGTAAGCGGCACTAAACGCTCCGATAATCGCTAACCCTGGTGCCACAATTGTCCAGGTTTCGGGAAACATTCCTAGACCAAACCGTACTAAACCATAGGTTCCTAACTTTGCCAGGATGCCACCTAAAAGAATGGCTACGGGTGGTGAAGCCTCGACATAAGCATCTGGCAACCAAGTATGCAACGGAACTAGGGGAATTTTGATTCCGAAACCCACTACCAGCATTGTTAGCAGGATTAGCTGCGCTTGTAACGGTAAACCTTGAGCAATGTTGGCATTGTAATCAAAATTAGGAGCGTTACCCAGCCAAGTTATACCCAAAAATGCCGCCAGAATTAAAATTCCAGAAAGCGCTGTATAAATGAGAAACTTCATCGCTGCGTAGCCACGCTTTTCAGTTCCGCCCCAGATGGCAATTAACAAGTACAGCGGAATCAGTTCTAGTTCGTAGAACAACACAAACAGCATCAAATTCTGCGACAGGAAGGCACCCGCAATTCCAGCATTGACCAGCAGCACTAAAGAATAGTAAAGCTGAGGACGAGTAATCTGCTTTGAGGTGCTGTAAATAACAATCCATGTCAGCAGGCTATTCAAAGCCAACAGCGGTAAAGACAAACCATCAACACCAAGGCTGTAATTCAATCCCAATTTTTCAATCCAGGGCATAAATTCAGAGAATTGCATCCCGGCATTGTTCAGGTCGAATTGGGTTAAAAGAAATCCTGTCTCTAATAAAATTCCACTGATAATCGCTAATGCAAGTAAACGGAGCTGACTAGCAGATAAGTTAGGTAAGAATCCGACGAGAGCGGCACCTAAAAAGGGTAGCCAAATAAAAGTGCTGAGCATGGTTTGTTATTTGCTGATTCCTGATTGCTGATTTCTGTTGACCGGCTGAATGAGAATCATAGAAACGGCGGTTTGGCTATATAGCAATCCCAATTTATGTAGGAGATATTCTTCTCTCTTTTTTCCCTCCGTTAACACGCGATCGCGCTTCGTTAATCGAAGACATCTCACCACTTAAATAGGATTGCTATAGCTCTACCTAACTCAGTAAGGTGACTTTGCCAGTGTCCAAATCGTAATAACCACCTACAACTTTCAGTTTATTTTCCTGAATTAACTGAGAAATGACAGGAGAGGTTTTCAATTTTTCTACTTGAACCAAAACATTCGCTTTGCTAGCATTCTCTAGCCGATCGCCGGGTTTGCCTTTTGAATTTTCTACACCAGGTTTTATTGCCTCAATTAAGCTACCAATTTGACCGGGCACTTGGGCACCTTTAATGGTGGCATCTACCGCCCCACATCTTTTGTGCCCCATGACCATGATTACCTTGGTTCCTAATATTAAACCCCCAAATTCTAGGCTCCCGGTTTCCTCCGGAGTTGCGATATTTCCTGCCACGCGGCATACAAACAAATCTCCAAATCCCCGGTCAAAGATAATCTCAGAAGGAACCCGCGAATCCGCGCAACTGAGAATCGCCGCAAATGGCTTCTGAGTTTTCGCAACGGCGGTCAAACGTTGAAAATCTCGGTTGATATTTTTAGTTTTTCTGGTAATAAACCGTTGATTCCCCTCCATTAAACTTTGCAGCGCTTGATCGGGGGTCATGTCATTCTCTGCAACGGCTTGGTCGGGGAAAACCAACTTGGTTCCGAGTCCGGCAGTTACGACCCCTGCTCCTACTGCGCCTGCGCTAAATTTCAGCAAATTCCGTCTGGAGAATTGTCCTTTCTGCTTTTTTGAATTCATTGGTTCGTAGCTTCCTTCCTAAGGGTTAAAGACTTGCTCTCTTTGTATTTTGTCATTAGTTATGTATCCTTTGCAATTTAAAAAGGACTAATGACAAAAAGTTCTAAACCAACCGGGTTTTCAGTTAGTTTGGTAGGGCAGCGATCGCCCACTCTCGACCTATTGAGCGAGTGCTACAAAGAGTGGTGAAGCGGCATGAAAGAAGCGCCAGTATAATAGCATTCCTAAGACAATTATTCCCATTACTATCGTCATCGCATAAGCTTGGGATTGTCCGGAAGTGCTGTATTTCAAACTTTGTCCGCCGAAAAGGGAAGCAACTCCGACAAAATTAACGAAGCCATCCACTAAGTAGCGGTCAAAGGCAGAGATGAAGCGGGAAACTAAAGCAACGCTGAAAACAATACTCACGCGGTAAATTTTGGCGGTGTAAAAGTCATAAGCCAACAAATCTTGCAGGGGTTTCCAAGGAAGTTGGACGGGTTTTTTCCACATTTTATTCAGATAAATTATCCCGCCAAGGCTGCAACCAAAAATACTAGACCAAATCAACAGCAGCGCCATATCTTTATTGAGAGTTGCCCAACTCGGCAGTAGCGACAAGCTTTGTAACACTAAGGGGAGGTGGAGGGTGAAGGCGGCCAAAACTATCATGGGGAAAGTTAAAGGCCAAAATGCTTCTGGCGATCGCACAGTCATCGACTTGGGTTCTCCGCCAAAAATCAGCCCAAACACTCTCGTTAAACTGAAGGCTGTCAAACCATTGACCACCAGCAATAACCCGACTAGCCAAGGTTGAGTTGCCCACAAACCATCTGCTAATTTCAGCAATGCCCAGAAGCTGCCTAGAGGCGGAAAAGCGATTAACCCCAGCGTCCCAACCAGAAAGGCTAACCCGGATATGGGACGGCGCGACCATAAACCGCCGAGTTGGGTTAAGTCTTGGGTGATGTTGTTCCAAATAATTCCACCAACACTCATTACCAACAGCGCCATTGCGATCGCATGAGTCAAGATCAACAACAAAGCTGCATCATCTTGCTGAGTGCCTACGGCGATAAATACCAATCCCATGTAGGCGCTGACGGAATAGGATAAAGCGCGTTTGATATCAATTTGGGCGATCGCAATCAAGGAAGCGCCAACCGCCGTCACACCACCGATCGATATCAGCGCCAGCGACACTATCGGAGAAAGCGCTAACACAGGTTGCAACTTAATCAACACCCAGGCACCTGTTGCCACGACGACCGAGTTCCGCAAAATCGTGCTGGGAAGCGGCCCTTCCATTGCCTCATCCAACCATAAATGCAACGGAAATTGAGCGCATTTACCCATCGGGCCAGCAATTAAACCTAAACCTAATAGCGCGGCTAGTGTAGGGTCTAAATCAGCGGTTTTTGCCCATTCTGCTAGATCGTTAAAATTCCAACTTCCTGCCAGGGGATACAAGGCAATGACTGGCATCAGCATGATTAAATCCCCAACCCGCTTGGTTAAGAAAGCATCCCGCGCCCCCGTCACCACTAGCGGCTGGCTAAACCAAAGCCCTACCAGCAAATAAGTCCCCAAGGTGAGGATTTCCAGGATTACGTAGCTAAAGAACAAGGAGTTGCACAAAGCTAAAGCACACATCCCTGCCTCAAAAAGCCCCAGCAAGGCATAAAAGCGTGCCCAGCCCCAGTCCATCTCCATGTAGCCGATCGCGTATATCTGGGCTAGCAGGTTTAACCCGGTTACTAAAGCGATCGCTGCAACGTTAATTACTGAGATTTCTAGGGGGAAATTTAAATCCAAACCCGCTGCCGACAGCCATGTAAACGTTATTTCTTGAGACGGCTGGTTCCAAATCGCTTGCAGAGTCACTAAGCTATGAACGAATGCCAAAAAGGTCATCAGCAAGTTAATGTAACCAGCGGGGCGCGGCCCTGTGCGGCGGATGACACCGGGCGACCATAATAGCCCGGAAATAGCACCAATTAAGGCATAGCAAGGGACTAACCAAATAGTATCGATGAGAGCCTGAACCACTGAATTCCCTCCAAACTTGCAGCAAAGCTAGGGTTGCTTTCAGCCAACCCGTAATTTCCCTAACCAACCTATGCAGTAAGGCGAATGCCGAATTAATAATTTCTTAAGCGTTCTGCTTATCTTAATGGTTCAAGTAACCAAAAGGGAATAATTGATTTAAAGAATTAAGCGATAAATCATCTAAAAAAAACTTATATAACTCTTTGCTATCATAGGTTTTTATGCCTAGAGCAGTTGTCATCAAGAATTTATATGGTACTGATAGATAAATGTCTATAGGTAAAAATATTTTTTAACAAATAAGTTTTTTGATTTTTAAGTGTATTTTAGAAATTACCATCAAGGCTTTATATGGCATCTATAGATAAACATCTATAAGCAATTCTACTTAGGCTACTATAACAGTTCTATTTGAGTTGAAGGCAAGATATCCAATTTCGAGAGAGAAATTGGATATCTTGCCTTCACGAATCAAAGAGAACGCTCCAGAGACACAAGGGAGAGAGTTTTACAATCCATTTAGGATTGGTATCGGTGGGATGCAAGGATGTTGGATGATGCAAAGTGTTTAGCGAATCCAATGAAGACTATCCTGAAGCATCTTTACAGGCGATAGGATTTTGTTATGGCAGAACACAACCCGTCTGCGATTCATTTCAGTGCCCTACCTGTTACGAGCGCCGATGTGGAAGCTGCGGCGGTGCGGTTGGCTGGAATTGCCCGTTGCACGCCGGTTTTGACCTCCAGAACGGTCAACGAGCGCACCAATGCTCAAGTATTCTTGAAGTGCGAAAACTTTCAACGCACGGGTTCGTTTAAGTTTCGGGGTGCTTACAATGCACTGGCACAGCTATCTGAAGAACAAGCATCACGCGGGGTTCTGACGTATTCATCAGGGAATCATGCTCAAGCGATCGCACTCTCCGGACAATTGCTGGGCATCCACACCACGATTATCATGCCGGATGATGCCCCAGGCGTGAAGCAAGCGGCAACTCGTGGTTATGGTGCTGAGGTGATTTTGTACAATCGTCAGGAAACCACGCGGGAAGCTTTGGCGCAAAGTCTGGTAGATCGGCGCGGTTTAACTTTAATTCCCCCTTACGATCATCCTCATGTCATCGCCGGACAAGGTACATCTGCTTTAGAACTCTTTCAAGAAGTCGGTTCCCTCAATTTACTTCTCGTTTGCTGCGGAGGCGGTGGTTTACTATCAGGATGCGCCCTCGCTGCCAAAACCCTTTCACCGAATTGCCGAGTGATTGGGGTAGAACCAGAACGCGCCGACGATGCGACACGCTCTTTTCACAGTAAAACGCTGCATACTACGAACAATCCTGACACGATTGCTGATGGGGCACGCACTCCTTGCCTGGGAAACATCACCTTCCCACTCGTATTGCACTACGTCGATGATATGGTGACGGTATCGGAAGAAGCCATCCGCACCACGATGTTTTTCTTGTGGGAACGTCTGAAAATCGTAGTGGAACCGACGGGTGCCTTAGCCGCCGCCGCTTTGCTGTCGGAAGTGGTGAAAGAACCGGGTGCCCGAATTGGGGTGATGATCACCGGGGGAAATGTAGATATTCGGCAAATCTGTAAATTGTGAATGCGATCGCTTAACCTGGTACAACTCTAAATTGGCTATCATCGCATGAGAACGATTTTCAGGCACAATTATGAGTGGATCTGCGTTTACAGTTCCAGAAAAAGTAAGCTTTGAGAGTGCGATCGCGCTGACTCAATCTTTGCTTTCCCAGATGCAAGCGGGGGAATTATCCGAAGCAGAAATAGAAACAGCCATTGCAGAATTAGTGAAAACTGAAAATGGTGCAAGAGGCTTTTTCGTCACCTACCTGACATCAGAGGGGACAATCGCAGATAATCCCTCTGCTGCTGTTATACGGGCATTGCAGTCAAATCCAGACACCGTTGCAGAATTATTAGTCAAAAATGTAGCCATGTCTGCGGTGATGGCAGTTGCCCATCATCGCAATGGTAACGAAGAGATGGCGCAATCATCCCAAAGAGTGCGATCGCGTACCACTCGAATTATCGAACAGGTGGAACTTCCTTCTGTCTACGAAGTGTCTCAAAAGTTATTGGAAAGTGCCGTTACTGGCGAAGGTAGCTACAAAGCATTTTTAGAACGCCGCGGTTACGATTCCGAACAACGACAGGTGCTCTCTGAAGCATTAGAACAACTTATCAAGCGTAATGGTTAATCGTCAGTAGTCCTGAATCCTTGGTTTGTTGCTAGTGACCAATTACCAATTACCAATTACCAATTACCAATTACCAACAACTATGGTAAATTCCCCTACTCAGTTTTCTGATATTCAAACTCATTGGGCACGCTTATTCATTCAAGCTTTAGCCCAGCGTCGCATTATTAACGGATTTCCAGATGGGACTTTTCGCCCAAATCAATCCATCACCCGCACTGAATTTGCAGCCCTAATTGCCACAGCATTTTCCAGACCTGTAAAACGACAGTATGTCCCCTTTATTGATGTTCCTTCTACTTTCTGGGCGGCGAGTGCGATTAAAAAAGCTTACGAAACACTATTTATTAGTGGTTTTCCCGATAACAGCTTCCGTCCAGCAGAGAGGATTACCCGAACGCAAGTTTTGGTTTCTCTAGTCAGCGGCTTGCAAATTGCTGCAAACGTAAAATCTGATTTAAAAACGGCACTTCCACAGATATATCAAGATGTCGCTGGAATTCCTAGCTATGCCACCGACGACATCGCAGTCGCGACGAAAGCAGGGCTGGTAGCGAACTACCCGAATGTAAAATTATTCAATCCCAATCTGGCAGCGACTCGTGGCGATGTTGCGGCTTTTATTTATCAAGCTTTAGTGTATCTCGACGAAGCTTCTCGGATTGAATCTCCCTACCTCGTAGTGCCTCCAAAAACCATTCCACCTAGTCAGATTCCAACCGTCAAAGTCAGCCATCAACGGGAGTTTCGGGGTGCGTGGGTGACAACGGTGTGGAACAGTGATTGGCCTTCCAAACCGGGACTAACGGCTGCACAACAGCAAGCCGAACTTATCGGTATCCTTGACCGGATGCAAGCGATGAAAATGAATGCGCTGGTCTTGCAGGTACGACCGGAAGGGGATGCTTTTTATGCTTCGCAATTAGAACCTTGGAGTTATTGGCTGACTGGAAGCCAGGGAAAAGCACCAGAGCCATTTTACGATCCGCTGGAGTATGCGATCGCTCAATGCCACAAGCGCAATATTGAACTTCATGCTTGGTTCAACCCTTACCGCGCCAGAGTCTCTATCAACAATTCCCCGCCAGCCCGTCCTCACATCGCCGTCACTAACCCCGAAGCAGTTTATGTATGGGGTAATCAGATGTGGATGGACCCCGGATTGAAAGTGGTTCAGGACAGGGCATACAATGTCATTCTCGATGTGGTGCGTCGCTATGACGTAGATGGCATTCATTTGGATGACTATTTCTATCCCTATCCCATCGAAGGCAAATCTTTTCCCGACAATAAAACCTACGCCGCTTATACGGCGGCTGGCGGGAAACTTTCTTTAGGTGAGTGGCGGCGGGACAATGTAAATCAAATGGTTCAGCGCCTATCGCGGGGAATTCAGGCAACCAAGCCACACGTCAAGTTTGGCATTAGTCCTTTTGGCATTTATCGTCCCGGACAACCATCTCAAATTCGGGGACTAGATGCCTACAGCGTACTTTATGCCGATTCCAAAAAATGGCTAGAGCAAGGCTGGGTTGATTATCTCGCCCCGCAACTCTACTGGCGCATCGACCAAACTGCACAAAGTTACCCCGTGTTGCTGAAGTGGTGGACGGAGAATAACCCCAAAGATCGACATATTTACGCCGGTAATAATCTGGGGCAGTTGGATGGCAAGGCTTGGACTCTTACGGAGATAGAAAAGCAAGTTGACATTACTCGCAACTTGAGCGGGAATTTGTCTTTAGGGAATATCTTCTTCAGTATGGAAGCCTTCGTTGAAAATCGTCAGGGCATCTATGAAAAATTCAAAACCTCGACTTATACTAAACCCGCACTAGCACCCCCGATGCCCTGGCGAGATACGACACCACCCCCGCCCCCAACAGCACTGGGGTTGAGAAATGGCAAGCTGACATGGAATCTTGCTAGCACTCCCGATATTCGTTCTTGGACGCTTTATAAGCAAACTGGTACAACTTGGACGCTGCAAAGAATCCTTTCAAGAGAGGCCACGTTTGCCACAGTTGAGCCGGGAACTTATGCTGTGTGCGCGGTAGATAAGATGGCAAATGAAAGTGGGGGAGTCGTCGTCACCGTCTAACTTGTCATCGTCTAGGTATCCGTGGAAAGCACTTTTTTGAACCATAAAGACACTAAGGGAAATAACAGGGAAGTAACTTTGTGTTTCCTTAGTGCCTTTGTGGTTAATCCGGCGTGTTTTAAACCACCCAATTCAATAAGTTTGTGTTTCCAGTCCTTATAAGTCTAAAGACTCGGTTTTAGAGTTCAGGCGCTTGGAGATTTGGCTAATTATCCCACTCAAAATTGCCCCTCCCATGAGAACTCCAAGCGCTGGGGTAAACAAGGGTTGCCAGAGTTTGTACCACAAATCGAGACCGAGGGGAATGCCGACCGAGTGACCGACAACAGCGATCGCTAGCCACCCAAAACTGAGCAAAACTAGGAACACATCTGCGACTAAAATCAGATTGAGCCAATTGAGGAGTTTATCTTTCATCAGAATTCTTCAAATTTCTCCGAAAATTTTCATTTAACAACGTTTGTTTGAGGTTGTTCATCCGCATCTGAAACATTGTCTCTAAACCCCAGCGGATCGCGGTACTGTCCAGAAACGGGTTCAGTTCAAAATTAATGACATCAACTAGGCGTGTCTCTGTGTCAGAAATGGGAATGAACTGATGGATATGTTCCCAGAATTGGAATGGGCCGCGCAATTGTTTATCAATAAATCTTCTCGGAGGTTCCCAGCGAGTAATTTGCACTTGCCAGTCGATTCCTATCTGCTCGAAAAGTTCTACCCGGATTGTAAAGCGCGTCCCTAAACCACAAATAATGTTTGAATCCAATACCCTGACGACTGGAAACGGTGGAGAGATGCGTTCTAGCAGATGTACATCCTCGTGAGCTTCCCAGACGGTTTCTATGGGGAGGGAGACGGTTTCGCTAACCTCAAAGTGTTCCAATTCTCTTCACCACCCAAGTCATTTGCTCGTTGGTAAATTTTTTTTCGCAATTGACGCTTCGGAATCTGCTTGCTTTGAAATTTTATCAATTACAAGACGTTTTTGATGATTTTTACTAGAAAATTAAAATTAAAGAGATTTTTTTAAGGGTTTATATTACTCTGGGAATTTCTTAAGTTGAATATCGAATCGCTTCCTATACAGCCTGAGTGCGGATTGTGGAATCGCACTCAGGCTAACAGATGAAGCCTACAGGCTTCATGAGGCTACGGTTGAATTAGACTTTCAGCACCCAGTCTTTGCGAGTATCTGCACTAACGAAGGATGCGGGAACGATTTCGATATCAACGCCCAGTGACTTGAAAGCAGCACGAATTGCTGTCGCGTGGGCAGATTCATCGGAACCAATGCTTGCGCCTGCGGTAATCAAAGCTGGGGTTTTTAGCTTTGCAATTTCCCTGGTATAAGCGATCGCTGCGTCAGTCTCCAGAGCGAGTGCTAACTTGGCAATATTCACATCTGAGTCGATGTTGCCTTCTCCTGCCTTGATGTAGGACGAGAGATCGTAGCTAGATTTTGCCGTCACCGGGGTGGCACCCAAACTTTTCACCACCGATGCCAGAGTATCCCGATGCGTTTTGTGATCGGCTTGGTTGCGGAGTGCCAACGCCAAAACAGCTTTGCCTACATCGGTGTCACTCAGCTTTGTTGCCGCAAAACCATACGCCCAGATGGCTTGATGCTCGAAAAATAGCGCTTTGTTGAGGATGGCAGCATCATTTCTTTTATCGTCTCTAGAGGCAGCACTGGCACGGTCAGCGATCGCGGTCAACCCTAAGGCACTCGCTACGCCAGTTACAGTCCCCGCCACCATAATCCCACGCCGTGAGAATGTTTTGCTGGGGCGCAAGAATCTTTTGGCGAAGGTATTTTCCCTCTCCATGTTGGTGTCTCCTCATTCATAAATCAGTAACTTACAGTTAATACGCGCACCTCATTCGATTGGATTTCAGTAGGATTACGGATGAGAAAATTATTTACAGGACTTACATACTGAAAGCTTGAAACCTATATCCTCACTCACCCCCAATTTATCGGGGAGTTAGTGGGATCTCTGCGTTAGTCCTAATTTAAAAGCTTTCAAAATTTGAGAAGGGACTAATTCTTCTGGCAAGTTATTCGATGTGCATACCGGAAGAAAGGTGAAGTACAAGTCAAAAGAGAAAGCTTGGGAGACGGTGAGCTTGACTAAGCCTCAACACCGTGTATAACAACTAGTGGGATTGCCAATCAGCTAGCCTCTCATAGATTTGGTATGTAGGCGGTCGTTCAACCCCAACCTGAAGGGTCTATCGGTAATTTCAAAATTGTGGAAACAACTGAATGATTACCATCTTCTATTCAGATAAATTTCTTCAGCATGAAACAGGATATATGCATCCTGAACAGCCAGAGCGACTCACTGCTATTGTTGATAAATTGCGAAGTTCAACTATAGCCGATAAAATCCGATGGCTGAGTCCTTCTAACTCAAGAAATGCGATCGCAGCGATCGAACAAATTCATTCCTCTGATTATATTCAGGAAGTTCGTACTTATTCTGAGCGGGGTTGGGGGTGTTTTGAATCAACTCAAATCTCGCCGCAAAGCTTTGAGGTTGCTTGCCTTGCAGTCAGTGCTTGGTTAGATGGTATTGATGTGGTTTCGCAGTTAAAACGACCAGCTTTTGTTCTGGCAAGACCACCTGGACATCATGCCCTCAAAAATGAAGGAATGGGTTTTTGTATTTTCTGCAATGCAGCGATCGCTGCCATTTACGCTCAATCCATCGGAATTCAGCGAGTTGGAATTCTTGATTGGGATGTACATCACGGGAATGGAACCCAAACAGCCGTAGAAAATATTTCCAACATGGCTTTCTGTTCCATTCATCAATCACCTGGCTATCCCCGTACTGGAACGCCTGAGGAACGGGGTAAGTATAACAATGTGTTGAATCTTCCGATTGCTCCAGGCAGTAATATACAGGATTACTGTAAGTTATTCGAGGAGAGAGTCATTCCCTTTTTTAAAGATTTTTGTCCGGATATCTTAATCATCAGTGCTGGGTATGATGCGAATCAAACAGACTTACTTTCTAAAATCAATTTACAGCCCCAAGATTACAGCATCATCACTGATTATTGTTTAGAGATTACACCCAAAATATTATTTGGTTTAGAAGGCGGCTATGAATTGGAGAGCCTTTCTTCATCAGTACTTGAGACTGTCAAACGATGCGTAGACGCATTTGTAGGATGACCTTCAATAGGTGAGGCTAATGGCTCAAAACTTGGAATTGCTCGGAATTGATCCGCCCCGATTCGTACAGCGTTTCCGCAACTTCCCCCATTCTCAGGACAGAATGACCCCGATAGCCGTTTTCCTGAAGCCGATCTTTGACTCCTTTTTCATGGTCGATCAACACCACGATATCTTCGACATTTAATCCAGCATCTTTGAGTTTCGTTGCTCCCTTCATAGCGCTATTGCCGCTGATAAGAATATCATCGACAACGACAATGGTTTCTCCCGGCTGGAAATGACCCTCAATGACTCGTTGGGTGCCGTGAGATTTTACTTCCTTGCGCGGGAAAATCATCGGGCGGTCTAGGCGCAGCGCTAACCCTGTAGCCGTGGGTAAGGAACCGTAAGGGATTCCGGCTATTCGGTCAAAATGCAAATGTTTGAGAATCTCGGCGTAAGCACTCAAGATTTGATGGAAGATTTGCGGTTGGGAAATGATGACGCGCAGGTCGATGTAGTAGGGGAAAATCTCTCCAGAGGCTTGCACGCGATCGCCAAACATAATGCAACCCAGGTCGTAAAGTTGCAAAATCAAATCTCGGTTGGGAGAATGTTGCAAGAAGCAGACATCCGGAAGCCACAAGTCACAGGTGGGGCTTTCCTGCACAATTCTGAGACGTTCTTCATTAATCGTGTCGCGTAAGGCTTGGACAGCCTCAGCGGGGTGTTCGGTGGTTAATAAATCTGGGGGGACTGGCAGGAGTAGCCCTTCTCCATAGCTGTTTAAGCCAGCCGCTAGAATTTCACTTAAGTTTTGGTTTTCTGACCATCCCTGCACGAATATGAGGCGTTCTGGTGCGATATTGCGGATGCGAGTCAGCGTTTCCGGAATTGCAGCGCCTACTTCTAGCCCTAGTTGTTCTTGGGTGCCCCAAGTTTGCGCTTCTTTTATCAAATGGATGTAAAAGGGTAGCCCGGTACCTGGATATTCTTGCAAGACGGCGGCTGATGGGTTGTCAGTGGTACAGACCACAAAGACGGCTTTGCCAGGATAGACCAAAAAGGGAGCCGCTAAATCAAGTCCTGGGTAAGGACTCAAGGTGACAGCATCCACTTTCCAGTCTTCAAAGACGGTTTGGGCAAAGAGGGTGCTGGTGTTGAGGTCGCCGTGTTTGGCGTCTAAAATTACTGGAATGTCGGCGGGGATAGCAGCTAGGGTTTGCTGAAGGAGTTCTAAACCTGTTGCCCCCAGTGCTTGATAAAAGCCAAGCGTGAGTTTGTAAGCGCAGACTAAATTGGCGGTTTGGGCGATCGCAAATTGCAGGCGATCGCTCAGAAAACTTCGATCGCCCGAAGGGAGAATGGCACTAGCCCCATTGCGCTTTTCTAGATTCTCTATATCCGGGTCGAGGCTTGCGTACAGTAAGCTTTGATTGCGCTCGATTGCTTTAAGTAGCTTATCGAAGAAGTTCATAGGTGTTTTTTTTAGAGGCGATTGCTACCGATGAGAAGGAGAGCGCGACAGGTGGCTATAAAACTTAGGCACTTTCGTCTGCTTGCCTTAGCTAAGGTTCATATATATTCTTGCTACTGTATCTGGATCGTCGTTACCAGTAGTATAGTCCACTTCAAATCCGTGTTTTCTATACCATTCAAGCAGCTTAGGGTTATTATCACTATCCCTCTTAACGACCTTTCCGAAAATAAGTTTTATACCCTTCTTGGAAGCGTGTTTAATTACGAACTGTAGAAGATAAGAACCTAATCCTCTTTTGCGGTAGTTTTTTTTCTTACTTCGATTCAAGACTATTTTTAGAAAAACATCCCAAAAGTTTTGGGGAATGTGAATAACTTCATCGTAGATATTAAGGTCTGCTAATAATAGTTTATCCGGCGGGTACCGGACACAGTTAGCTTCGCCCACCTTTATCCCTCGATGTTTTAACCTCACGTAAATGCACTTATCATCATCCATTTCTAGGCACAACTCATATTTTCGACCTTTGTTATCCGAGAAGATAAATTTCTCCGGCTGTTCAGATATTAAATCGCTTTTCTCTTGAAATGACATCTTTACAGTATTTTCATTTGTACGACAGATTTATTCTAGTATTTTGCTTGGAAATTGCATAAAATCAGATGAGCAATGCCCATCCTCCAACTAAGTTTCAATGTATTCAGTCCGTTAAAACGGACTTTAGTTATTAGCCAGGAGTTTAAACTCCTGGCGGGCTGACTACATCGATTCCTTATATCTTTCTAAAATTTGGGGAATATAATCGTAGCCATCAACACCGATAAGGGCGATAATTTGTGGGCGCGATTGTTGCAATTTTTTCTGGAACGCTTCTGCTCCCATTTGTCCTTGCAAAATGGTGAGTAAGCCTGCGGTTTTCCGCCACTCTTCCGCAGCAATTTGCTCTAGGAGATACATTCCCAGGCTACCTGTAAGGATTGTTTTATCGATGTTTTGCAGACTGTAGTGAGCTTCAGATAAGTAAGCTAAGTTTCGCCCTTGCAGGTATAAATCGCCGGAAAATTGGGCGGCTTGTAAGCCAGATTCCAGGTATTTAATCGCTTCTTGGGGTTGTTCTACTATCAACAAGGCAATTCCCAAACTACTGCAACAAAGGGCTTTACTTTGACCATCCCCTACTCGTTCTGATAACTGCAATCCTTGCTGCAAATAGTTGATGGCTGTCTCGTAAATTTCGGGTTCTATTTGTTCTAATTGTTGAGCTTGGAAAACTTCACTGTAGCCGAGATTAGCGAGGGCGTTGGCTTCTCCTAATCTATCTCCCGTCTGACGAGAGAGAATTAATGCCCGTTGGCTATAGCTGATGGCTTCGGCATAGTTCTTTTGCGCGACGCAGGTGCGGCTGAGGTGATTAAAATTGGCAATTTCACAAGGGCGATCGCCTGCATTTCTGGCGATTTCTAAGGCTTGCTCGTGAAATGCGATCGCGTCTGCATATCGACCTTGCGCCCGCTGGGAATAACCCATTAATGTCAAAATCCGAGCTTTTTCTTGCGTGCCTTCCACTTGTCGCAGCGGTGCATCTAGATAGTCAAGGGTCGTGCGGAGATATGCGCCGGAAAATGAGGCGAAAATGCCACCGTAGAGGGGGAAATACTGGCGCTGGGAAAAGGTTCTGAGGATTTGTAGGGTAATTTGAAAACAGCCATTCACTAAGCGATCGCGCGAAGTAGAATTGAGAGTTGTCGCCTGATTCAAGCCATTCGCTAACTGCGACCAAATCACGGCAAAAGTCAGAAAAGTGGAAATCGACAGCCTTGCGCCCACTTTGGAGTCGTAAACCAGTTTGTCAAACCAGTTCACCAACCCCCGCTGCAAGTATTGCAAAATTACTGCTAACTCAACGAAGGAAATCAAGTCAGGCGGTTGTTTTGCGACCAATTCGGTTAATGATTCGTTGAGGGCAAGCGCGTGGAATAATGCCTGAGGATAAGGGCTATTGACTTGTTTTTCCCAAACTCCCCAAGGGCCACTTTGCGCCGGTGTGCCTTCAAATCCTAAGGAGCGATTTTGGTCGTAGATCCAGCTTACCAGGTGCCCTTCCAGACGTTGCCAAGATTCCAAGCCACGGGTAAGACCTTCAGCAAGTTGCTGCACATCTCGATCTTGTTCGGGATGGGTAATTTCTGGCGCTTGTTGCTTCAGTGCAGATGCCAACTGCGGTAAGTTCAAAACTTGCGCTAAATTAGGGTCGATCACCCGTAATAAAGCCGCTAGCTTGTCGTCTGGTGGGGAAGCGATAATTTGTTGAACAGCGGTAGCGATCGCATCCGTCGCCCGATTTTTTTCCTGCGCCCGTTCCCATTCTCCCCGAATCGTCTGCATTGCCCTCAAGGTACGAGTCGCCTTGGCAAGCTTCATTTCATCCTTTTGAGTGTCCACCTGTTGCTGGGTGGCGCTTAAGGTTTCTTCCAAAACTCGCTCGAAAATTTCGCCCGTACCCGGAGTCACATCCTTGACGAGCATTTTATACACCTGCTCTTTCGAGCGAATCTGCCCTTTGAGGGTGGTTTGTACAATTTGGTCGATTAATTGTAGATAGCGATCGCGCAAAGGCAGAGAGTCTGTCATGGGGAGTGGTTAAGTGGAATTGTAGGCAATACTGTTCGGTTCGCTTCTCCCCTGTTTTGCTGCCGCTTCTCTTGCAGGGAGAGGGGTTAAGCTTTTCTTTTTTAAGAGAGAAGAAAATAACTTATTTACTTTGCAGTGTACTGAATAAGTTACTGAGTTCGCATACTACAAAGTGTGGAGAAACACTAACGCTGATGTTTGCCGATTTTTTACCCTCCCAAGTTCAGCAGTTGCGCGAGTCCGCATCCATCGCCCTTGCTCAAAAAATTGAACGTCAGGCGATTAAAACTCCTCTCTCGCCACAACCGATAGCTACAGCTTACGTCCATCAGGGGAACGGTGGCACCCCAATTCTATTACTACCCGGTTTTGATAGTTCGGTGCTGGAGTTTCGCTGCTTGCTACCACTACTCGCCGCCCAAAATGAAACTTGGACGGTAGATTTGTTGGGATTTGGCTTTACAGATCGAGTGCAGGGAATTTTGTATAACCCCGACGCTATCAAGACGCACCTGTATTACTTCTGGAAAACTTACATCCAAGTGCCAGTCATGTTGGTAGGCGCTTCGATGGGAGGTGCAGCGGCAATTGACTTCACCCTCACTTACCCGCACGCTGTCAAAAAGCTGGTGTTAATTGACAGTGTAGGTTTCAGCGGTAGCTTCCCGCTTGCCTCCTATCTCTTTCCTCCCTTAGATTTTCTGGCAGTCGAATATTGGCGTCAGCGCAAACTCCAAGCGCTGTTATGGGGCAGCACTTTTGGCAACTTGGAACCGACTGCTATTGAGGCGATTCGGTGTGCGGCGCTGCACATGGAAATGCCCGGTTGGCACGAAGCAATCATCGCGTTTATGAAAAGTGGCGGTTACTGGAATTTGGCAGATAGAATTCCTCAAATCGATAAGCGGACGCTGATTCTGTGGGGAGAGGCGGATGATATGTTGGGTACGGACGATGCCGAGAGGTTTAAGAGAGCGATCGCTCATTCTCAACTCATTTGGATCGAGAATTGCGGGCACGTTCCTCAATTTGAACAGTCAGAGATTACCGCTAAGCATATTTTGGCTTTTAGGTAATTGTAGGATTTATTGTTAACGCAAAGGTACGCAAAGGTTAGCGCAAAGGTACGCAAAGGAGTTTTCAGGGTAGCGTTAAAGTTATGAATCAGGATTCTCTTGCCCATCGATGGGTAGTCAGTGCAGAAGAAGCGAAGGAATTGATTAAGCTGGATGCGACACTTCTGGATGTTCGCAATTCAATTTCCTGGTTGCTTGGGCATATTTCTGGTGCTGTTCATGTCACTTGGCAGCAATTCTCGCAACAACAATCTCCGAATAAGGGAAAGTTGATTGAGAATACAGAAATTTTGCAAGAAAAACTTTGCGCTGTCGGCATTTGTAACAATCAACCTGTCGTTGTCCTTGGCAATCCAGCGCACAATTTTGGTGAAGAAGGGCGCATTGTTTGGATGTTACGCACGCTAGGACATTCACAAGCAGTCTTTGTCGATGGGGGACATTCAGCACTTGTTAAAGCAGGTGTCCCGATTGTTTGGGGAGTGACTCAACCCAAACCTGGTGATTTTCTTGTACAGCGAACTTCCTTATGGGAAATTCAGCGCGATGAACTCAAAGCCAATCTTTCCGCTAAAGAGATATCCCAAGATTTGATTGTCATTGATACCCGCGAAGCGAGGGAATATGCAGGAACTCCCGCTTACGGCGAACATCGGGGAGGACATCTCCCTGGTGCGGTGCATTTCTACTTCCAAGATTTGAAAGATGCCAAGGGGAACTTGCTGCCTCGTGACCAGATTATTGATAAGTTGGAAAGATTAGGAATTCAGCATCATACTCCCATTATTACTTATTGTACAGGCGGCATCCGCTCAGCTTTCTTCACGGCTGTACTTGTTGATTTAGGATTTAATCATGTAAAAAACTATGCAGGTTCGATGTGGGAATGGTCAGCTTCGCCAGAAAATCATTATCCTCTAGAATTTGAACCAAAGTAGGAAAATAAATTAAACAAAATCAGTAACTATTTTACAAATAATTAAGCTTCTTTTAATTACCCATAAATATAATAATAAACAGCAATTATTTAGGCAACTTTATTGCTTTACCAATATACATAACTGAAGTATTGTTACTAATTTCTACTTGAAATTTGCCCATTTTTTTGTAGTGAATATAAGTAAGCACGTTTTGGTAAATGCTTTCACCAAATATATTAAACCCTTTAATTTCTATACCGCTAAATCCTTGGCTATGCATTAAACTTGTTAATTTTTGCGGCTCAATAAACTTATTCCAATCGTGAATACCACGAGGAATTTCCTGCAAAATATTTTCTAATAGCCAAATCATTATTAATTTAGAGGCGAAAGTTTTATTAATTGTGTCAAATAGAAACAAGCCGTTTGGCTTTAAAATCCTATAAATTTCAGAAATTGTCTGGCGTAAATCTGCAATATGCTCCAAAACATCAACACAAACAACAATATCAAAAGTATTAGCTTGATAAGGGAGGTTTTCAGAATATCCCTGTTGATAGTCAATCTGAAGTCCGCTTAGCGATGCATGATCTTGAGCTTGTTGAATACATTTAGCAGATTGGTCGATTCCTGAGACTTTTACTCCTCTTTTCGCCATAAATTCGCAGGTAAATCCGCCGCCACATCCAACATCTAAGGCTTGCAATCCCTGCCAATTTGAAACATAGCGGTCAAAAAAATCAAATCGGGGTTGATTGAGATGATAGAGAGCATAGATTTTCTCATCTTCCTGCCACCACCTATCTGCACTCAAATCATAAAATTTTAAGTCGTTTTTTTTCAAGTGTTTGCTTTGCATCCTGTATGTGGGAAGGTTGATAGGACAAACGCATCTAAGGTAATTTTAGTCGCTGCTTCAGTGGGAAAATTATGCTAACATTGCGAACTCAATCATTCCACTTCTAGCCTATCGGCATCTAGTAGGATGTCCTTTATGAAAGGTAGCGATCGCTATCTTCGCTGCATCTGAGCGATAATAGCTAGCGTATACTGCCCGCAGCCACGCTTCTCGCTTTGTCTCCAGAAGCATAAATCTTATAATCTAAAATCAAAAATATTATCACAAGCCTCGTACAATGAAATATTGCTGGGAATATTGCTGGGACTCAAGGAGCTGATTTTATGCCACAGGCAGTGGGAACGATTGAAACGTTAGGGTTCCCAGCTGTACTAGCAGCAGCAGACGCAATGGTTAAAGCTGGTGCAGTCACGCTGGTTCATTATGCACTTGTAGAAAAAGGGAACTTTATGGTCTCCGTTCGGGGAAAAGTTTCTGAAGTCAACATCGCTGTTGAGGCAGGGATTAAAGCCGCAGAGACAGTCTACGGAGGTCAAGTGATCTCCCACTACATCATCCCCAATCCTACGGAAAATGTTGAAACTGTTATGCCCATTCATTTCACCCAAAAAGTTGAACAGTTCCGTATGTCGTAGTTGGTTAACAATCGGAACTTAATTGCGAGTAGACATTGCCAGCTATCCCAGCAATTATTGGGATTTTGTTTACTCGATTGTTTGGTCTTTTGTCAAGTCAAAAAGTGGGAAAGTAAAGGCAAGGGGCATTTCCATCCAAAGGTGCATCGAAAATTCGTACAATTAGTTCTTAGCTCTACGTAACTCAATTAAATTCAAATTCAGGAGATAGCCAATGCCACAGGCAGTTGGATCGATAGAAACGAAAGGCTTTCCTGCTGTCCTAGCAGCGGCAGATGCGATGGTTAAAGCTGGAAGAGTTACCCTAGTCGGATATATCCGAGTTGGTAGCGCCCGTTTTAATGTCAATATTCGGGGGGATGTTTCAGAGGTGAAAACCTCAATGGAGGCGGGAATTGCCGCAGTAGAAAAAGTTTATGGTGGCGTTGTAGAATCCTGGGTGATTATTCCCCGTCCCCATGAAAATGTCGTCAGTGTACTGCCAATTGGCTTCACTGAAGACGTGCAACAGTTCCGAGATGCTGTCGAACAGCCGATAGTCCGCAGGTAGTGGAAACATCTGTTAGCGAAAGGCGCGTAAGCAGCGCCTGCTGAGTAGAAAGACTGCCTGCAAGAGAGCGTCCAAAATCATAGCTGCTGTTACAACCCGTTTTCTTCAAGAAAATGGGTTTTTTTAGCAATATTTTTTGAATAAGACTCACTTTCCCTTTAAACCGGAGAAAACATCTCTCTTACAAGTGGTTAATGATGTTCGTTTTTCACCTCACCCTAAAGGTAATTTCTTAAACCCTTGATTCGTCAGGGTTCTAAAATTTGGAGTTTCTCGTCTCGTGAAAATTTCGTGACGCTAGCATCGTACAAATACTGACAAAAACTAGAAATTACTAAATCTTTACTAAAATTCCCTATATTTTTATCAGAACTATACAAATAATGCCGTAGTTGTATATAAAAATTGATGAATTGTGAATATTACTACCAGACTTAGCTAAATTAGTGGAGCCAGATATTGCAAACATTACTTGCTAAAGCTTCATCGGTAGGTACTCGCCCTGAAATCGAAGTGCTGCTAATCTGTGCCAGTACTCGGATGGAATTGGAAAGAGTTGAGCGGCTAGTCACTTTACTCCAGGAAAATCATATAGATTGGGCAGAACTGATGCAAATGGCGACTGAGCATAGGGTGATGCCACTTTTGTATTGGAACCTAAACAGCACCTGTCCGGAAGCGGTTCCGAAGAATATTCTGGCTAAGTTGCGGGCTGATTTTCAAACCCTCACGCGACGCAGCCTATTTTTGAGCGGCGAACTGGTTAGACTCGTAAATCTATTTGAAGCACAAGGAATTCCGGTTCTACCTTTCAAAGGGCCAGTATTAGCCGCTTCTGCCTACGGTAATTTGTTGAGAAGACAGTTCTGGGATTTAGACATTCTGGTGCAAGAAAGAGACATCGAAAGGGCAAAGGCGCTGTTTTTGTCTCAAGGATACCAGATGAAAATCGAGCGCATCGAAGTGACTCAAGAACAGGAAGCGGCTTTTGTGACTTCGCCTCATATTCATCAATTTGTACGCGAAGCCGCCTATCCATTTAGAAACCACCAGAAAGGAGTGTTGGTGGAACTGCACTGGGGAGTAATGCCAAAGTATTTTTCTTTTCCCATCGATTCTAAAGAATTGTGGGATGACCTGGAGCCAGTCTCCATTGCTGGAACGACAGTTCCCAACCTCTCGCCAGAGAATTCGTTGCTAACGATTTGCGGACACGGAACCAAAGACTGTTGGACGCAACTGGCAAGAATCTGCGACGTAGCCGAACTTATCCGCAGCCATCCGCAGCTAGATTGGGTCAAACTGATGCAGCAAGCTAGCGCCAAGGGCGGTCAGCGAATGTTGTTTATAGGTTTAAGGCTGGCACATCGTCTTCTAGGAACTGCCCTGCCAGATGATGTTTGGCAAAAGATTCAGGCTGACCCAGCGGTAGAATTGCTGGCGGCTGAAGTATGCGAACAGCTTTTCCGTTCGTCGGACGGATCTGTTAAAGACGGGACAACCACCCGCTTCCATTTAAAAGCCAGAGAACGCCTAATTGACAGGGTGCGGTATTCTCTGAAATTAGCAATCACGCCGACTACTACCGACTGGTTGCTACTACCCTTGGCGGAATTTCCAGCTTTCCTTTACTATTTGCTGCGACCACTCAGGCTAATAGGAGAGCAAATATTAAAAAGATTCAATGTGAGTAAAAAAAACTTATGATTTTCATGCTTAAACTATAAAATTTATTCCTTAATCAAAATGGTAGTAAGTAAGGAATAAATCTTTTTCAATTTTAAACCGGATACATATTATGAGCTTTAAATTTAAACTAAATCAAAAGTTCATAATATGTATTTTGCAATAACTAATATTATTTAAAATCGTTAATTTATAATATAAGCGGAATTATTATAAAGTCTATAAGTTTAGTAATAAACCTAATTAGTTATACCTTGACATTAGAATATCTCAAGGTTAGCTTAGGGTTAAGAAAAGCGAAACAAAGCTTGGTAGTATAGCAAAAAAATCATGAATTATTCAGAGATATTTAAGGCGAATGCTCCTAAAGTTGTCCACGAAACGATTGATGGTGAAGTTGTAATCGTCAACTTAGATAAGGGAGATTATTATAGCTTAGTAAAAGTTGGAGCTGATATTTGGGAAGAACTTATTAAAGGTACTTCCAAAAGCAATATTATCCAAAAAATAATCCAGTGCTACGATGGCAATCGCCAAATTATTGAAAATACTGTCAATGATTTTATTGCCAGATTGCAGCAAGAAGAACTCATTACTCTCGATGGCACAGAAGATCCTAAAAATTTAAATATAGACAGCGCACCAAGCACCACAAACGACAATCCTGAAAAGCTCAGCTTTTCACCCCCAACTTTAGAAAAATATACAGATATGGAAGAATTGCTAGCTTTAGACCCCATTCACGAAGTGAATGAGGTGGTGGGCTGGCCTAATGTTAAAGTTGAAGCCTGATTAAATCAGCATTTGGCATCATTATCAGCAGCTTCAAGGTGTATTGGGAAGGGGCAGCCGTCAGGATTTGCCCCTAGGTTTCAGCTAATTCCTTAAGTTTTTTCAACATGATGACTAACGAGTTGGCATCTGAGATTGCCACTAAAACAGAAGCGAAAGACCCTTTAGCCTTTTTTAATACGGTTTATGAATTATACGAAAAAGCTGAGGCTACATCTGGTTCTATTGACCGTTTTTATTGCTTAGGCGGGTTTAAAATTCGGTTGCGTTTTGCTGGTTCAGCTTTAATTTCCTACATGACACCTGCTTTAGGACATTTAGCGACAGAAGCCGTTTCAGATCCAGCGCTGACAGTTTGTTTGTGGGATAGCGCCTCGACAAACACCGTAATGCCACCTCCACCTTGGCAAATAAATCATCATCATCCAAAGCGTGGGGAAATTATCGGGTTTACTAATGAGCGCATTCATACCAGTTTCCAATGGGGAGCGTTTGCGTTAAGTATTTTAGATAGCGATCGCAACCTGGGAATATATTGGGTTGAGACAACCGAACAACTTCCTTACTGGGAAGCAGGTTCTCCGCTACGGACAATTTTTAACGTCTGGATGAGTAAGCGGGGACTGCAACTGGTTCATGCGGGTGCAGTTGGAATGCCAAGTGGCGGCGTGTTGCTAGTCGGAAAAGGGGGATCTGGTAAATCAACTACAGCTTTAACCTGCCTTAACTCTGAGCTTTTCTATGCCAGCGACGACTATAGTTTGATTGCATCCGACCCCACCCCAACTGTTTTTAGCATTTACAGCACTGGCAAAAAAAATGCCGATGATGTTCAAAGATTGCCGTTTCTCGCTAAGGCAATTAGCAATAGCGATCGCTTAGATTCAGAAAAAGCGCTTTATTTCATCAACGACCATTTTCCCGAAAAAATCTTGCCCAGTTTTCCCCTAAGAGCGCTTTTAATCCCACGCATTACTGGGGGAAGCAATACCACCTTGAAAGCTACCTCATCAGCAGCAGGATTGGCAGCACTTGTTCCCAGTACAATCCTGCAATTGCCCGGTGCAGGTAAGGAAGCTTGTGAGCTAATGACAAAAACTGTTAGCCAGCTACCTTGTTATTATCTAGAACTCGGCACTGACCTGAAGCAAATTCCTGAAGTCATTTTAAGCTTACTTTCAAAGCAATAGCCCATGAATAATAAGGAATTCTTCGTTAGTGCGATCGTTCCTGTCTATAACGGAGAACAGTTTCTAGCAGAAGCTATTCAAAATATCCTCAATCAAAACTATCAGCCTCTAGAAATCATTGTTGTTGACGATGGATCAACAGATAAAACGGCGGAAGTTGCTGGTCGCTATAAAGATAGTATTCACTATGTTTATCAGCCTAATAGCGGGCCATCAGCAGCTCGTAACCGTGGTTTAAGGATGGCAAAAGGGGATGCGATCGCTTTTTTAGATGTTGACGACTTGTGGTCTGAAAATAACCTAAAATTGCAAACAGATTACTTAGTAGATAACCCATCAGTAGAGATTGTTCAAGGATTAATCCAAAACCTGAAAATTTCTCAGTTGACACCAGAAAATGCAATCTTTGAAAAACATTATCAGCCTTATAATTACATCAATTTGGGAAGTGCCCTTTATCGAAAATCTGTGTTTGATAAAATTGGCTTATTTGATGAAAGTTTAAGTTTTGCTGAAGATGTTGATTGGTTTGTAAGAGCCTGGGAAAATAGGGTGTCAAAGGTGGTGCTGGAACAGGTGACGCTTTTTTATCGAAGACACCAAGACAATATGACTGTGGGAAAAAATTTAATTGAATTGGGGTTTATTAAAATTTACAAGAAACATCTCGATCGGTGCAGGCAAAAAGGGCAGTTGGCTAATAGTTCGCTACCAGGAATGCCTAAGATAAACGAATATCTGGGCGCGCCTCCAAATACGCCCAAAATTTTTTGATGAAGAGCTAATTAGACAGCAAATTTTTAAAAATCAAGTAGAAGGAGGTATCGGAATGGAAAATCATCTACTAATCAGTGTCATCATCCCAGTATATAACTGCGATCGCTATCTGGCTGAAGCGATTGAAAGCGTACTAGTTCAAACTTATCAGCCACGGGAAATCATTGTAGTAGATGATGGTTCAACGGATAACAGTGCAGAAGTAGCAAAGCGCTTTGCCCCATCAGTGCGGTACTATTCCCAATCCCAAAGCGGTGCTGGTGCTGCCCGAAATTATGGCACAGAGTTAGCGCAAGGAAGTTTCTTTGCTTTTCTCGATGCCGATGATTTTTGGGTCAAAGATAAATTGACTTGTCAAATGCAGGTTTTTGAGAGCGAACCCGATATTGATATAGTCTTCGGACACGTTCAACAGTTTCACAGTCCCGAATTAGATGAAAGCATCAAGAATAAAATATACTGTCCTCCTGAATTAATGGCGGGATATCACCCTGGAACCATGCTGCTTAAACGGGAAGCTTTTCTTCGGGTAGGAAAATTTGAAACCAACTTACAAATGGGAGAATTTATTAGTTGGTATGCGCGTGCAACAGAGCTGGGATTGCGTGAGAAAATGTTACCAGGCCTCCTGATGTCACGGCGGTTGCACGAAACCAATCTGAGCATTCGCCAGCGTGAAGCGCGGACTGATTATGTCCGGCTAATTAAAGCTTCACTCGACCGACGCCGCGCCGCAAGTTTGCCAGAAAAGAATTCTTCATTTTCTTAATAAGTATGAGTTTTAAAACTCGGCTTAAAGCTGCCTTAACAGCCTTCGTGAATCCGCCCACAGCTCCAAAATTGGTAGTTACAAAACCAGGACCAGAGCCTTCGGTAGTTATTGATAATCAGCTTTTAGCTGGAAAAAATGTTCTGATAACCGGAGCAGCCAGAAATATTGGTAGAAGTATTGCCCTTGAGATGGCAAAACAAGGTGCAAACATTTTCTTCACTGACCTGGTTCGGGAAGGATGTGAAAATTTAGAAAAAGAATTAAGTTGCTGTTCAGTTAAGTCAAGAGGCTTTGTATCAGATATTTCCCAGACTGAAGATAACAATTATTTATCTAATTATTTAGTAGAAAACAAAATAAATATTGATATTCTTGTCAACAATGTGGGAATCCAATTTGAGACGAGCCAGATAAAAGACCTTGATTTAGGAGAATGGCATAAAACCTTTAACACCAATGTCTTCGGGCCAATGTACCTTACAAAGCTTATTTCTCAAATGATGATTAATCATCGCACTCATGGCTCGATTATATATATCACGTCTATTCACCAATGGGAACTTGTACGTTGGCCTAGTTACAGCTCCTCAAAAGCTGCATTAGGAATGATTATCAAAGAATTGGCTCTAGAATTGGCAACTTCTGGGATAAGAGTTAACGGAATCGCTCCCGGTTGGGTAGCGGAAGATGACCAGGGAAATTCACTTCCTCACAACTATACTCCGCTGCATAACAGTTCAATTAATCCTGGTTATATTGGTCGTGCTGCTGTTTACCTAGCTTCTGACTATTTTTCACAGTTTACTACTGGAACCGTCCTCAAAATTGATGCTGGGTTGTCATTATATAATCATCGTTTTGCAGAATATCTGAATCAATAAAAAGCGCTGTTATTTTGAATAAAACCAAATGTTGCGTATTGCGAATTGGGTAAAAAGACAAGTAAAAGAACAACTATTTTCAAGCTGCTTGGAGGCAAAAGGTCAAGCATTTAAAAGCTTTTTTCCTAAAAATGCAACTGTTGAGCGTGTGGCTACGGGGTTTCAATTTACAGAAGGGCCTATTTGGTTGGCTGAAGAAAAGTATCTCCTCTTTAGTGATATTCCGGCTAACAAAATTTTTAAACTGACTTCCAATAGTGAGGTAAAAGTCTTTAGAGAGCCTAGCCATAACTCCAATGGTTTGACTAGAGATAAGCAGGGACGGCTCATTGCTTGTGAACACGGAACGCGCCGCGTCACCCGCACCGAAAAAGATGGTTCGATTACCGTCTTAGCTGATAAATTTCAAGGTAATAAACTGAATAGTCCTAATGATATTGTCGTGAAAAGTGACGGTTCTATCTACTTCACAGATCCGCCTTATGGCATCAAACCCGAACAGCAGGAACAACCAATCCAGGGGGTTTACCGCCTCTCGTCTGATGGCAAAGAAATTATTGTCGTAGCCGACGATTTTGATAAACCCAATGGACTAGCATTTTCACCGGATGAAAAAAAGCTTTATATCGACGATTCTGAACGCCGTCATATTCGCGTGTTCGATGTTCAAGCTGACGGTAAACTTGCCAACAGTCGCATTTTTTACAATATCAATGGTAAGAAACCTGGTTTACCCGATGGGATGAAAGTAGACGTGCAAGGACATATCTACTGCACAGGTGCAGGAGGCGTGTGGGTTTTTGATCCAGAAGGGAATCATTTGGGAACAATTGTGACTCCGGAGGTGCCAGCGAATTGTGCTTGGGGAGATGATGATTTGCAAAGTCTTTATATTACTGCTGGCACTTCTGTTTACAAAATTCGAGTAAATGTTCCAGGCATCAAAGTGCCTTAATTGATTACCATCGTTTAAAATTTTCAATTACAAAAGATGCCTAAAATGAATCTATATAATAAGGATAGCTGTGACTGGCTTAATTCCGAGCAAAAATTGCTTTTGCGGGCAGCACTGTTGCAGGGAGAAGAGGCAATTGATTCTTGGAATCAATGGAAAGCATCTGCCGATCTTGAGAATCTCGATGTAGAATCCTATCGATTGCTGCCTTTACTTTATCGCAACTTATCCGCACATGGCGTGACGGATCTGCATATGGCAAGACTAAAGGGAGTTTACCGACGCACATGGTGTGAAACCCAAGTTTTGTTGCAACAAGTCGCAGCTATTATCAGTTGTTTTCAGAATGATGGTATCACAACAATGCTGCTCAAGGATGCAGCTTTGAATATACATTATTACAAAGATTATGGCTCACGAATGATACATAATTTTGATTTTTTAGTTCATCCAGCAGATGCTTTAGCAGCCGTAAGTCTGTTACAAAAAATTGGCTGGAGAGCCAAAGGAAAAATACCAGTTACAATTACGCCCTTCTCTCATACTCTAGGATTTGACAATGAATTAAAACAACAGTTTAATCTTCGCTGGCATCTGTTCGCAGATGGTTTTCAAGAAGATGCTGAAAAATATTTTTGGGATAGTGCGATATTAACCAAGCTGGATGACTTATCAACTTATGTTTTAAATCCTACCGATCAGCTATTGTACGTTTGTGTATATGGAGGAATGAGTAATTTTGTTTTTCCAATTAGTCGGCTAGCTGATGCCGCAATACTTCTCAACTCATACCAAGCAGAAATTGATTGGAACCGACTGGTAACTCTGGCACAAAAATATCGCTTAATTTTGCCCATACAAAATATACTGACAAAATTACATAAAATCCTATATTCCCCAATCCCTCTGTCGATTTTACAAGAAGTACAGAGTATACCCGTTTCTAAATTTGAGTGCAGCGAATATCAGCTCACGAGTAGAAAAAGAAAATCATTTTCCGAGGGTTTGATAATGAGATATATACAATATTCAAGAGCAGTAAATACGGATAATTCTAAATTAGAATTTTTAGGTTTTCCCAGATATCTACAATATATCTGGGGTTTAGAACATTTATGGGAAGTTCCATTGCAAGCAATGATGCGGGGTATAAAAAGGCTCGTTTGGTAATCGCGATCGCTTTCACCTGAAAAGAGATGAAGACAACCAGGGTAGAAGCGATCGCCATCAATGCACTAGCAGATAACTATAAGCGTCTCCTAAAGCCCTTTACACATTTCCCTACCAGCCGGAAGAGGCAAGTTTCATACATGAGATAGAGCCTAGACACTCCAGAATCTGAGAACTTAAGAACAAATAAAGAAAATTCTCAACAACTGCTTTCTAATAATCATGATTGGAAATCAAATCAAGACAGCAGCATTGCTGGGACTCCTCAGCGGTCTTCTGGTTCTGGGTGGCTATTATCTGGTCGGCAACGAGCAGGGGCTATATTTAGGTCTGGCTTTTGCTGCATTCAGTAGTTTTAGCTCCTGGTACTATTCTGACCAAGCCGCTTTGATGGCGTATCGCGCCCAACCGCTAGAGCGTCAGGAGGCTCCAGAACTCTACGATATGGTAGCTTCTTTGAGCCAAAAGGCGGGGATTCCCATGCCGAAACTGTTTTTAGTGCCAACCAAATCCCCCAATGCTTTTGCAACCGGACGAGATCCGGATCATGCTTCTGTGGCAGTGACTCAAGGGATTATAGAATTACTCTCCCGCGAAGAACTTGAAGGTGTTTTGGCTCACGAACTTACCCACGTCAAAAACCGCGACACTTTAACTCAGGCAGTTGTAGGCACCATCGCTGGAGCGATTACTTTTGTCGGACGGATTCTCACTTTGGGAGCGCTCTACGGCCCTGTCACCCGCGATGACCGCAGAGGTGGAAACGCTTTGGGTGCCTTGTTTCTAATCGTTTTGGCTCCTATTACTGCGGCGCTAATCCAGTTTGCGATTTCCCGCACCAGGGAGTATTCTGCTGACTTGGGTTCGGCTGAAATCACGGGGAATCCTTTGGCGCTTGCCAGTGCGTTGGAGAAGCTTGAGGCAATGGGTCATCAGATTCCGATGAACGGCAATCCCACGATGTCGCCGCTACTGATTGTCAATCCTATCTCGACAAAAGGGTTGCAATCTCTTTTCCGTACCCATCCCCCGACTGAGGATCGGATTCGTCGTCTCGTAGAATTGGCTCAGCAACAAAAGCAACAAAAGCAAATGACTCCAGCGATCGCATAATGTGCAAGCAGTGCTGGTGATGCTTGATTTTAGCCGGTGGTAACGCCGGTTTTTTATTGAATGAGGATGCTAAACCGGAGATGTCTCGCGTTTCGATTATTATTCCCACGCTGAATGAGGCGACGTGCTTGGAACGCACGCTGCGCCAGTTGAATTTGCTAGATCCTCCAGCTTGGGAAGTGCTGGTGGTAGATGGGGGAAGTGACGATGAGACAGTTGCGATCGCCCAGCGGATCTTACAAGCGATCGCCCCGTCATCTCAAGCGCGTGTCCTCTGTTGTGATGTTCGCGGACGTTCAGTGCAGATGAACCGAGGCGCAGAGGCGGCGACGGGAGATATCCTGTGCTTCTTACACGCAGATACTTCGGTTCCAGATGATTTTGTGGCAGTGGTTGAGCAAACTTTAGCCGATCCATCTGTTGCTGGCGGCGGGTTTATTTCTTTGATGACAGGTTCCCAGACGACGCGCTGGGGAGTTTCGCTGCATAATTACCTCAAAACTTACTACGCGCCGCTGCTTTTCCGACCTCGTTTGTTTTTTCAGGGGTTGCGATTGTTATTTGGCGATCAGGTGATGTTTTGTCGTCGCGCCGATTTCTGGAAATGTGGCGGATTTGATCCGGCATTGCCAATTATGGAGGAAGCGGATTTGTGCCTGAAGTTGGTGCAACGAGGTCGGATTCGTCAAGTGAATCGAGTTGTGCAAAGTAGCGATCGCCGTGTGGCAAAATGGGGTTCGCTGAAGGCTACCGCGATATATCTCTACATCGGCTTTCTTTGGGGTATCGGAGTTGAAGCAACTTACCTGAAAAAGTTTTATGAGGAAATTCGCTAATTCGTTATTAGTTATAGAATCTGTTTAATTTCCCATAATAAAAGAACCCCACCCCCCAACCCCTCCCCGCTTGCGGGGAGGGGAGCCAGAGCCGCAGGCGTTGGCGGGGTGGGATTCCGGGGAGTGGGTAATTACTGAATTTGATATCAAAGTGCATCTGCTGTCGCTCAACTAACAACTAATAACTCTTTTTTTCATTCAGATTCCAGTCGTAATAGAGATAGGAAATCGGCGTTGAAGCGTCAAGAGGCACGTCGGTTTTTAAATACAAGCGGATGTATTCAGGAATTGAAGGTGCGACTTTCAGTAAATCGCTCTTGTACCACTTGAAAATTTTGCTACAGTAAAGCGTTCCCGTTTGGAAATCGTAGCGAACTTTATCGGGATTATTGATAAAACGGCTGGCGTCATCCTCTAACTGAGTCCGCACCGATTCCGGAAAGTATGCACCGTTTCGCAACAACGGACAACCGATGGATGCACAAACAAGGGCGAAGTGGATGAGGGGTTCGTCAAATTCGCGCCGGAGAATGTCATGTTCGATTTGATTGAGGCTGTAGCGCTTACCTGCAAAGGAATAGACGGGACGGATGAAGAACAACAGGAAGGCAATCCAGTTGGGAATTCCTAAAATCTTCGGTCGGATGGAGGGGATGGGATAGCGTTCTAGAACTTGATTGATCGCGATCGCATTATATAAATTCAGCCACAGCGCTAACCGTTCATCTAGGTTGGGATAATCCCCCAAATCTACTTCCTGCAAGGAATTCAGCCATTGTGAAAGCGCTTGCGATCGCTCTGAAGACCAAGCATGATAATCGACGCGACCTTCTAGATCGACGTATCGGCGCAGTAGCTCATCCCAAACTGTAAAGTCGATCATGGCTCAATACTTTCTCCGAGCGGACAAATCTAACCCCATATTAAAGTTCCTGACCTCTTGCACGTCAGCCTCAAAACCCACCCAGAAATAAATTTCTGGGCGGGTTATTGCAACTGGTGCAAGATGTGTGATTCCCGATAAGGGAAGGGAGAAGAATTGAACTCCCCTCTCTTTTTAGAGGATGCTTTAAAAGGTAAGGGTAGCTGTAAAAAAGCTCACAAGGCTGAAGCTGAAATTGCAAATATCAGCACCACGCGCACGCGAATGACTAAAGCATACTAAGCGCAACCTAACGTGTGTTTAGCTGGCGATTATCAAAGACTACCCGAAACCTCGGAGGTTTTTATCTATAGCAATCCCAAGTCAGTTGTGAGAACCTAGAGAAGATTCCAACAGGTTGAGATAATGGCTCTATGTTAGCTGATCTGAACGACTTTATTGGCTCTAACCCGGATGCGCGT